>JASFQI010000138.1:0-11583 GCA_050115555.1 Desulfobacteraceae bacterium
GCCATTGCGATTCCTTACAAACCATGAGAATCTATCCCATGATTGGACTGCGAAAGATGCAATATCCTGAAAAAACTGGCAGTCTGGATACGGTCTTGAATCCGCAGCCCTGTTTTGTTTGGACGGAGCATGGAGTGCGGAATCGGGCTGTGATGTTCCGCACTCGAGTGGGGAGATCATGACGGACGGCCACGACCTTCAGGCCCTGGTAAGAGCGCTGATCGACTCCGAGAGCACTATGGCCCTGGCCACGGCCGGGGAGGGCGGGGCGTGGACTGCACCGGTCTACTACGTGTTTTTCCGCGGCGCCATGTATTTTTTCTCGGACCCGGACTCAAGGCACATTCGGGAGTCTCTGGAAAGCGGCCAGGCCGCAGCCACCATCTACCCTTTCGTGTCCTCCTGGCAGGAAATTCGAGGGCTTCAGATGTCGGGCCGCGTTCGAAAGGTGCGCCCTGGTCCGAAGGCATTGGGAGCGGTTCGGGCCTATGTGTCCAAGTATCCCTTTACAAGGGAGTTTTTTGACCCCAGGGAGGATCTTGACCTGGAGCGGTTCGCGAGCCGTTTCCGTGTGCGGCTCTACCGGTTCGAGCCCGACATCGTCTTGTACATGGACAACAAGATCCGGTTCGGGTTTCGGGAAGCGGTTCAGCTGTGAAAGGGCCTGACGGACAGGGAAACGCAGGGGTGAGGCAAGCGTTCGAGGGTTTTGAGCGTGAAAAGGGGAGTGTCCAGGCCGTCATGTTCGATCTGGATGGGACCCTGATCGACTCCATTCCCACGTACTTCCGGATCGTAGCGGCCATGCTGGACGAGGTCGGGCTGCCCCAGGCCCCGCGAGAGGCCGTGGCTGCCATGATCAAGGAAGGGATGACAGGGTTCCGTCACCTGATCCCGGGATCCATGGCGCACCGGAGGGAGGAGCTCATCGAGGCCTGTATGAGGGCCGGGAAGGAGATTTCCGCCCGCATTTATTCAGATTCGGTGGGACTGATCCCGGGGGTTCAAACCTTGTTCCAGCGGTTGAAGGAGTCGGGACTGCGGATCGGCATTGTCACGGCCTCTCACACACGGTTCATCGATAGGAAGCTTCTACCACTGAAAGAGGCGGGAATCCACGAGCTGATCGACGCGGTGATCGTGATCGAGGACACTACGAAGATGAAACCCGATCCGGAGCCTGTCATGGCCTGCGCCCGGCGCCTCCGCGTGGAGGAGGGCCGGTCCGTGTATGTGGGGGATGCGGACGTGGACATGATGGCGGGCAGGCGAGCCGGAACGTTCACTGTGGGGGTCCTGACCGGCGTGGATGACTACGATGCCCTGGCTGCGAATGGACCGGATCTGATCGTTCAGGGGGTCCGGGATCTGGTCCCCTGGTTTGCGGCCGGGTGAAAGAGGATTCTACTCCCCGTACTGCTCCGCCTTTTCCTTTTTTTCCCGTTCAAAGTCGTGGGGTGAGGCCGGGATCTCCCCCTTGAGCATGGAACGCAGGGCCAGCACATTTCGGTGGTCTTTGCCGAGCTCGGTTTCGAGCGATTGAACGGCCCGCCCCAGGGTTCGGTCCAGCTGGGTCTGGATGCTTATACGGACAGATTCAGGCAAGGCGCGATACTGCTTCACCAGGTTGTTGATCCAGTTGTCGAGATGGCTCATGTCCCGGGTTTCCACGGGATAGACATATCCTTCCAGGGCGCCTGCAGAGGAGGCAAAGGCATAGAGCTCCTCGAACCTGTCTGAAGGGTCGCTTTCTCTCGTTACAGGCTCGTCGATACGTGCCCGGTCTGAAGCGATCGTCACGCAGTCCCCGTCGCCGAGCCCGAGGACCTCCTTGAGGTTGAAGCCCGCGATGATCTCGAGGACCCGTTTTTCGTGAATGCGTACATCCTCGGAGGGCAGGACCACGGCGGCGGGAATCCCGTTCAGTGTGACCCTTTTGAGTCGGGCCGAGCAATAGGTCGGGTCGTCCGGAACGAGCTCGAAATCCGCATCCTGCAGGAAATCTTCCAGGGAGTCCAGGTCCCTGTCGTTCACGCGGACGTTGAGCGTTCCGGGGAAGGGCTCATAGCCCAGCATGCGCCTGCACTGCGCCACCACCCACCCCACCTGGGTGAAGGTCGCGCCTTTTCCGGCTCCGCTTTGAATGATTCCGGTGAGGGTGGGCCTTTCCATTCCTTTTCCTTTCAGCGCGATGAGGCAGAACGCCCGGCAAGGAAGACGGTGCTTACCGATCGCTCAGGTCATGGGGAGCATGTAGTCGGCCAGACGGCTCGACGTCTTCCTCAGGTTCTGGCTCAGGAGGCGGGCAAGCCCCTTGATGATCTTCACTCCGGTTCCGGGGTGGTCTTCTAGGACGCTGTCAAAGCCTTCCCGGGTAAGGATGAGGAGGGTGGACTCTTTTTTGGCACGGACCGTGGCCGAGCGGGGGAAATCGTCAATCACGGCCATTTCCCCAATGGAACGGTTTTTCCCGAGAGTGGCGATGACCACCTGGTGGCCGGTGTCCACCCCTTTGATGACCTCGAGAATGCCGCTCGCCACGAAACAGACATAGTTGCCCTGGTCGCCTTCCTTGAAGACGATTTCTCCTTCGCGCACATCCATCAGGTTCATGTACCTGGTGGCGATACGAAGCTCGTCCGAATCCAGCGTGTCGAAAATAGGAAGGTTGATCAGGACGTCGAGGATGGCTTTGGACGTCTTTCTCTGCGGTTCGTCCTTGACCTTCGCCATGGGGTTCTCCTTCTGTGGTTTCCCTTTGCAAACGCGCAATATCGTGGATAGTATAAGGAGAACAGCTTGGAAACGCACGGAAAAAGTGTGCCATAAACAACCCCGCTTCGCGCTTTTCCACGAACCGTGCAAAGAAAGCAAAAGTGCGGGGCGAGACAAACCGGAGGGGATCCATGTCCGATCATCCGCTTGCGCAGACGCAGGAACTACTCAAGCGAAAACAGGTGCAGGAGGCGGTCTCGAGCATCAACCGCGAGCTCATGGAGCGCCGCGGGTTTGACCCTCCCCGATGCAAGGCCTTTGAAGGATCCTTCACCCTGCTTCGGGAGACCGATGCGTACACGTTCGATATCGACCCGCATGCCGCAAAGGAGCTTCCGTCCATCATCGGCAACCCCGTGCAGGAAATCGTGCGCGAGGATGTAACGGATGCGGAATCCCGGGAGCGCTATCAAAAACGGAGGAGCATCGGGATCGTCTTTTCCGGGGGACCGGCGCCCGGGGGGCACAATGTCATTGCCGGTCTGTATGAAGCGGCCAAGGCCGCGAACCCGGAATCCAGGATCTACGGATTCCTCATGGGGCCGGACGGCATCATGGAGAACGAGGTGGTGGAGATCACCGAGGAGAAGGTGAAGACGTATCGAAACCTTGGTGGTTTTACCATGATCAAGACGGGAAGAACCAAGATCGATACAAAGGAGAAGACGGCGCTTTCCAGGGAGACCTGCCAGAACCTCGATCTCGACGCCCTGGTCGTCGTAGGGGGAGACGACTCAAACACGAATGCCGCATTTCTTGCAGAGGCCTTTCACGACGACGGGATCCAGGTCATCGGAGTTCCCAAAACCATCGACGGCGATATCCAGGTGCGGGATGCTTCCGGGAGTGTGCTCTGTGCCATGTCCTTCGGGTTCCACACGGCGGCACGGGCCTTTTCCAACAACATCGCCAATCTCTGCACGGACAGCAGCTCGGACGTGAAGTACTGGCACATCTGCAAGGTCATGGGGCGGGTGGCCAGTCACCTGGCCCTGGAGGTGGCCCTTCAGACCCATGCGAATATGACGCTCATCGGGGAAGATCTTGCAGACTACGTGGATCAAGAACGGCTGGAGCGGGCTCATGAGACTGGCGTGACGGACTACAGCGCCTATGGCCTGACCCTTCGGCACCTCTCCCGCGTGGTCTGCGAGGGCATTATTCAGCGAGCCACTGCGGGAAAGAACTACGGGGTGATCGTCATTCCCGAGGGGGTGCTGGAGTTCATCAACGAGATCCAGGTGTTCATCGTCAAGCTCAGCACGATCATCGCCCGGTACAACGAGACCCACGATCGTCACTTTCACCTCCGATTCCCAACCCTTTCCGACAAACTCGAGTACCTGCGCAACCTGGCCCGGCACACCCAGGAGGGGCAGACCATTCCCATCTGGAGCGACCGTGACGACGACCTCTTCAACGACCTGCCGCCGTTTTTCCAGGAAGGGCTGCTCACGGAGAGGGACAGCCACGGGAACTTCCAGTTCTCGCTGGTGGAGACGGACAAGGTGATCATGGACATGGTTCGCGATCATCTGAGCATTCTCCGTGAGCGAGGGGAGTACTCCCTTGCCGTAGAACCGGCCTACTACCGGAAGGTCCTGGAAAAGGACGGACTGGATCCGGATCGATACGGACCCGCTCTGTTCTCCAACTATGGGGAAGAAGGGCTCCTTCGGATGAGAAAGGAGATCATTTCCCGCAAGACGCTGCGACAGGAGATCGTTCGGGCCGGCGCGCTCGAGGAGAAGGATCCGGTTCCGCCTGCCTTGGAAAAGGTTTTCAAGGCCACGGTCCCGAACTTCAAGACGCAGACCCATTTTTATGGGTACGACGGCCGCGGGAACGATCCCACGCGGTTTGACTGCACGTACACATACAACCTGGGGCTTTGCGTGTTCAGCCTGATCGCCAACGGAGCCACCGGGCAGATGGCCGCCATTCGAAACCTGGAAAAGGATTTTTCTCAGTGGGATCCCATCGGCATTCCCATTGCCCCGCTCATGCACCTGGAAGAGCGAAAGGGAAAGCTGACGCTGGTCCTGGAGAAGAGCGTGGTGGACGTTCAATCCCCGGCCTTCCGGGTGTCCAAGGCGTTGCGGGAGAAATGGCTCGCTGCCGAGCCGGGGGAGGACGACTACCGCCGTCCCGGCCCCATCCGGTTTTCCGGGAAGGCCGAGGAGGATCGCCCCATCACCCTCGTGCTGAACGCGTTCGGGGAGGACGATTCGGACGGGGGGAGGGAATGACGCAGGACGAGTCTTCCCCGGTTCGAGTCGCCGTGGCGATCATCGCGCAGGACGAAGAGGAACGCCTTCCGGCCTGTCTGGCAAGCGTCTCCTTTGCCGATGACGTGGTGGTTGTGGATTCGGGGAGCCGGGACCGCACGGTAGCCCTTGCCGAGTCCGCCGGGGCGAGGGTCTTTGTGGAGCCGTGGCAGGGCTTTTCCGAGCAGAAGCAGCTCGCCGTGGATCGATGCGCACACGACTGGGTCCTGATCCTGGACGCGGACGAGCGGGTACCCGAGGAGACGGCCGTGGCCATTCGAAGGGCCCTGGCATCGGGGGGGGCATCCGCAGGGGCATACAGCTTTCGCAGGAGGAACTTTCTTCACGGCCGCTGGATTCGTCATGCCGGGTGGTGGCCCGACCGCATCGTGCGGCTCGTGGACCGAAGGCAGGGGGGGTTCGACGGACGGACGGTTCACGAGCGGTGGGTGACCCGAGGGGAAGAGCACGTCCTGGATGCGGTCATCGACCATTACAGCTTTCGTGACTACTCCGAAGTGGTGGACAAGATGGAACGGTACTCCAGCCTCGCGGCCCGGTCCTTGTTCGAAGCGGGAAAAAGCGCGGGACCGTTCGCGCCGGGCATGCACGGTCTCTGGATGTTTTTTCGTACCTATCTTCTGGAGCTTGGCGTGCTGGACGGGTTCGAGGGTTTTGTGATCTCCGTGATGAATGCGGGCGGTTCCTTTCTCAAGTACGCAAAGCTCAGAGAACTCGCCATCTCCTCCGGAGGCGGCATCAGGGATTGACGCGGCCGGAGCCTGGAAACGCCTGGGATAGCGAAAAGCGGTCCCTCCTGAGCCGAGAAGACGGTATGAGCGTGGATTTGAACGGGAAGCGCATCTTGATCGTGAAGCTGCGATACATCGGAGACACACTGAGCGTGGTCCCGGTGGTGGAGAACCTGGCGAAGAGGTCACCGGGAGCCGCAGTGGACGTTCTGGTGAACCGCGGGACCGAGCCCGTCATTGCCTACCACCCCGGGATTCGCAAGGTCTGGGTGTACGATTACGCCCTGGCCAAGCAGAAGCGATGGGCGTCCTTTCGCTATCAAAGGGCCTTGATTCGGGACTTACGAGCCGAGAGGTACGACATTGTCATCGATTACACCCATGGGGACAGGGCGGCCCTGCTTTGCTTCCTCACCGGCGCCCGGGTGCGAATCACCCATGCTCACGCGGGCTCCCTCTCCAGGCTTCTCATGAACCGGTTCGTGGATACGGACCCGGCTGCGCACCACATTGTGGATCACCAACTGGCCTCCTTGCGGTTGCTCGGGTTCGAGGATCTCGAGCGCACCCTGAGCCTGCACGTGCCCGAGGCGGTTCAACACCGGGTGGACCGGTGGATCGAACGCGCCCGGCTCCCCCAAGACCGTCCCTGGGTGGTCATCCATCCGGGAGCCCGGGGACCTCTTCGCATGTGGCGGCCGGAGCGCTTCGCCGAGATTGCAGGACGGGTGCAGAAACGCTATGGGGCTGCGGTGATCCTGGTGGGCGGCCCCGGGGAAGGAGACCTGCTCCAGGAAGTGGCGGCCGGTATGGCACAGGAGCCCGCCCTTTGTACACACGAGTTGAGCCTGCTGGAGATGGGTGAGCTCCTACGGCGTTCCTCCCTTTTCGTCGGAAACGACTCGGCGCCCGGCCACCTTGCCGCGGCCGTAGCCTGTCCCACGGTGTCCCTGTTCGGGCCGACCTTCCCTCACATGTGGCGCCCCCTCAGCCCGGAAGGGGAGGTGCTTTTCAAGAACGTGCCGTGCTGCGGCTGCCGCCAGGAGACCTGCATTCGGCCGGAATCCGGATGCATGGACATGATCGGCGTGGACGAGGTCTGGGAACGGGTGCGCGGGATTCTGGAAAAGAGGATCAGCGGAGAGGGAGCCGTGGACCCTTCGGCAACGAAACGGGGTGCGGCATGATTCCTTTACACCCTCTGCTTGTGGCGTACCTCGTGGTGTTCGTTTTCAGCACAGGATTTCGGCTGGCCCTGGAGGCGATGAACGCCGGGCACGTGGAGAGGCATAAGGGCCGAGTGCCGGACGCGTTCAAAGGGGTGATCGACCACGAGGACCTGGCGAAAATGGACCGTTACACCATGGACCGCATCCGGTTCTCCAGCATCGAGTCGGTTGCAGAGCGAATCCTGTTCCTGGCTCTTATCCTCTCCGGTGTGTTGCCCTGGCTGGCACAGGCCCTTCAGGGACAAGGGTTCGTGGGATCCGGTCTGATCTTTTTTGCCGTCCCCGCAGTGATTTTCTATCTGTTCGATCTTCCCTTCGACTCCTACCGCACCTTCACGATCGAGGCCCGCTACGGGTTCAACACGAGTACACGAAAGCTGTGGGTCCTGGATCACCTGAAATCCACGGTGATTGCGGTCGTCCTGGGTGGCCTGCTTCTGGGCCTTTTTCTCCTTATGGTCGCCTTTGCGGGGTCGGCTTGGTGGGTGTGGGCCTGGGCCATCCTGATGGCCTTTCAGATCCTCATGCTTGTGATATACCCCACGGTCATTGCCCCCTTGTTCAACAAGTTCAGCCCGGTACAGGACGAGGCCCTGAAGGAGCGCATTCGGGCCCTGGCCCGGGAGCAGGGCGTGGCCGTAAAGGACATTCATCAAATGGATGCTGGCCGCCGGAGCCGACACACGAACGCCTACTTCACAGGAGTCGGACGGGTCAAACGGATCGTCCTTTACGACACACTCCTCCAGTCACACGAACCGGAGGAGATCCTCGCCGTGCTGGCCCACGAGATGGGCCACCTCAAGAAGGGACATGTGTGGAAGCAGATCCTGATCTTCGGGGGCGCGACGCTGGTGCTTCTCTTTGCAGCGTCGCAATTGATGCAGTGGGAGGTCCTCTACCGGGCTTTCGGGTTCTCGGTTTCCCCCGCCTATGCCGGGCTCTTCCTTGCAGGGGTATTGTGGGAGCCCGTGGGTTTCTTCCTCTCTCCTCTTTCCATGGCCCTATCGCGTCGGTTCGAGAGGGAGGCGGACCGATTCGCCCAAACCACCTCTGCCGGGTCGGTCCCGCTGGTCCGGGCCCTGAAAAAGATGGCCCGGGACAACCTGGCCAACCTGAGGCCTCATCCCTTGTACGTGCGCTTTCACTACTCCCATCCTCCGCTCCTGGAGCGCATACGCACCCTGGAGAGCCTGGACGGTCCGGGCACATTTACCCCTTGAACTTCTTCCCAGGGACCTTATAATCACCAAGAATGTAGGTTTCGAAAGCCTGCCGGCCGAAGGGAACGGCCGGAAGACCTTCAAAACCAAAAGGAACACAATGGCTTGCGCATACGCCGCTCTGCTCACGGGAGCGGGGGGCGTCCTGCGCGCCGAACAGAGGAGGGAGAAGCATGGCACTCAATCCGTCTCTTGCAAGGCAGAGAACGGAAGTCGTGGTGAACGAATACGTTCGAAGCGTGTACAACTGGATGTTTATCGGCCTCGCGCTGACCGGCGTGGTGGCCTATATGGTCTCAAACAGCCCGACCATCCTTCAGCTGGTATTTGGAAGCAGATTCCTGTTCTTCGGGCTCCTCATCGGGGAGTTGGCCCTGGTTTTTGCCATCAGCGGCGCAGTGGGGCGCATGAGCCCGGGCACGGCCACCTCGCTCTTCGTGCTCTACGCGGGCCTGAACGGGGTTACGCTGTCCTTTATCTTTATTGCCTATGCCAAGGCCTCCATTGTGAGCACATTTTTTATCTGTGCAGGGACCTTCCTGGCGTGCAGCATCTACGGCTGGACCACAAAGAAGGACCTTACCTCCCTGGGCGGATTTCTCCTCATGGGCCTTTTCGGCATCATCATTGCTACTGTGGTGAACATGTTCATTCGGAGCAGCGCAGTGAGCATGGTGGTGAGCTACATCGGCGTGCTCGTGTTCGTGGGGTTGACTGCATACGACACCCAGAACATCAAGAACATGGCCCTGACCCAGCCTGCGGGCGTGGATGCGGGTGTGGTTCGAAAGGGCGCCATTCTGGGCGCTCTGAGGCTTTATCTGGACTTCATCAACCTGTTCCTGATGCTGCTGCGGATTTTCGGCGGAGGCCGGGAGTGATCTGACCCGGTACGTTTATTACACTATCCGCCCCCTGACGCGGTTCACCGCTGTGCCGGGGGCGTTTTTTTGGAAAAATCATGGAGCCGGTCTACCTGGAACTGGCGAGAACGGGTGAACTGAGTCGTCGTGCAGAAAAAGCGATGGCCCTGCTCGAATCGTGCCGGCTGTGCCCTCGATCCTGCGGTGTAAACCGCTTGGAGGGCGAGGAAGGCTTTTGCAGGACCGGCAGGCTTGCCCGCATCGCAAGCTACAGCCCCCACTTCGGGGAGGAGGCCCCGCTGGTCGGAAAGCACGGGTCCGGGACCGTGTTTTTCAGCTCCTGCAACCTTTTGTGCAGGTTCTGCCAGAACTACGAGATCAGTCACGGCAATCAGGGGGAAGAGGGTACGGCCGGGCAGCTTGCCAGTGTCATGCTCCTTCTGGCAGAGCAGGGGTGCCATAACATCAACTTCGTGACCCCTACCCACGTCGTCCCCCAGATCCTGGAGGCCCTGGTCATCGCCGTGGATAACGGCCTCCGCGTTCCCCTGGTGTACAATACGGGCGGGTACGACAAGGTGGAGACCCTTCGGTTGGTGGAGGGGGTCTTTGACATCTACATGCCGGACTTCAAGTTCTGGGACGGTGAGTGGTCCGAGCGTTACTGCGGTGCGTCCGACTACCCCGAGGTGACCCGGGCCGCACTGCGGGAGATGCACCGGCAGGTGGGCGATCTGGTCCTGGATGAGCACGGTGTGGCCCGGCGGGGGCTGCTGGTTCGACATCTGGTCATGCCCGGGGGAATTGCCGGGACAAGGGATATCGCTGAATTCATCGCAAAGGAGCTCTCCCCGCAAACGTATGTAAACGTCATGGACCAATACAGGCCTTGCGGGGACGCGCCCAGTGATGAGATCCTTCACCGGCGCCTCACGGCCCGCGAGTTCCGCGAGGCCATGGACATGGCACGTGAAGCAGGGCTCGAGCGCCTGGACCCCCGTGATCGCATTCGGTTTGTCCTCTTCTGAAATTTGGGGACGCATTCCGGGAAATCGATCCAGCGCTCAGGGGAACTCAGGGAAACGATTGGACGAAAACAAGACGTACATCATCGGGGACATTCACGGCTGTGACAGTCTTCTGGAAAAGCTCCTGCAAAAGATTGCATGGGACCCGGAAACGGAACGGTTGATTTTTCTGGGAGACTACATTGACCGGGGGCCGAATCCCAAGCGGGTCGTGGACCTCATTCTGGAGCTCTCGAAGCGCGGGAACGTGGACTGCCTCATGGGCAACCACGAAGGCCTGTTCATCCATTTCCTTTCCACCGGGGATCCCCGGCTCTCGCTTTCCAACGGCGGGGAGACCACGTTTCGCAGCTACGGGATCGAGAGCGGGATCGAGCAACGCGAGCAGGCGATCTCACTCGTTTCGCCGGCACATCTGGAGTTCTACCGGTCTCTGAGGTTTTTCATCGAGCTCGAAGAGTACTTGGTCGTCCATGCGGGCCTTCGGCCCGGTGTGGCACTTGAAAAGCAAACCCCGGAGGATCTCCTCTGGATCCGGGAACCCTTTCTTCACTCGCACTACGATTTCGGTAAGATCGTCGTGTTCGGTCACACGCCCTTTCGGCAGCCCCTGATTATGGTAAATAAGATCGGCCTGGACACGGGTGCGGTGTACGGGAACCGGTTGACCTGTATGGAGCTGCCCGGAAGAGCGCTGATCTCCGTGGGAGCCTGATTCGTCGATGGAATGCATGCAGGAAGGTCCCCTAGTCGGCATCACCTCTACCATCCCCTCGGAAGTCGTTTATGCTGCGGGCATGTGTCCCGTGGACCTGAACAACGCGTTCATTACGGCTCCCGATCCGGACCGTCTCCTTTCAGAGGCGGAGAACGCCGGTTTTCCCCGTACGGTGTGCGCCTGGATCAAGGGGATCTACGGGGCGGTCCTGGAAGGCGGTCTTGAACGTGTCATCGTAGTGACCGGCGGCGATTGCAGCAATGCCATCGCCCTGGCCGATGTCCTGGAACACCGGGGAGTTTCTGTGGACCGGTTCGACTATCCCCCGAACCGCAGCCGCGACGGCTTGGAAAAGGCCGTAAACCGGCTGACCGAGGCGCTCGGTGCACGTCGGTCCAAGGTGGGGGAGGCAAAGCAGCGCCTGGATCGCATCCGCACGAAGCTTCAGCGCCTCGACCGGATGACCTATCAGGAGGACCGGGTCAACGGTCTGGAGAACCACCTTTTTCTTGTCAGCAGCTCCGATTTCAATTCCGATCCGGAACAATACGAAGCGGAACTGGACGCGTTTCTTGCGGAGGCAGGGCGCCGCGTTCCGCAGAATCCGAGCGTGAGGCTCGGGTATGTGGGCGTGCCGCCCATTTTCAGCGACCTGTACGAAACTCTGGAGCGCCTGGGGGCACGGGTGGTCTTTAACGAGGTGCAGCGTCAGTTCAGCCTGCCGGGGC
>JASFQI010000139.1:0-11488 GCA_050115555.1 Desulfobacteraceae bacterium
GTGGCCACCACGTTGAGGCCGTACTTTTCCACCGCCGCATCGAATCCCTTTTTCCCCTCCATGCCGAACTCGTCATCCTGGTAGAGAAGGGCGATTCGGGGGTCTTTTGCACCAAGCGTAAAAAGAACGTATTCGATGTTGAATACCATGTTCTCCGAGTAGTAGGGCCCGAAGGAAAAGATATGATCGGGCGATTTGGGATGGAAAATGCTGGACGCGGCAATGGTGCAGAAGGAAGGCAGTTCCTCGCGCTTGATGCTCGGTGCGAGCGCAGCCGTAATGGGCGTTCCGGAGGTGGAAATGCAGGCGAAGATCTTGTCCCTCGTGATCAGTTTCTTGAAGCTCGCGATGGCCGTAGGCGGTTCATACTTGCCATCCTCTGAAATGAATTTGATTTTTCGCCCGTTGATCCCGCCTTTTTCATTGATGCTGTAAAAATAGTCTCTTGCGCCGTTCGCAATGGCCGTTCCGACCATGGCGATTTTCCCGGTGAGCGGGGCGATGCATCCGATGACGATCTCGTCGTCGGTCACGCCTTTTTCTGCGGCATTCGCCGGGCACACGTTCACCAGCGCCAGTACGAATGCGGCTGTACAAGCTACCATCGTGGTCCACTTTTTCATGAGATCCTCCTCTTGAAGCGATTGATGATGAACGGTTTCTCCTCTCCTGCCTTCCTGTCCGCGCTCGATACAGGCGCTCCTTCCTATGGAAAGACCCGTGCCTCCCTTACGCACGCGGGTCCGGGTCCTTTCCCCTAATGGGTGTATGGCCACATCTGCCAGTACGTCTTGATGTTCTTCCAAATTCCATACAATCCCTTGGGTTCGATGATGACGAAGAGCATGATGATCAGTCCATACAGGATGAGATTGATATCTGCGAATCGTTCGACCACGAGCGGAAAGGTTTCTCTCAGGAGATCCGGGAGGTATTTCAGGATCTCGGGCAGGATGGTCATGAAGACGGCCCCGAAGATGGAGCCCAGGACGGTCCCCATGCCCCCGACAATGATCATGGCCAGGTACTGGACCGAGAGGGACAGCTCAAAGTGGTTCGGCCCGATGTACTGCATGTAGTGGGCATACAGGGCCCCGGCCACGCCGCCGTAAAACGAGCTCACGGCGAATGCTGAAAGCTTGTACCAGCGAAGGTCGATCCCCATGGTCTCCGCTGCGATGTCCCGATCGCGGATGGCGATCCAGGCCCTTCCGGGCTTCGAGCGGACCAGATTTCTGGCGTAGATGACGGCCAGTACGGTGATGGGGAATACGAGGAAGAAGAAGCTCTTGTCCGTGTCAAAGGTTATGCCGAACAGGGACGCCGGAATCACGGTCATGCCGTTGGCGCCGTTGGTCAGGCTGACCCAGGAATTGGCCACATGCTCGACGATAAACCCGAAGGCAAATGTCGTAATCGCAAGGTAGAGGCCTCTCAGCTTCAGGGAGGGGATTCCCACGAGCATGCCGCAGAAGGTGGCGATGAATCCGGCTGCGGGAAGGGCCAACAAAAAGGGCAGGCCCGCCTCCACCAGCTTGGCGCTGGAGTAGGCCCCGATGGCCAGAAATCCCGCGTGCCCCACGGAGATCTGTCCGGTAAAGCCTGTCAGGAGGTTGAGCCCCAGGGCCCCGACGGTTGCAATCGCACAGAGGTTGATGATGTAAATGAAGTAGACGTCTGAGACCAGCACAAGAGCGATGAGTCCGATAAGGAACAGGACCACACAGACCTTGACGAACGCGGTTTGGAGGATGGCGATATCCTCTCGGTACGAGGTCTTGAAATCACCACTTCTCATGCGGCCGTTCTCCTTTCTTTACACGCGCTCGATCTCTTCTTTTCCAAAAAGCCCGTAGGGTTTGATCATCAGGATCGCGATCAGGATCACAAAGGATGTGATTTCCTTGATGTCCCCGCCCAGGTAACCCCCGGCGATGTTCTCCACCACGCCGATGATGAGCCCCCCCACGATCGCACCGAGAATGCTGTCCAGTCCCCCGAGGACGACAGCGGGAAAGACCTTGATGCCCACGAAGCTGGAGGAGGGGTGGAGGTAGGTAATGCTGCTCAGCAGGATGCCCCCGATGGAGGCCACCACAGCGGATATCGCCCAGGACAGGCCGAAAATCTTCCGCACGCTGATTCCCATGAGGAGCGAGGCGTCCTGATCATTGGCAACGGCGCGGGTGCCGATTCCCAGGGTGGAATACTTGAAAAAGCATGCAAACGCCAGGATTAAAATCCCTGAAATGATAATGGTTACAATATGCGCAGGTGAAATAATAATTCCTGCAAATGAAACAGGAACCTCGGAAACAAAAGAAGGGAATTTTTTGATCATGTATCCCCAAAAAAATCCGATGATTCCCTTCAAGAATACACTCAATCCGATGGTGACCATGATGACGGAGAAGATCGGCTCCCCCATCATGGGCCGGAGAAACAATTCCTCCGTGATCAGACCGATGAATGCAGTAGCGAGAAATGTCAGCAGAAAGGCCCAAAAAATAGGGATGTTGAGTTGAACAATGAAAAAATAGCAGACAAAAGCACCGAGGGTCATGAGCTCCCCTTGAGCGAAATTGAAGACATCCGTGGCCTTGTAAATGATCACGAAGCCCAAAGCGACCAGGGAGTAAATGCTTCCCACGGCCAGGCCGCTGATGCCCAATTGCAGAAAGTTTCCCAAGGCTCCCCCGGTCATTCTTCCCCCCCTATCCCGCTTTGTACATCTTATGAATCACGTCCGCGTACTTCTTCTCAATGATGCTTCTCCGGACCTTCTGGGTGGCTGTGAGCTCGTCGTCGTCCTGGTCCAGCTCTTTGTCGAGGACGGTGAAACGCTTGATCGTTTCCACCCGAGCAAATTTCCGGTTGACCTCTTCCGTGATGTTGGAAACCAGCTTGTGCACCTCGGATTTCTGCGACAGGTCCTTGAACGTGGTGTATGCGATCCGCTGGTCCTCTGCCCACTTGCCCACGTTGTCGTATTCAATGAGGATCAGCGCGGTCAGGTATTTCCGGTTGTCACCGATGACGACGGCATCCTTGATGTAAGGGCTTGCCTTGAATTCATTTTCGATCTCCTGCGGGGAGATGTTCTTCCCCCCGGACGTGATGATGATGTCCTTTTTCCTGTCCGTGATCACCAGGTGCCCGTCCTCGGTCAGGCTGCCCACGTCCCCTGAAAGATACCAGCCGTCGACCACGGCCTCGTCCGTAGCCTCCGGGTTCCGGTAATACCCTTTGAAAACACCTTCGGTCTTGAAAAGGAGCTCCCCGTCCTCCCCGATGCGCAATTCCACTCCGGGAGAGAGGGGGCCGACCGTCCCCACGCGGATGTCGTCCCCCTGGTGCACGCTGCAGATCCCGGTGCACTCCGTGGACCCGTACAGGTTCCTGATTTTGATCCCGATGGAGTGAAAGAAGATGACCGTTTCCGGCGGTGTCGGAGCGCCCCCTGTATAGACATACCGAAGCCGGTTCAGCCCGAAATGCTTTTTGAGAGGATAGCCGTGGAGAACGGAGGTCAGGATCTTCAGGGCCTTTATGCGCAGTCCGGAGGCCTTGCCCCGGCACTCCATGTCGTAGATTTCCTTTTCCTTTTTTCCGCACCAGCCGTCGATCCACCGCTTCAGCCGGGTCGCGTCCCTCATCCTCATGACATGTCCGGACTGCATCTTTTCCCATATTCGCGGCACCGCGAAAAAGACGGTGGGAGCGATCTCCCGAATGTTGTCCTGCACGGTGTTGAGGCTCTCGGCGAAGTTGACCGTGATCCCTCCCGTCATGAGGGGGTAGAGGACCGAGAAGCTCCTCTCGGCGATGTGGCACAGGGGAAGGTAGGAGACGATGACATCGTCCACACGGAGCGGCGTGCAGGAGAGGAAGTTTCGAGCGCTGGCGATGGCATTCCGATGGGAAATCATGGCCCCTTTGGGCTTTCCGGTCGTCCCGGAGGTGTAGACCATGAGGGCCGTGTCTTCCGGGTCCGTTTGTTCGACCAGGCTGTCGAAACGCTTCGGGTCTTCCCGATCCATTTCCTCGCCCAGCGCCAGGGCCTCCTCGAAGCTCATGATCAGAGGGCTGCGGTATCTTCGTAGCCCCTTCATGTCGATCACGATGATTTTCTGGAGATTCGAAAGGCGGTCCTTGACCTCCAGGACCTTGTCGGCCTGCTCTTGATCACCCACCACCACGAACCTGGACTGGGAGTGATCGAGAATGTACTCCACCTGTGTCGCCACGTTGGTCGGATAGATCCCCACGACCACGCCGCGGACGCTCTGGCTTCCGAGGTCGGCGTAGAGCCACTCCGGGTTGTTCTCGGAGAGGATGGAGACCTTGTCCTCCGGCTCCAGTCCCATGCTGAGAAGCCCGAGGCCGAAGTACTTCGTCTTCTGATAGTATTGCTCCCAGGTAATGTTCTGCCAGATACCCAGATCCTTTTCCCTCAAGGCCACTCTTTTCCCGTACTTTTCGGCGGAGGCCTTCAGCAGCTTGGGAATGGTCTGCTCATCCATCATTCTGCTCCCTGGTCGCTTTCTTTGCCCTGGAACTCCTCGCCCAGGTACGCCTCGATCACCTTGGGGTGCGTCTGGATCTCTTTCGGGGTTCCATCCGCGATCTTGGCGCCGAAATCGATGCAGATAATTTTTCGCGAAATATCCATGATGACCCTCAGGTCATGCTCGATCAGGACAATGGTGGTCCCGAACTCCTCATTGACATCCAGGACAAACCGGACAATGTCCTCGGTTTCCTCCAGATTCATTCCCGCCGTGGGTTCATCCAGGAGCAGGAGCCGGGGCTCCATGGCCAGCGCCCGTCCCAGTTCGACCCGTTTCTGGAGGCCGTAGGGCAGCTCCCCGACCACCTTCTTGCGGCTGGCCTCGATCTCCAGGAAATCGATGATCTCTTCCGCTTTCAACCGGTTGGAGATCTCCTCATTCTGGGCCTTCCCCAGAAAAACCCCTGCAGAGAACACCCCGCTCTTCAGAAACAGGTGCCGGCCCAGCAGGATGTTGTCGAGCACGGTCATGTTCCTGAACAGCTCGATGTTCTGGAAGGTCCGGGCGATGCCCAGACTCACGATCCTGTGGGGCGGCAGGGACAGGAGGTCCGTCCCTTCGAAAAGGATCCTCCCCTCCTGGGGGGTGTACAGCCGGCTGATGCAGTTGAAGATGGAGGTCTTTCCCGCGCCGTTCGGTCCGATGATGGAGAAGATCTCTCCAGGAAAGACCTCGAAGTCGACCCCCTGAAGGGCGCGAATTCCGCCGAAGGAGAGGCTCAGACGTTCGACCGTCAGCTGGGGTTCCGCCGCCGCCCTTTCAGGAGAGCCAACGCTTTCTTCTTTTGTAGTGCTTGACGTCTGCAAAGCTTTTTATGCCCCCTTCCGCCGTGATTCCCAGATAGAACTCCATGACATCTTCGTTCTGTCGCAGTCTGTCGCAGGGGTCGTCCATGACGATGCGACCGTTTTCCATGATGTAGCCGTGGGATGCGATCTGAAGCGCGATGTTGGCATTCTGTTCGACCAGCAGGACGGAGATGGCATCCTCCCGGTTAATCGTTTCGATGATGGAAAAAATCTCTTTGACCAGGAGCGGCGCGAGCCCCAGGGACGGCTCGTCCAAAAGGAGGAATTTCGGCCTGCTCATCAGGGCACGGCCGATGGCCAGCATCTGCTGCTCTCCTCCGCTCAGGTATCCCGCCTTTATGGGAAGGGCCTTTTTCAGTGCGGGGAAATAGTTCAGGACCTTGTAGATGTCTTTGGTTACCTCTTGGCGGTCTCTTCTTGTAAAAGAGCCCACCCTGAGGTTTTCCTGACATGTGAGATCCTGGAAAACCCTGCGCCCTTCAGGGACCTGGGAAATGCCCATGCGAACGATCTTTTCCGGGCTCACATTGTTGAGCTTTTTGTTGAAGTAGGTGATCTCACCGCTTTCGATTTCGCCTTCCTGAGATTTCAACACGCCGGATATGGCCTTCAGCACCGTGCTCTTTCCCGCTCCGTTGGCGCCGAGCAGAGTGACGATCTTTCCCTCGGATACCCGCAGGGAGACGCCTTTCACCGCCAGGATCACGTCATTGTAAATGATCTCGACATTGTCCACTTCAAGCATTGGCGGCTCCTCCGCGATTCAGCATCGCATGCCCCGCGACTTCACGCCCGGCCGTGTCCTCTCCACCTTGTAGGCCTTTTCAACCCAATCGCAGAGAAGGGGGCGTGTGTCCCTGGGGTCGATAACGTCTTCGACATCAAAGGCTTCGGCTGAGCGAAAGGGGGATGCATAACTCTTGTAGAGGCTCTCCAACTCCTCCAAGAGGGCCTTTGGATCGTCCGCAGCCTCGATCTCCGCACGGTGGGCGGCATAGACCCCTCCTTCGACCACGATGTTTCCCCAGTTGGCCGAGGGCCAGAAGTAGCGCCAGTTCAACCCGCTGTAATCGGCCTGGCTCCCCCCGGCCACGCCGTACGCCTTGCGCACGTAAACGGCCGCAGCCGGGACCGTCGCCTGATACACGGAGAAAACGGCCCGCACACCCTTTCGAATCGTCCCTTGCAACTCGGCCTCCTTGCCGACGCGGAAGCCGGGTTGATCCACAAAGTTGACGATGGGGATATGAAAGGTGTCGCACATGTCGACGAATCGCTGGAACTTCTCGGCCACGTCCCACCCAAAGGACCCGGCCCAAAACCGGGGGTCATTGGCCAGCACACCCACCGGGTACCCGTTCAGCCTTGCCAGGGCCGTGATCTGGGCCGGTCCTCCGTGGCGTCCGATTTCGAACACGGAATCCCTGTCGAAAACGAGCTCGAGAATCCGCCGCATGTCGTAGGGCTTTTTGGGATCCCGGGGGATGGCCGACAGGAGTTCCTCTTCCCGCCTCTGTGGCGCATCGCTTTCGTCCACTTTCCTCTCCGGCACCTCCCAGACGTTGAGGGGAAGGTACGAGAGAAATCGCCTGACCTGGTTGAAGGCGTCTTCCTCGCTTTCGGCCTCGTTGTCCACCACGCCGCTGATTCGGGTGTGCACACGGTAGCCGCCCATCTCCTCCTTGCTCGCTTCCTGATTGAAGGCCTGCCGGGCCAGGGCAGGCCCGCCGACAAAGACCTGAGAGGACTCCTTCACCATCACGGAAAAGTGAGAAGACACCATCAGCAGGCCCCCCGAGCCTGCGGTCGGTCCCAGGGCCACGGAAACGACCGGGACCATGGACATGAGGTTCACCAGGTCCTTCATGGCAAAGTCGGGGAGCGTGGGAAACTTGACATACCCGTGCCTCAGGATCTCCTTGATCGTACCGCCTGCCCCGTCCAGCAAACGGACGGCCGGAAGCCTCAGCTCCCGGCCCATTTTCAGGACATAGGCCAGCTTGGCCTTGTAAAGATCCCCCACCGAGGCGCCCCGAATGGTGAAATCATCGGCGAGCACGGTGACAGGCCTTCCCTGAATTTTCCCTGTTCCAATCAGGATGGGGCAGGGAGTGATGCCGGCCAGTTCGCCGTTTTCGTATCGGGCATCCCCTGCCATCACTCCCCTCTCGTGAAAGGAGCCGGGCTCCAGCAGGGACTCTATGCGCTCACGAGCGGTCATCTTTCCCAGGTCATGCTGCCTTTGAACGTTCTCCTCACCGCCCATTCGGTAGGCCAGTTTTTTCCGGCGTTGTAGTTCTTCTATGGCGTCCTTCCAAGTCATCGACTGCGCCTTCCTGTTGTGATTTCCCTTGGGAATCGTTGATTCACGATCCGTTTCTTTTGTTCTCTCTTCCCTGCAGGCATTGGCCCGGGTCCGCAGATTCGTTCGTACCGGTTTGATGTCGGAGTCCGGCCTTCAACCTTTTCCTTCATGAAAAGGCTACGTATCGTCTATGTTTTGAATATATTTTGGGGAGCAAACCTCATTCCTGCGACAAGCCATTCAATCTGGGCTCTTTGAGGTCTCTCCAAAGGTGAATCCCTGATAGAGTCGCAAAAAGCCGGGACCTGGAGATTTGCCTTGAACGATTCCAATGCCTTAAGTGCAGCCAACAGGCGGTCGAGCGGGTTTTTGCGGGACCGTCCATTTCTATGAACCGGCGGCTTTCCATTTCGCACGCGATCTCAGGGCTTCGATTTTATGGGTGTACGAATCCTGAATGTGCTGTTTCAGAATTTTTCTGGCCTCTCCGTAGGCGCGATTTTTGATGCAGTCGATGATCTGCCGATGGTCCTTGTCCTCATCCGCTCCGCTGCGCGTTTCGGCAAGGTGAAGGAATTGGTACCGGGCAAGGCTTGACGATGCATTCCGGTAGTATGCGATGATGGAAGGGTTTTCCAGGGTCTTGACGAGTCTTCCGTGAAAGCTGGCCAGCATCTTTCGGTGGACGTCCAGGTCTCTCCAGTCGTCAGCGAGGGAAAGGCTGGAGACATGGCATTCCTCGACCGCGGCTTCCATTCCGGGAACGTCGGTGATGCCTTTCTCCTCCAGTTGATCGAGCGCGTACATCTCCACCATGGTTGCGACCTGGTAAATCATTTGAAGGTTTTCTTCATTTATCTCCGTTACATAGGTTCCCCTTCTGGGTGCGCGCTTGACCAGATCTTCCGCCTCGAGGATCAAGAGGGATTCCCGCAGGGGGGATCGGCTGATGTCGAGCATCTCGCACAGCTCGGCCTCGTTCAGCCGCTGCCCGGGCGCCAGCCGCCCGGTGATGATCTGCGTTCGTATCGCATCGGTGACCGAGTCTCTGAGTCCTTTGATTTCCATGTCTGCCGCCTTGATATACGGTCGAATGTATGAATTCTTAAATCGATTGTATACAAAATCCAAAATAAGCTGTCAATCGTTTTCTCGCAATCGATTCCTTTCGGCTGGAAGATGATCGGGAAAAACAACCGGGGGGTGGGGTGGAACCCGCTATCTTTCCAGAGCGGGTTCCATGCCTATGAAAAGCGTTTCACACGGAGGCTAGAACTTGGTCGGCCAGTTGGCCAGGTACCGCTTGCTCATACCGCGGTCTTTTGAATCGCGGATGACCTTCAGGACACCGGTCAGATACTTCCTGGTTTCTCGAGGGTCGATGATGTCCTGGACATAGTAGGCCCCTGCCGCCGGGTAGGGGGAGAGATCTCCGATCATGGCTTCCACTTTCTTCGCCCGCTCATCCTCCTCGAGATTACCGTACACGACGTCCGCAGCAATGAGCGGGTCCATGAACCCGATTTCCGCGCTGGGCCACGCGGCCAGAAAGTCCGGGCCTCCGCCCATGCCGCACATGTTCACGGCTCCCTGGCCGTAGGTCTTGCGAATGATGATGGAGATCTTGGGGACCGTGACCTGAAAAAGGCACTGAAGGGCGTTGACGACCTTGGCGCCGACCTTTTTGAGTTCTCCGTCCTTGCCCACCATGTGGCCGGGGGTGTCGTGAAGAAAGACCAGCGGGATGTGGTAGGAGTCACATAGACACAGAAAGCCCATCATCTTGTCCAGCGCGTCCGTGTCCGTAGCCCCCAGGTTGACCATGGGATTGCTGGCCACGATACCGACCACGCATCCGTCGATCCTGGCCAGCGCCGTAATGAGCATTTTGGCATAATCCGGTTTCAGCTCCAGGTACTCGCCGCCATCCACGAGACAGTCGAGGATGGCGTGCATGTCGTAGACCTTCCGCCGGTCCTCCGGCAGGATGTCCAGGATGTGCGACATGCGCTCGTCGGATCCGTCCGGGACCTGCCGGACAGGCGGCAGCTCACCGTGGTGATTGGGCATGTAGTCCAGGAACCGCCGGATCATTTCCCAGCACTGCTCTTCGTTTTCCACCACACGGTCGACGATACCCGTGATCCTGGAGTGGACTTCCCATCCCCCGATCTCTTCCCCGCTGTGAGCCTGGCCAATGGCGCGGCTCAGGGCGCGGGGACCGGATACGGCGATGGCACTCCCCTTGACCTGTACCACAAAGTCCGCGAGATTCGCCTGGAAATCCGCGACGCCATAGCACTCCCCCAGGGCCGCGAAGATATAGGGTTGCTGACGAAAATGGGTGTACTCGGAGCGAAGGCCGTCCAGTTCGTAACCGGTGAGCTCGCAGACTTCCTTGGCCCCCTGGCAGTCCGGCATCCTTGCTCCGCCGGCCTCTCCAAGAAAGACAAGCGGTACGACGGCCTTTTCCTTGACCTGCTTTTTAAACGTCAGGAGCTTCTTGAGATTCACTTTTGCATTGGTCGAGGCAAGGATGGTGAAGTCGTTGGCGACCAGGGCTACCCTCCTGTCGTCGATCCGCCCGTACCCGCAGATGAGACCGTCTGCCGGCGTCTTTTCTTCCATGCCCGGATAATCCGAGTGCGCAAAAAGCCCCATCTCCAGGAAAGAGCCGGGGTCCAGGAGTCGATCAATCCTCTCCCTCGCTGTGAGGCGATCCTTGGCGTGCTGTCGCTCGACCTTTGCAGGACCGCCCATCTGGAGGAATTTTTCCTTTTTCTTGGCGAGCTCGTTGACCAAATCATCCATTTTCGTCATGTCGTTTCCCTTGTCGCAATTGGGGTTTCTTCTCCATGCCACCCGGAATCCAGGATTGTCAACCTTCCCACGTCTCTTTCCTGGCGGGTCCGTGCCGAGGGTCGATTCTGCTCATACTTCGTGCTGCGGAAGCCATGGCCAACCGTCCCCGGAAAGGATCCAGACCGTCTCTGTCAGGATCGTCGACTATATATCTCTGCAGGAAGGAGGTGTCAATAAGGCCCGGAAGGACACAATTGCTGGATCGGCTGCCATTCAAGCGATTCCATCCCTTTTTCCGGCAAAAGACAGGAGTAGAAAATCCTTGACAGGAGGCCCCTCCTGCCATATGTTTGAGTTCAAACGTTTTCAGTTAATATAGTGTTTGCACTCAGTAATTCCATAGAACCAACATCCGGGTGTCTTCTTATCCACTGATCCCCACGCGCGCAGATTTTCGTCTTCCAACCGGGACCTGAGCGGCAATACCGAGGGTCGGCGAGGCAGGCTCGTCCGTCATGCCGGATCTTCCGTCATGGCAGGAAAAGCGCTATATTAAAGCAAGAAATTAGAAATAAATAGACAATTAAAGCCTGGATATAAATAATTTATTTATTAAAAGAAAGGAGATAAAATCATGTGCGGCATCGCAGGATGCATCGGAGTGCAGGACGCAAAGACCATCAACAAAATGCTCGACGCCCTTCCTCACCGGGGACCCAACGACCGGGGCATTCACGAGTTCGGCAACGGCGTGTTCGGCCACACCCGGCTCTCCATTGTGGACGTGGCCAAGGGGCACCAGCCCATCGTGTCGGAGGACGGGAAAACCGGGATCATCTGCAACGGGGAGATTTACAACTTTCGAAAGATCCGGTCCCGGCTCGCGCCGCACTACCGTTTCCGCACCAAATCGGACTCTGAGGTGGTCCTTCATCTGTATCAGGAGAAAGGCCCCGATTGCCTCAAGGAGCTGAACGGGATGTTCGCGTTCGCCATCTTCG
>JASFQI010000140.1:0-11469 GCA_050115555.1 Desulfobacteraceae bacterium
CCGAGGAACCGGAGGCAGCGCTTCTCTCGAGGCCCGACCTACAAAGGAGAGTCCCCGGAATGGCCTGGATTGTGACCGCTTTTCTGATCTTCGGGTTGGTCTTCTTCACCGGCGGATGCGTGGGAATCCTCCGGCTGCCGGACTTCTACACCAGGCTCCACGCCGCAGGTAAGCTGGACACGCTGGGAAGCCTGCTGATGATGTTCGGGCTGGCGCTTTACAGTGCCCTGCCGTTGACCCTCGGGGCGCTCCTGACCGCGCTGAAGCTGATGCTGATCGTCGTGTTCGTCTTCCTCTCCAGCCCCACGGCCACCCACTCCATCGTGGATGCCGGGCTTCGTGCGGGACTGGAGCCCTGGACCCGGGAATCCAGCGGAGAGACCCCATGATCTGGCAGCTCGACCTCATCATCCTGACCCTCGTGATCCTGTGCGCGATCGCCGTGATTTCCGTGCGGGACCTCCTGGGCTGCGCCATCCTCTTCGGGGCGTACAGCTTTCTCCTGTGCCTTCTCTGGGCGGTCATGGGGGCCGTGGACGTCGCCTTCACCGAGGCCTCCGTAGGGGCCGGGGTGAGCGCCGTCTTCTTTGTCGCAGCCGTGTTCCGAACCACGCGGAGGACCAAGGATTGAAGATCTTCAGCCTGATCATCGCGGTGGGCGTGGGCTGTGTCCTGCTGTATGCGACGGGCGATTTTCCCTCCTGGGGCGACCCTGCCTCCCCGGCCAGCACGCACGTATCCCCCCACTACCTGGAAAAGGCACTGGAAGAAACCTCCGTTCCCAACATCGTCACCGCAGTGCTCGCCGACTACCGTGGATACGACACCATGTTCGAGACCACGGTGATCTTCGCGGCCGGGGCCGCCTGCGTCATCCTCTTGCGCCTCTTCGGCATTCGGCCCAAGGAGCGCTACTACCGACACCTCCTGACCGGGGTCACCATTCACGTGATCGGCGATCGAAAGATCCCGGAGGACTCCGGGACGTTCGAGCGCATCGACAACCTCTGGGTGCCCCACGACATGATCATCCGCAGCATCTGCCGCTTTCTCATCCCGTTCATCCAGCTCTTCGCCCTCTACGTCATCGCCCACGGGCATCACAGCCCGGGCGGGGGGTTCCAGGGAGGCGTCATCCTGGGCGCCAGCGTGATCCTGATGGCCATCAGCATGAACCTGAGAACCTCTCTCGAACGGATCCGCGAGAAAACGGTCGCCCTGCTGGCGGCCCTCGGGATCCTGATCTACTCCGGCACCGGAGCCCTCTGCATTCTCCTGGGGGGCAACTACCTGGACTACAGCGCCCTTGCGGGGCTTCTTCGCGTGGGCCCGGTCGAGGCGCGATCCCTGGGCATCCTGGCCGTGGAAATCGGGGTCGGCGTTGCAGTGATGGCCACCATGATCGCCATTTATCAGAACCTCGCCTCTTCGGGACGCCTGGACGAGGGACTCTAGGCATGCAGGACCTGATTCGAGAAATCGTCGCGGGATACAACTACTGGCTGTACATCGTCCTCATGATGATCGGCCTCTACGCCATGATCGCCAAGGGGAACCTGGTCAAGAAGATCGCGGGCATGAACATCTTTCAGACGGCCATCATCCTTTTCTACGTCTCCATCGGTTGCAAGAAGGGGGCGACCATTCCCATTCTGGAGCACGCCCCGCACGGCGCACACCACGCCGTCCGGGCGGCGGACTATATCAACCCCCTCCCGCACGTCCTGATGCTCACGGCCATCGTGGTGTCCGTGTCCACGCTCGGCGTGGCCCTGGCGCTTGTCATCAAGGTGTACCAGAGCTACGGCACCCTGGAGGAGAGCGAGATTCGGGAGGCCATGCGGGAGGCGAAAACGGCGGAGGAATAAAACAAAATCAAGGTTCTCGTAAAGGCGCAAAGTCGCCAAGGATGACTTTTTGTGCACTTCGAGCCCTGGCGTCCCGGCGAGAAACGGTAGGATCCATGAATCCCCGCATATGAACTGAGATTCGGAACCGGACTTCATGAGCCACCATCTGCCCGCACTCATTGTGATCGTTCCCCTGCTCACCGCCATGTTTGTCAGCGGGGCGGGTTGGGTTCGAAAAAGGCTCTGCTTTCCACTGGCGGTGCTGGGCCTGGGAATCACCCTGATCAGCGCCGTGGGCATTCTGGTGCGGATCCTGGAGCACGGCACGATCCATTATCGGCTGGGAGGGTGGGCGCCTCCCTGGGGGATCCTTTACGAGGTGGACGGCCTGAACGGGCTGGTCCTATCCGTAATCTCCGCAGCGGCCTTCATCAACCTGATTGCAAGCCGAAAGAGCATCGAGTCGGAGTTCCCCCAGAAAGAAGGGGCCTTCTTCACCCTGTACATCCTCTTTGTCGCCGGTCTCATGGGCATCGTGGCGACCGGGGACCTCTTCAACCTCTACGTTCTTCTCGAGATCACCTCCCTCACCGGTTACGCCCTCATCGCCCTGGGCCGCGACCCGGCCCCGCTCTCCAGCCTTCACTACCTGCTCATGGGCACCATCGGCGCCAGCTTCTACCTCCTGGGGATCGGGTACCTGTACATCATGACCGGGTCTCTGAACATGGCGGACATCTCCAATCTCCTCGCCGACATGACGTCTTCTCCCGCGGTGCTGGCCGCCTTTGTCCTCTGCATGACGGGCGTGTGGATCAAGATGGCGTTCTTTCCCCTTCACCTCTGGCTTCCCAACGCATACACCCACGCCCCGGGCGCCTCGAGCAGCCTCCTGGCCCCGCTCATGACCAAGGCCATGGTCTATGTCATGATCCGTCTCATGCTCTCCGTGTTCACACCGGGCTATGCATTTCACGTGCTCGACCTCAGCTTCCCCCTGGTGTGGCTGGCCACCCTCGCCATTCTCGCCGGCGCCCTCCTGGCCCTGGCTCAGCGCAATGTCAAGCGCATGCTCTGCTACATCCTGATCTCCGAGATCGGATACATGGTGGGCGGGGCATGGCTCGGCAATCGGGCCGCCATGACCGGCGCGATTCTCCACATCGTGAACGACGCGGCCATGACGCTCTGCCTCTTCCTCGTGGTCAACAACGTCTTTTACAAGGTCCAGGGGCTGAGCCTGGCGAACTTCCGCGGGCTTTCCCGCACCATGCCCTGGACCACGGCCGCCATGGTCACAGGCGCCTTGAGCTTCATCGGTGTGCCCCCCACCTGCGGGTTCTTCAGCAAGTGGTACCTCCTTTCCGGGGCCGTCCAGGCCGGCCGCTTCGAGTTCGTCGTGGCCCTCCTCCTGAGCAGCCTGGTCAATGCCATCCTGTTCTTCCGCATCATCGAAATCATGTACTATGATTCGGCCGGTGGGGAAGAAGGGCACGGGCATGGGGCGAGCATTCAGGAAGCGCCCCTGGAGATGCTTGTCCCGCTCCTCGTGGTGGCCCTCGGAACGGTGTTCATCGGCCTCTACACCGGGGACATCGTGGCCCTTTTCATTGAACGCGTAATTCCTATGGGGGTGACCTGATGGAGCCGGTGACCTCCATAAAGCCCCTGCTGGCCGTCCTGGTGTCGATCCTGGCCGTGCCCCTCATCGTGTGCGCCGGGAGACCCAACGTGCGGGAGTTCTGGACATTTGCCGCGGCCGCCGTCAAGTTCGGTATCGTGGCCTCCATGCTCCCGGTGGTCTCGGCCGGCCAGAAGCTGACCTTCACGCTGGTGCAGGTGTTGCCCGGCGTTCCCCTGGCCTTTCGGGTGGACGCCATGGGCCTGCTCTTCGCCCTGGTCTCCTCCAGCCTCTGGATCGTCACCTCGGCGTACTCCATCGGGTACATGCGCGGCCTGGACGAGCACTCCCAGACCCGCTACTTCTGCTTCTTCGCCCTGGCCCTCTCCGCCACCGTGGGTGTGGCCTTTTCCGCCAACCTGTTCACCCTGTACCTCTTCTACGAAATGCTCTCCTTCGCCACCTACCCCCTGGTGACCCATCACCAGGACGACGAGGCCCGGCGATCGGGTCGCAAGTACCTCATTTACATCGTGGGCGGCTCCGTGGGTCTGGTCCTGCCGGCCATGATCGTCTGCTACGTCCAGACCGGCACCCTGGATTTCACGACCCAGGGCTTTCTGGCGGGGCATGTCGGCAGGGAAACCGCGTGGGTCCTCGCCCTCCTCTTCGTGTTCGGCCTGGCCAAGGCCGCGGTGATGCCCCTGCATGCCTGGCTCCCTGCGGCCATGGTGGCCCCTACGCCTGTCTCCGCCCTGCTCCACGCGGTGGCCGTGGTCAAGGTGGGCGCCTTTTCCGTTTTCCGCGTCCTGACCGGGGTCTTCGGCGTGGACTTCATGGCCCAATGCGGCCTGGACATCCTCGTGGGGGTCCTGGCGTCCATCACGATCGTCACGGCCTCGCTCGTGGCCCTTTCCCAGGACGGGTTGAAACGGAGGCTTGCGTTTTCCACCATCAGCCAACTCTCCTACATCGTGCTCGGCGCGGCCCTGCTCCACCCCAAGGGTCTGACCGGGGGCCTTCTCCACATCGCCATGCACGCGTTCGGAAAGATCACCCTGTTCTTCTGCGCCGGGGCCATCTTCGTGGCCACCGGTCTCAAGAACATCAGCGACATGAAAGGCCTCGGCCGCCGCATGCCCGTGACCATGGGGGCCTTCCTGGTGGGAAGCCTCGGGGTGATCGGCCTGCCTCCGGCCGGTGGATTCCTAAGCAAGTGGACCCTGCTCCTGGGGACCCTTCAGGCGCATCAGATCGGGTTTCTCGTGGTGCTGCTCGTGAGCTCGCTCCTGAACGCGGCATACTTTCTACCCATCGTATACAACGCCTATTTTGCAAAGCCCGCGGACCCGGGGGCCTCGAGCGGAATGCAGGAAGCGCCGTCCTGGTGCCTGGCGGCCCTCCTGGTCACATCGGTCTGCTCGGTGATCCTGTTCTTTCATCCCTGGCCCTTCATGGACCTGGCACAACTGGCTATGATCCAAATCACCGGGGGGTAACGCCATGGACGAAGACCGCGAAGTCCCCATCGGAGAGAAACGCATCCTCAGCCATGAGCCCATCCCCGGGTATCGGACGGCGTTTTACCTCACCGTGGCCGCGGGGATGGTGTACCTGGTGCTGAGCTTCGCAGGGGTGGTGTAGTCATGGAAAGAAAAATAGGATGGTTCGACAAACCGGGAAACTTCAAGCTCTTCCTTCGCCTGTTCTTTCTCAGCCTGGCCCTGCTCCTGATCGTGGATTTCTTTATTCCAAAGCACGCCGCGTTTCCCTGGGAAGAGACCCCGTGCTTCTTTGCCGCGTACGGGTACATCTCCTGCGTGCTCCTGGTCCTGGTGGCCAGGGTCCTGAGGCTCTTCATCAAGCGGGACGAGGACTACTATGATCGTTGATTTCCCCCCAGGCCTGGTGCTCATCTGCGGGGCGGCCCTGGTCCCCTTTCTGCGGGGGCGGCTGAAGCAGGCCTGGCTCCTGCTCCTTCCCCTCGTGGCCTTGGGGATCGTCTACACCGTGCCCGAGGGAACGCACTGGACGTTCAACTTCCTGGGCTACGACCTCGTCCTGGGCCAGGTGGACCGCCTGGCACGGGTCTTCGGGTACATCTTCAGCCTGATCGGGTTCATCGGCTTCCTTTTCTCCCTTCACGTGAAAGACGACCTCCAGCACATGTCGGCCCTGGTGTACGCCGGGAGCGCCCTGGGGGTCACGTTTGCAGGCGACTTCTTCAGCCTGTACGTTTACTGGGAGTTTATGGCCGTGGCGTCCACCTTCCTGATCCTGGCCCGGCGAACGCCTGCGGCCCGCGCGGCCGCCCTGCGGTACATCCTGGTCCATCTGGCCGGCGGCCTGGTGCTCCTGGCGGGCATCCTGCTCCGGCTGTTCGAGACGAGCCACCTGGATGTGGCCTTCATCGGCCTGGGCGGCCCGGGGTCCTGGCTCATTTTCCTGGGCATTGCCGTGAATGCGGCCATCCCCCCGCTTCACCCGTGGCTCAAGGATGCCTACCCCGAGGGCACGCCCACGGGCTCTGTCTTCCTCTCGGCTTTCACCACCAAGAGCGCGGTCTACCTCATGGCCCGGACCTACCCCGGCGCGGAGATCCTGATCTGGCTCGGCGCGGTCATGACGTTCTTCCCCATTTTCTACGCCGTCCTGGAAAACGACATCCGGGGCGTGCTGTCCTACAGCCTGATCAACCAGGTGGGCTTCATGATGTGCGGGATCGGCATCGGCACCGCGCTCTCCATCAACGGCACGGTTTCCCATGCGTTCTGCCACATCCTCTACAAGGCCCTCCTCTTCATGGCCGCGGGGAGCGTGCTTCACGTGACCGGGCGCATTCGCTGCACCGACCTGGGGGGGCTCTACAAGACCATGCCCCTGACGTGTATCTTCTGCATTGTGGGAGCGGCCTCGATCTCTGCGTTTCCCCTGTTCTCGGGGTTCGTGAGTAAGTCCATGATCGTCAGCGCGGCCGGGCATCATCACATGATCGTCATCTGGCTGATGCTCCAGTTCGCCTCGGCCGGCGTGTTTCACCACGCAGGCATCAAGGTGCCGTTCTTCATGTTCTTCGGACACGACGCGGGCATTCGCGCCAAGGAACCGCCTCTTCACATGCTCCTTGCCATGGGGCTGGCCGCCTTCCTGTGCGTGTTTCTCGGCGTGCACCCCCAGCCTCTCTACGGGATTCTCCCATATGCGGTGGACTACGTCCCGTACACCGGTGCGCACGTGGTGGGCCAGCTTCAGCTCCTCATGTTCGGGGCCCTGGCGTTCACCCTGCTGATGATGTCGGGCATTTATCCCGCAGAAATGCGGGCCGTCAACCTGGACACGGACTGGTTCTACCGGGTGGGTGCGAACCTGTTCTACCGGGGGGCGGACGGGCTTCTCAACACCGTCAACGCCGCCGCGGAGAAGCTCGTTGTAGGCGGGGCCGCGGCCGGGCTGGCGCGCTGGACCAGGAGCGCCCCGGCACGGCTCGTTCTGATTCCCCTTCGGGTCTCCTGGGTCCTTAGGGGGATCCCCGTGGAGGAACGGTTGAAACGAAAGGCCCGGCTGCTCGAGGACGTCCAGGCCGGCCGGCTGCCCGTTGGCGTCGGCGCGATCCTCGGAGGGCTCGTGCTGGTGCTGGCCTTCATTTTCGCCTGAGCCCGCATGCCCGCTCCTGCGGGATGACGAATGCGCGAGCGAGGCATCTTCCGGGGTCCTTCAGGGCACCCGGCCCGGAACACCCCGAACGATCTTCATGGGAGGACAACGATGGCTATGGTTTCCTTGGACTGCCTCAGGACCATTTACCTCCTCCAGGACCTCGCGGATGAGATGCTCGAAAAGATCCAACCCCTGGTCGAGGAGCGTGACTACCAGACCCGGGAGGTCATCTTTCGAGAAGGGGAGAAGGCCATCTTCTTCTACATGCTCTGCCAGGGCAAAATCCTGCTGGAGGTGCAAGCCTCGGAGTCCATCATGATCTCCCTGGGATCCGTCAAGCCGGGGTTCTCCTTCGGCTGGTCCGCCCTGCTGTCGGAGGCCAGCTACACCGCGTACGCCATCTGTACGGAGCCGTCGGACGTCCTTATGATCCGGGGGGACAAGCTCCTTGCCCTGATGGACGAGGACCACGATCTGGGGTACATGCTCATGGAAGGGGTGGTGCGCATCCTCAAGAGACGTCTCGAAAGACGAACCAATCAGTTCCTGAAGACCCTCCGCCAGCACCCGGATATCCGTGAGCCGTTCTGGGAGTAGGGACCGGGGCGTGAAAAACCCTTTCGGGGGGGGGCGCCTGCCGGAGGGGGAGCCGTACGCGCCCTGGCGGTTAGAAGTTGAACACCTTGGCCTCTGCGGCGAGATCGATGAGACTCGGGCCGCCGTCCAGCACCATGTTGGCGTAAAAACGTGCCTCGTCTACCTGACGGGCTTTGGCGCATGGAATTCAGACCCCCACCGGCACCTCGTTCTCCACAAGGTAGGGAAGGTAATCCTCCGGGCAGTCCCCTGTATATGCCTTGTTGGACGTTACGCGATTTTTATCCGCCCAAAAGACGCCATCATCAATAAGAAAAAGGTTCACTTTATGCCCTTTTGAGTGGGCAATCTTTGCAAACTGGAAGCATCGTGTAGCTGCTTCGTTGTCATCCCTGCTGAGCACGAACAGAAAATTCGCCATCCTTTCCTCCTTTCCTCGTGCATGAGCGGGTACGGCCCCTTTCCGCCAGGCTTCCACCCCGTCCCTTTTCCGGCCGCATCCTACCACCCCATAGGACTCCTCACAAGCGCCTCTCCCCCCTCCGGGAGCGCCCCTCTCATTTGTGCGTGTTTTCACAAAAAACCGTTGAACCCTGTTCAGTATCGGTGCTATAGTTCCAAACTTGATTGAGTTGTAAATAGCCGGGACATTGAGATTTGCCCCTAGCGATTCCAGTGACTTAAGTGACTTAAGTGTACTCAACAGGCGGTCGAGCGGGTTTTTGCGAGACCGTCAAATTTGCGCCGGTTTCTCCTCCTGCATCGCGGGCTGGGAACAAAGGAGCCCCCCCTGATTCACCCGGGTGGACCGGCCAAAGAACGAGGCGCAAACGAGTCTCCATCGCCAGCCGATTCCCTACCCTGCCGAAGCAGGTCCCTGATGCAATGACACGGCTCGAGCAGTGGAGAATCTCTACATTCTCGCACAGAGGAGGTCTACATACATGGAAGAAGAACGTGAAGTCATGGAAGTCGATGTGCTCTTTGTCGGAGGGGGAGTAGCCGCTCTGAGCGGGGCTTTCCACCTGGTGAATCTGGTGAATGCGCACAACGAGAAGGTGGATCAGGCCGGCGAGGGCGAAAAGATGGAAGAGCTCATGATCGCCGTGCTCGAAAAAGGCCCTTACATCGGTGCCCACAGCCTTTCCGGGGCCGTGATGGACCCTTCGTCCCTCAAGGAGCTCATCCCGGATTTCAAAGACCGCGGTGCGCCCCTGGATGCCGAGGTCACCGCCGAAGACGTGTGCCTTCTGACGCAAAACGGCAAGATCAAGGCCCCGATTACCCCGCCCCCCTTGAACAACCATGGGAACTACATCGTCTCGCTCTCCCGCCTGACCGAGTGGATGGGCGGTCTGGTGGAGGAGCAGGGAAGCTATGTCTTTGCCGGATTCGCCGGGACCGAGGTCCTGTACGACGGGGACCGCGTGATCGGGGTCCGCACCGGGGACAAGGGAATCGGCCCGGATGGGGAGAAGAAGAGCAACTTCGAGCCCGGGATCGACCTCCAGGCCAAGGTGACCGTCTTCGGAGAGGGCCCGCGAGGCAGCCTGACCAAGGGTCTGATTCGTCGCTTCAACCTGGATCAGGGGAAAAACCCGCCCAGCTACGTAGTGGGCGTTAAGGAGCTCTGGGAGGTACCCGAAGGCCGGATCGCCCCGGGAAAGGTGTTCCACACCATGGGCTATCCCCTCAAGAACGACACGTACGGGGGAGGGTTCATCTACGGAATGACGAACAACATGGTCAGCCTGGGCCTCCTGGTGGGACTGGACTACGAGGACCCCGCCCTGGACCCGCATCGCGCCTTCCAGAAGTTCAAGGAACATCCGGTGGTGTCGGAGATCATCAAGGACGGCAAGCTCTCGCAGTACGGAGCCAAGACCGCCCCGGTGGGCGGATACTTCTCCATTCCCAAGCTGACCGTTGACGGCGCCGTGATCGTCGGGGACTCGGCCAACCTCTTCATCAGCCAGAAGATCAAGGGCATCCACGTGGCCATGAAGTCCGGAATGATGGCTGCGGAGACCATCTTTCAATCCCTGCTCAAGCAGGACTTCTCCGACGCGCAGCTCAGCGCTTACGAAAAGGCCCTGTACGCCGGCGAGATCGGGAAGGAGCTCCACAAGGTCCGAAACTTCCACCAGGGGTTTCAGGGTGGCCTCTGGAGCGGCATTGTCAAGGGCGGCTTCCAGTACCTGCTCGGCGGCCGCATTCTCAAGGACCGTCTGACCACGGAGCCGGACTTCGGTCACATGGCCTCCGTGAAGGATCGCTACGGCACGGAAAGCCCCTCGGACGAGCAAAAGGGCGTCATCAAGTTCGATGGGAAGATGACCTTTGACAAGGAAACGGACGTCTACTACTCCGGCGCGACCCACGAGGAGCAGCAGCCGCCGCACCTGAAGGTCCTGGACCTCGACATCTGCTACAACCGCTGCCTCAAGGAGTACCAGGCCCCTTGCCAGCACTTCTGCCCTGCGAACGTCTACGAGATGGAAATCGACGAAGAGACAGGGAAGCCGAATCTCAAGCTGAACTTCTCCAACTGCCTGCACTGCAAGACCTGCGATGTCAAGGATCCCTACGAGAACATTACCTGGGTCCCGCCCGAAGGCGGCGGCGGGCCGAAGTACACGACCCTGTAGCAATCTATGAATGCCGACGGGGGTGCACGCGCACCCCCGTCGGCCGCCCCTTCTCGAACCGGGCCGTCGTGCCGATCCGGGCTCAACACAACGCATGAAAAGCGCCTTTTCCTTGATTTTCCGCACCACTCAGGGTGGAATGGGAAATTAGGGTTTCCGTTCGTTGGAAAACACGCCGGGAATGATCGAATACAGGCAGGGCTGCAGGGAGTCACGATGACCCCGTGCAGAACTCCAGAGCTCTTCAAACCGACACCAGGAGAAACCCCAAATGGAAGCCTCAACTCCTTTTCTGGAGGTCACGGAAGCGATCAAGGAGCTCGGCGGGGAGGACCTCGAGCGCTGCATGCAGTGCGGAACGTGCACCGGAGTGTGCCCCTGGAACCAGGTGCGCTACTTCTCCCCCCGGGGCATCATTCGGCTGGCCCAATTCGGCCTCGAGGGGTTCGAAAGCGAGGACCTCTGGCGCTGCGTCACCTGCAACATGTGTGTGATCCACTGCCCCCGCGGCCTTCCCATCATCGACATCCTCCGGTCCATGCGCATGATGATGAACGAGACCGGATCGGTCCCTCCCTCCCTGAAAGGCCCCCTGGGAAGCGCATCCAACCGCGGCAACCCCTGGTCCGGAGAGCCTGAGGACCGGACCAAGTGGTCGGAAGGGCTAGGCGTGGAGCCCTTTGCCGAGGGCATGGAGTACCTCTATTTCACCTGCTGCACCCAGGCCTATGATGCACGGAATCAGAAGGCCGCGCGCGCGCTGATTCGCCTCCTCCAGAAGGGAGGCGTGGACTTCGGCCTGCTCACGGAACGCGAGAACTGCTGCGGGGACGCCATTCGAAAGATGGGCGGGGAGGAGGTCTTCGGCAAGCTCATGGAGAACAACATGGGCGTGTTCGAGGAAAAAGGCGTACGCCGGATCATCGTGGGCTCCCCGCACTGCTACAATGCCTTTGTCAAGGACTACGCGGAGTTCGGGGCCGATTACCAGGTGCGCCACTACACGCAGATCCTGGACGAGGCGATTCGCGAAGGCCGGATTCGGCCGTCCCGGGACCTGGGAAAGCGGGTCACGTACCACGACCCGTGCTACCTG
>JASFQI010000141.1:0-11433 GCA_050115555.1 Desulfobacteraceae bacterium
TTGGCCGGTTCTTCCACCGGGTAGCGGCCAAAGGTGATCTGACGGGCCAGAATACGGGAGCGAAAGCAGTTTCCCTCTGCGTTGAAGAAGTTCGGGCTGCCGTAGGCGCCACGGAAGCGCTGGTTGAAGGCGGCCATTTCAAAGTGTTCCACGCCTACGGAACCCGTATACGTGGCCAGGGTCTTGGCACCGTACTTGTCTTTCAGCTCCAGCAGCTTATCGCCGATTTCCTGCAGGGCCTGGTCCCAGGAGACGGACTGGAATTTACCGTCGACCTTCTTCAGCGGCGTTTTCACGCGGTTCGCGGAATAGACATATTCAGGCACACGCGCGCCTTTCGGGCAAATCTTACCCTTGTTCAGCCAGAAATCTTCGATCCCCTCCACTCTGACCAGCTTGCCGTCTTCCACATATGCATTGATGCCGCAGCAGTTGATGCATAACCCGCAATCTGTCTGAATGACTTCCATCGCTTGCCCTCCAAGAAAATGTTAAATGTCGTTATCTAGTATCGTGGAGGTCATCCCAAGACCCGTTTCGGGCATAGGTTTCCATTCTTCAACGGATGGGATTTCTGACCCGTAATCTCCACGACCTTCCCGTCTTGTACAGTGATTTCCTTGCCACAGCCATAGCAGCAAAGGGCGCCCCCAGTCTACACCTTGAGAGGATTTTCCGAAATCCTATCTGCCTCCCGTTTTCGCGTGTCTTTCTTGTGGATACCCATTTGATGCGGCCATGATGGAAAATCGCTCGTTGATTTCAGCAGAAGCATGAAGCATGAATTCCGTGATTTCTTTCATGGCGTTGCCCTGAAATTGGTGCTTGAACCCGACCGCCCAAACCGCAGCCGGTAGATGGTCCCTTTGCGTGCGGATGGGAACGGCCGCAGCGACCAACCCTTCAATGTATTCCTCCCTATCATACGCGATTCCATTTTTCCTGACCTCAAAAATTTCCCTCTGAAGAGCGGTCCTATCCAGAATGGTCCTGGAGGTATATTTCTTGGGCCTGTATTCAGACAGGACGCGATCGATTTCTCCATCCGGCAATTGAGCCAGTAGGGCTTTGCCGGCAACGCCGGCAAAAATCGGAATCTTCATGCCGATGTCCGATGAAATCCTGATCGTCTGGGCCTGGTCCGCCTTGTCCGCGATCAGGACCTCGTGGTTTGACAGGAGCCCGAAAAAAGCAGAGACACGGAAGGTCTTGTTGATGGATACGAGATAGGGATGGACGGTCTGTATCAATTCCGATCCCATACCAGCGACGCTGCCGAGAAGAAACAGGCGTGATCCCAGCCTGTATTGACAATCCCTACCCTTCTCAAGGATGTCAAGGTCGGCAAGCGTATGCAACATATTGAAAACTGTGCTTTTATTCAGATTCAGGCGTTTTACGATTTCACTGTATCCCATGGGGCGCTTTTCTTCCGCAATCAGCGTCAGGATGGAAAAGCATTTTTCTACGGCTGGCACACGTTTGTAGTGCAATACGATCCCCATGTCTTTCGTCTTCCAAAGAGACGGCGCTTGAGTTCGGTATCTCTATGCAGACCATCGGTCTTTATAGAGATCAAGATACTCTGCCATTCCCCGGGCTGTCAAGGGCAAACCAAGATCCCACCATCAAAAGAGGGGACGCTGGTGAGAAACCTACGTTTTTATGAAAAACGTAGGTTTCTCACCAGCGTCCCCAAAACGCTACCGGCCGATGCCCTCAAAAGCGCCGTCCGTCAACGAGGCCAGGTCATCGGGCGCCAGCTCGATTTGCAACCCCCTGCGACCCGCGCTCACATATACGGTCTCATGATCCTCTGCAGAGGCATCAATGATCGTCCTCAACCGTTTCTTCTGGCCGAGGGGGCTCACTCCACCCAATACATACCCTGTGGTGCGCTCGACCACCTTCTTGTCCGCCATGGACGCTTTCTTGGTTCCCAGGACCTTGGCGAATCGCTTCAGGTCGAGCTGCATTGAAACGGGCAAAACGGCGACCACGAGCTCCTTGGTATCGAGTGCAACCACCAGGGTTTTGAACACCCGGTCCGCATCCAATCCCAACTTGACTGCTGCCTCGTCCCCGTAGGACTCGGCCCTGGGATCATGATCGTATTCATGGAGATGAAATGGAACACGTGCCTGCTTCGCAGTACGAACGGCTGGAGTCATTCGGAACCTTTATTCGTTTTCCCCTTCATTCAGCCACGCCATGACTTCATCCAAGTCATACACGATGTGATACTCCGCCTGCACTCCGGAAATCTCGGCATGAATCTGAAAGACACGGGAGAGACTGTAACCAAATTTCCTTGAAACAACGTCTGCGATTTTCCTTTTCATGGAGGCGACCGGTCGCTGACTCAAAATCTGGCTCAACCGCTCGAACTCTTCACTCATAATTTGACGATCTCGAAAAAACCCGCTCGACCGCCTGTTGGCTGCACTTAAGTCATTGGAATCGTTAGAGACGAATCTCCAGGCCCCGGCTTTCTACGATTCCATCAAAATTTCAGACCCATTCGCCCATGACAAAGTGACCCGCTCACCCCAAATGGGATGGTGCGATCCTTCCCCTGAGCCACAAAGACAGGCCATGCAAAAGTCAGGCGGGAAAAAAGGGGGCCCCGACCGCAAGTATGCCGGTATGTGCTGATTTACTGAGAGCAGTATTCCTCAAGCAATGACACGACATCCACACCCGACAATGTCCGGCCTTTTCTGAAGGTGGTGCCGGGTGGTATCCGTATGATTCCTACGGGAGCCTTGATATCCGTGATTTGAACACACTTCCAGGAATCCTCGGAATCCTTGCTAAAATGCTGACAATTTACAGGGCCTTTCTGCTGCATTTTTCCACTCCTGTTCGCGTTGAAAAATGACGTTCCAAAACCGTGGTGAACTCGAATCACTCCATCGGCCTCTAAGTATTATGGTCCAGTTTTTTCATGTCAACCCCCAACGCTCGCCCAAGCAGCGGCCTTGATCATTTCCCGCTTTCTAAGTTGATGACCTTTACCCTCTGCCCTATGATGCGGGCATGAATCCGTATCGAGCATGCAGGCTCTGCCCCCGGGAATGCGGGGTGGATCGCACCCGGGTGAGTGCAGGCAGTCGCGCAGGGGTGTGCGGCGAGGGGGATCGCATGCGCGTGGCCTGGGTGGGGCCGCACTTCGGAGAGGAGCCGCCCATCACCGGGGAGAACGGTTCGGGCACGGTCTTTTTCACAGGCTGCCCCCTGCGGTGTGTGTTCTGCCAGAACTACCAGATCTCCCACGGGGGCCTGGGCGAGGTCGTATCCGTGGAGGCGTTGGTGGAGCGGGTTCTCCTGATGGAGAAGGAGGCACGGGTCCACAACGTGAACTTCGTGTCCCCGGACCCGTTTTTTCCCAGCGTTTTCGAGGTCGTAAAAGGGCTTCGGCTGCGGGGATGCCATCTGCCCGCGGTCTTCAACCTCTCGGGGTACCAGTCCGTGAATCTGCTCCGGCAGGCCGAGGAGGCGCCCGACATCTACCTGCCCGACTTCAAGTACAGCGACGCCCGCCTGGCCGCCCGGTACGCCTCGTGCCCGGACTACCCGGGCACGGCCCTGGACGCCATTGGGGAGATGCTCCGGCAGAAGGGGATTCTGGATACAATCAAGAGCGGTAAAGACACGGCACGAAAAGGCGTGCTCGTGCGCCACCTCATCCTGCCCGGGCACGTGGAGAACTCCATGGATGCCCTTTCAAGCCTGTTTGTGGAGTTCGGGGCCGACCTTCCTCTCAGCCTCATGAGCCAGTATAGGCCGGTCTCGGAGCAACTTCCCGGGACGCTCGGCCGCCGTCTTCATCAGGGCGAGTTCGACCGGGTCTTTGCGCACGCACAGGAGTTGGGGTTTCGCCGTTTGTTTGTCCAGTTCCCGGAAAAGGAAGGCGATGGAGCGGATTCCGCGCCGTTTCTTCCGGACTTCCGAAAGAAACAGCCGTTCAAAGGAAGGCAGGAGTAAAATCAAAGGCTTTTTCGGCGGGGTATAAAACCCCGCCCCATGCAAATCCTTATCCCGGACACTTTTCCAGTCAGACGGAAGGAGGGTTCTGTTGACACCCGGTGTGGTTTTGAATATAGGTGCAGCATGAAGACGGCTTACCTGGACTGCTTTTCCGGCATCAGCGGGGACATGTTCGTGGGTGCGCTCCTGGACGCGGGGCTCGAGCTCCGCGCGCTTCAGGAGGCCTTGGACGGGCTGCGCCTCACCGGCGTGCGCGTGGAGGCACGGCCCGAAGGCCGAAACGGGATTCACGGCACCCGGTTTCTCGTGACCGTGGAAGAGGACGTCCAGCCCGAGCGGCATTTCGGGGATATTCAGCACATCCTTGAACAGGGGAGGCTTACGGACCGGGTGCTGGAGCGGAGCCTGGCCGTGTTTCAGGCCCTGGCCGAGGCCGAGGGGCGCATTCACAACCGGCCCGTGGACCAGGTCCACTTTCACGAGGTGGGCGCGGCCGACTCCATCGTGGACATTGTGGGCGCGGTGTTCGGGGTGGAGGCCCTGGGCATCGAACGGCTGGTGTGCTCCCCCCTGCCCCTGGGCTCGGGGTTTGTGAAGAGCCGCCACGGAACCATTCCCGTGCCTGCCCCGGCCACCCTGACGGTCCTCGAGGGCGTACCGGTCAAGGACGCGGGCGTGGAGGCCGAGATGGTCACCCCCACGGGCGCGGCCCTGGCCAGGGTGCTCTCGGACGCCTTCGGACCCATGCCCCCCCTGAAGGTGGAGGGGGTGGGATACGGCGTGGGGAGCCGGGACCTGCCTGACCGGCCCAACCTGCTCAGGCTGGTGCTCGGGCAGGAGGCCGGGGCGGTGCACACCGACACCGTAGGCCTCCTGGAGGCCAATCTGGACGACTGCCCGCCCGAGTGGACCGGGTTTCTGGTGGAACGGCTGTTCGAAGTCGGGGCGCTGGACGTGTGGCTCGTGCCCGTGCACATGAAGAAGAACCGGCCTGGCGTGCTGGTGCAGGCCCTGGCCCGGCCTGAGGACCGGGATCGGCTGGGGGACGTGATCCTTCGGGAGAGCACCACCCTGGGCGTGCGGTTCCAAGTAATGGAGCGCCGGATTCTGGAGCGCGAGGTGGCCGAGGTGGACAGCCCCTGGGGGCCTCTGAGGGTCAAGCGGGTTCGGGGCGTGGACGGGGCGTGGCGCCAGGTGCCGGAGTACGAGGCGTGCCGGCGCGTGGCGAAGGAGCACGGCGTGGCGTTGAGGGAAGTGTACGAGTGGGTGCAAAGGAAGAATTCAGGAAAAACACGTTAAAACCACAACCTCTGGCTGCATATGAAATGCCGCCCTACGAAAACAGATACTGGTCGAAACAGCGATTCAAGTTGAGGCCGGCACGCCCTTTGGAGACGCTTGAAGTCCACATCCCCATCTGATACGGTTCCCTTCGGACATGCGTACCGGGAAGCGAGCCTGCCCGGCCGGGCGGCGCTCGTGCTCTCCTCGTGGTTCGGTGTGGGACGTCTGCCCAAGGCGCCGGGCACCTTCGGGAGCCTGGCCGCAGTGCCCGTTGTGGGATTGATGTGGGCATTCGGGCCCGTCATCGGCGCCCTCTTTCTTGTGGTGTTCGTGGGGCTTGCCATTCGGGCTGCGGGGATCACGGAGCAGATCCTGGGGCAGAGGGACCCGGGAGTGATTGTGGCGGACGAGGTGGCCGGCATGCTGGTCGCCCTGTACCTTCTGCCGGCCACATGGGGCTTCCTGGCCGGCGGGTTTTTCCTGTTCCGGCTGTTCGACATTGCCAAGCCCTTTCCGGTCCGCCGCCTGGAACGGATCCCGGGAGGGGCCGGCGTGGTCCTGGACGACGTCATGGCAGGCCTTTATGCGAACCTGGCCCTGCGGCTCGCCGCATGCATCTGGGGCCTGCTGTAGCGTGCGTTCCGGCGCCTTGCCCCTCTGAACCGCAAGGGTAAAGGGCCCATGCACGGAGAAATCATCACCATCGGCAACGAGCTCGTCTCGGGGCAGACGCTCGACCTGAATGCCTGGTACGCGGCGGGCAGGCTGGCCGCGTGCGGCCTCACCGTGACGCGCATCACCACGGTGGGCGATCATCCGGAGCGGGCCGTGTACCTGCTGCGGGAAGCCATGGAACACTCCCGATTCGTGATCGTGACCGGGGGCCTGGGCTCCACCGAGGACGACATCACGAGCGAGATCGTGGCCGAGGCCCTGGACCGCCCGCTTTGCCGGGACGAGGAGATGTTTGAGCTGATTCGGAGCTATGTGCTCCGTCGCGGCGGGGAAATGACCCCGTCCCTGGAAAAGATGGCCTGGGTGCCCGAGGGCTCCCGTATGATCAACCCGAGGGGTACGGCCTGCGGGTTCAGTCTGAAAGAGGGCGGTGTCCGGTTCTATTTCCTGCCAGGAGTGCCGGACCAGATGCGCTTTCTCATGGACCGGTTCGTGCTTCCGGAAATCCTGAAGAAAGCCGAAACCCTCCCGGTCATGCGGCAGCGCGTGCTCAAGGTGTACGGCCCGAGTGAGCCCGAGATCGCCGAGCTGATCAAGGAGTTTCCGCACCACGAGGGCGGACCGCTTCTGGGGTTTTACCCGCACTTCCCGGAGAACCACATCACGATCAGCCTCCGGGGCAAGGACGAGCCCAGCGTGATCGAAGAGCTGGACCGGACCGAAGGGGAGATTCGTCGCTACGTGGGGCCTTACGTGTTTGCCACCGGCAACGATCGCATGGAGGACGCGGTGGGACAGGCCCTGACCGAAAAGGGTCTCACACTGGCCACGGCCGAGTCGTGCACGGGCGGGCGCATCGGGGACCGAATCACGAACGCGGCCGGGAGCTCGACCTACTTCCTGGGTGGAGTGGTGGCGTACAGCAACGAGGCCAAGATGAATCTTCTCGGGGTATCCGAGGCCACCCTGCGTGAACACGGGGCCGTGAGCGAGCCTACGGCTCGGGAGATGGCCGAAGGCGTGCGAAAGCGTTTCGGCGCAGACCTGGGCCTCTCGGTGACGGGCATTGCCGGGCCCGAGGGCGGGATCCGTGAGAAGCCCGTAGGAACCGTGCACATCGGGCTGGCCACCCGGGGCGGGACTCGAGCCGGCAAGTATCGCTTCTGGGGCGGCCGGGACCAGGTCAAGGCCCAGACCGCCATGATGGCCCTTGACTGGGTGCGAAGGGAGCTGCATGGGCATCCGTTCCTTTCTGGCGTTTAGCCTGCCGGACGCGTTTCGGAGCGTGATCGAGGACGTCCTGCCGGACCTTCGCGATGCCTCCCGGGACGTAAAATGGGTGCAGCCGGGAAGCGTGCACCTCACCGTGGTCTTTTTGGGAAGCCTGCCCGAGGTATCGCTGGCAGGGGTGAAACAGGCCGCAGCCGGGGCCTGCACCGGAGTAGCCCCATTTCGTCTGGCCGTGAAGGGGACCGGGTTCTTTCCCAACCCTAGAAGGCCGCGGGTCGTGTGGCTGGGGCTCGAAGGGGAAATCGAGCGCATGGGATCGCTTCGGGATGCGCTCCAGGATGCCCTGGAGCCTTTCGGCATTCAACGGGAGACGCGGCCCTTCCGGCCCCATCTTACCCTGGGACGGTTTCGCAAGCAGGGCCGCATGAACCGCTCCCTGGAGGAGGCCATGGCCCGTCACCAGGACGTGTCGAGCCCGGAGTGCACCCTCTCCGAGCTCGTGCTCTTTCGGAGCGACCTTCGGCCCACAGGGGCGGTCTATACGGCACTCGAGCGGTTCCCATTGAAAGAAGGATAAAGCAGGGGTTGAGGTGATCGGGGTTAAGGTGTTAAGGCGTTAAGGGGTGAGTAAACCCGATGAGCTCAAGAAATATAATCGACTCACATAGGCTCCGACGCTTTTTCCCTCAACACCTCAACAGCTCAACACCTTAATCCCTTAACATCTGCCCTTTTAAAAGGAGGACACACCATGACGGATCGTGCGGACAGGGAAAAGGCGGTCGACCAGGCCATCTCGCAGATCGAACGGCAGTTCGGCCGCGGATCGATCATGAAGATGGGCGACGAGCGGGCCCTGGACATCCCCGCCATTTCCACCGGATCCCTCTCGCTCGACCTGGCCCTGGGCGTGGGCGGCGTGCCGCGGGGACGGGTGGTGGAGATCTACGGGCCCGAGTCTTCGGGCAAGACCACGCTGGCGCTTCACATTGCGGCCGAGGCCCAGGCCAAGGGCGGCATGGTGGCGTTCATCGACGCGGAGCACGCCCTGGACCCGATCTATGCCCGGAACCTGGGCGTGGACGTGGACAGCCTCCTGGTTTCCCAGCCCGACACCGGGGAGCAGGCCCTGGACATTGCCGAGATCCTGGTGCGGAGCGGGGCCGTGGACGCGCTCATCATCGACTCTGTAGCCGCGCTGGTCCCCCGGGCCGAGATCGAGGGCGAGATGGGCGACCAGCACGTGGGGCTCCAGGCCCGCCTCATGAGCCAGGCCCTTCGTAAGCTCACGGCCACGATCAGCAAGTCCCACACATGCGTGATCTTCATCAATCAAATTCGCATGAAGATCGGGGTCATGTTCGGAAGCCCGGAGACCACCACGGGCGGAAACGCGCTCAAGTTCTACGCGAGCCAGCGCCTGGACATCCGTCGCATCGGCGCCATCAAGGAAGGCGACCAGCACATCGGGAACCGCACCAGGGTGAAGGTGGTCAAGAACAAGATCGCCCCGCCCTTCAAGCTGGCCGAGTTCGACATCATCTACGGGCAGGGCATCTCCAAGGAAGGAGACATCCTGGATCTGGGCGTGTCCCTGGACGTCGTGGATAAGAGCGGCGCCTGGTACTCCTTTGATGGGGAGCGCCTGGGACAGGGCCGGGAAAACGTCAAGAAGTTCCTGGCCGAGAACATGGACATCCGCGACAAGATCGCTGCGCTGGTCAAGGAAAAGACGGGCCTCACCAAGGTCCCCGAAAATGCAGAGGAAGCCGAAGAGGTCGCTGAGGCCACGGACGCGTAAACCGAGACAAGGACACCCCATGGACTTTCGAGAAATCCGACAGACCTTTCTGGACTTTTTCCATAAGCGAAACCACGAGATCGTGCCCAGCGCGCCCCTGATTCCGCGCGACGATCCCACGCTGCTCTTTACGAACGCGGGCATGGTGCAGTTCAAGAGCTTGTTCCTGGGCGACGAGAAGCGTGGCTACAACCGGGCCGTGACCTCCCAGAAGTGCGTGCGGGCCGGGGGCAAGCACAACGACCTGGAAAACGTAGGCTATACCGCGCGGCATCACACGTTCTTCGAGATGCTGGGCAACTTCTCCTTCGGCGACTACTTCAAGCAGCAGGCCGTGGCCTGGGCCTGGGAGCTCCTGACCGAGGGCTACGGCCTGCCCGCGGACAAGCTCTACGCCTCGGTGTACACCGATGACGATGAGGCTTACGAGATCTGGGAAAAGGAGATCGGCCTGCCTCAGAGCCGGATCGTGCGTCTCGGCGAGGAGGACAACTTCTGGGCCATGGGCGACACGGGCCCCTGCGGACCGTGCTCCGAGATCCTGATCGACCAGGGCGAGGCCCTTTCATGCGGACGGCCGGACTGCGCCCCGGGATGCGACTGCGACCGGTACCTCGAGATCTGGAACCTCGTGTTCATGCAGTTCGACCGGGACGCCCAGGGCAACCTCACCCCGCTTCCCAACCAGAACATCGACACGGGCATGGGGCTGGAGCGGATTGCGGCCGTGGTCCAGGGGGTTTACTCCAACTTCGACACGGATCTCTTTCGGGAGCTCATCGGCCACATCGAGGATCTGTCGGGCACGGGCTACGGCGGGGAGCACAAGGCGGACGTCTCCTTCCGCGTGATCTCTGACCATGCCCGGGCTGCGGCCTTTCTGATCGGGGACGGGATCATGCCCTCGAACGAGGGCCGGGGTTACGTGCTGCGAAGGATCATCCGTCGGGCCATCCGATTCGGTCAGGTGCTGGGGCTGGAGGACCCCTTTCTCCACCGGGTCGTGCAGAAGGTCATCGACATCATGGGGTCGGACTACCAGGACCTCGAAACCTCGCGCTCCTACATCGAGGGCGTGGTGGCAAGCGAGGAAAAACGTTTTGCCGACACCCTCCACCATGGCATGAGGGTCTTCCGGGAGCACCTCGAGGACATGCAGGCCAAGGGTGAGGACACCATCTCCGGGGACCTGGCGTTCAAGCTCTACGACACGTACGGACTGAACCTGGACATCGTCCAGGACGTGGCTCGGGAGGAGGGTCTCCAACTGGATATGGTCGGGTACGAGCAGGCGATGGACCGGCAGCGGAGTCAGAGCCAGCAGGCCTGGAAGGGAAGCGGCGAGGAGGAAATCCCCGAGGCCTTCCGCAAGCTCATCTCCGAAGGTGTGGCGTGCCGCTTTCTGGGTTACGAACAGGTGGAGGCCGCAGGCCGCATTCAAGGGCTCGTGTCCGGCGGAAAGGCCGTGACTTCGGCCGAGGCCGCGGACGAGGTGGAGATCGTGCTGGACCAGACCCCGTTCTACGGCGAGGCCGGAGGTCAGGTCGGGGACCACGGAAAGCTCGAGGGACCTTCCGGGACCGTGCAGATCACGGACACGGTACGGTACGGGCACGGTCTCATCGTCCACAAGGGCACGGTGGAGCAAGGGACCCTTTCCGAAGGCGAGGAGGTCATGGCCCGGGTGGATGGGGAGCGGCGAAAGGCCACGGCCCGGAACCACACGGCCACGCACCTCCTGCACAAGGCCCTGCGGGAGGCCCTGGGCGACCACGTGAAACAGGCCGGCTCCCGCGTCTCCCCGAACCGCCTGCGGTTCGACTTCACCCACTTCGCCCAGGTGGATACGGACACGCTCCGCGCGGTGGAGGCGTCCGTGAACCGATGGATTCGGGAGAACCTTCCTCTTTCCACCCAGGAGATGGGTCGGGAGGAGGCCATGCAGACCGGGGCCACGGCCATCTTCGAGGAACGCTACGGCGAGACCGTGAGGGTGGTGAGCGTGGAGGGTGTGAGCCAGGAGCTCTGCGGCGGCACCCACACGGATCGCTCCGGCGATATCGGGCTCTTCAAGATCGTGAGCGAGGCCGCCGTGGGCGCCAACCTGCGCCGGATCGAGGCACTCACGGGCGAGGGGGCCGTGGCCCACGTGCAGGCGCAGGAGAAGACGCTTCGCAATGCGGCAACGCAGCTCAAGAGCGCCCCGGACCAGCTGGAGGAACGGATCGAGCGGCTCCTCAAGGACCAGAAGGAGCGGGACCGGGAAATCGAATCCCTTCAGGCAAAGCTTCGAGCGGGAAGCACAGCGAGCCTCCTCGACGGCGCCCAGGAGGTGGCAGGCGTCCGCGTCCTGGCCCGGGAGGTGGAGGCCGACTCCCCCAAGGGGCTCCGGGACTACGCCGACCAGGTCAAAGAGCGGCTTTCCTCGGGCGTGGCCGTGCTCGCGGCCCGGA
>JASFQI010000142.1:0-11364 GCA_050115555.1 Desulfobacteraceae bacterium
TTCGTTGTATTCATGTAGCTCTACTTCCATATCCACGCCTTCGGTGTACTTGTTGATCCCAACCTTGATGACTTGGCCCTCCTGAATCTTCCGCTCGTACTCATAGGCCTGCCGGGCTACCTCGCGCTGCACATACCCGGAGGAGACCGCCTGAACCATCCCGCCCATCCGGTCCACGGCCTCCATCCCTTCCAGAATCTTCTCCTCCATCTGCTTGGTCAGCGTCTCCACAAAGTAGGACCCGGCGAGAGGATCGACCGTGTCCCTCAGCCCGATCTCGTCCATGAGGATCTGAAAGGTCCTCAGGCTGAGGAGCGCCGCCCGCTCCGTGGGGATGGTGTAAGCCTCATCAAAGGAGCAAAGCGCCGTGGTCTGCGCTCCGGAAAGCGCTGCGGCCAGGGCGTAGTACGCCCCGCGCATGATGTTGTTCTCCGGCTGCTGCTTGGTCATGCCCGAGCCGCCGCCGCCGAAGATCCCTCGCAGGAAGAGGGCCTTCTTGTTCTGCACGTCATAGCGTTCTCTCAGAAGCTTGGCCCAGAGCTTTCGCGCCGCCCTGAACTTGGCCACGGTCTCCCACAGGTTCCCGAAAATGTTCAGGTTGAAGGAGAACCGTCCGACGAAGTCCTCGGCCTTGTAGCCCCGGGACACCACCTCATCGATGTAGGCAAAGGCGATCATGAACGCGTAGGAGATCTCTTGGGCGGGCGTGCATCCGGATTCCCGAATGTGGTATCCACACACGGAGACCGGGTTGCACCGGGGGAGCTCCTTCATTCCGTACTCGATGGTGTCTCCAATGAGCCGAACCGCGGGTTCCACCGGGTAGATCCAGGCGCCGCGGCCCACGATCTCCTTGAGGATGTCGTTCTGTGGTGTGGCTGAAATCTTCTCCTTGGAATAACCGTATTTCTCCGCCACGGCCTGGTACATGGCCAGCATGATCGAGGCCACGGCGTTGATGGTCAGCCCCGATCCGATCCGATCGAGCTGGATGTCCTTGAAGGCGATCTCGAAATCACGGAGCGAGTCCACGGCCATGCCCACGCGGCCCACTTCACCCTCGGACATGGGATCGTCCGAGTCATATCCCATCTGCGTTGGAAGGTCGAAGGCTACGTTGAGGCCGCTCTGCCCATGGGAGATCATGAGCTTGAAACGCTCGTTCGTCTCCTCAGGGGTCCCGAATCCCGTGTACTGCCGGGTGGTCCAGTTCCGGCTTCGGTACCCTTGAGGGTGAAGGCTTCGCGTAAACGGGTAATCTCCTGGATCCCCGAGGTCTTTTTCGTAGTCGAAGCCGTTCTCATCCAGGTCTTGCGGTGTGTATGTAGATTTGATCTCGATCCCGGACTGGAGGATCACCTTCTGGATGGCGTCTTTTTCGTTCTTGATGTAGGTGGCTACGCCCATGACAAAATCACCTCGCTTGTCCCGAATGGGTGGGCCGGGAGCGGTCCCCGTGACCGTCCCGGATATGCACTTCCGGTCCCGGCTTGCAGTGCCGGTCTCTGCCGCGGCCTAATTCCTGGACACGCTTTTTCGAATGAAGTCCACGATCTCTTCGAAGGAGGTTCCGCCCGGGAACACGCCGTGCACGCCGATTTCCTTGAGCACGGGAATGTCGCGGTTGGGAATGACCCCCCCTACGACCGTGAGCATGTCCTCCACACCCTTTTCCTTGAAAAGATTTATGAGCTTTCGACAGATGGGCACGTGGGCTCCCGACATGATAGAGAGCCCGACCACATCCGCATCCTCCTGCACGGCCTGCTCAACAATGCTCTGAACGGTCTGGTGAAGTCCGGTGTACACCACCTCCATGCCCGCGTCCCTGAGCGCGTGAGCCACGACCTTGGCCCCTCGGTCATGACCGTCCAGCCCTGGTTTGGCCAGAAGTACCCTGATTTTTCTCTCCGGCATAACGCTTCCCCGTTAATTGTTTAATGATGATCCTTGTCCCGCCCGATACGCTGCCCCGATAAGGAAACGCGGGAAGGCGCAAAACGCAAAAGCGGGGCGTTCTTCGCCTCCCGGATTCGACCTCTACGATTCGAGATCCTGGCGGTCGAAATCGTCCAGCACAACGTCCTGGCCCCGAAGGATGTGGTCGCGCACGAGTCGTTCCACGCCCTCCGCATCCCGCCTTCGAATGAACGTGATCATTTTCCGATGATCCTCGTTGCTGACCTTCGCCCATTCTTCGGTTTTCAGCAGGACCTGCCGGAAGCGGTAGATCTGATCGCGTAGGTCGTTGATCATCTTGATCAGGATGGGGCTCCGGCTCAGGGCGTAAAGATGGTCGTGAAACTCCGTGTTGACTTTCAGCAGGCAGTCAAGATCCCCTCGATCCATGCATTTTTGATACTGGCGGATCTTGTCTTCCAGAGGCGCCAGCTCCTTCTCCTTGTGCTGGACCGCGGCCAGCCGGGCTGCATAGCTTTCCAGCACGGCTCGAATGCCAAAGGTCTCCTGGATCTCCTCCCTTGTCAGCCCCGCAACGAAGAACCCGCCGGAAGGACCCTGGCGCACGAGATGTTCCCGCTCCAGCTTGTGGATGCCTTCTCGAACAGGGGTACGGCTGATTCCGAAGGCCTCGGCCAATCGGCTCTCTACGAGGCGGTTCCCAGGATGGAGATCTCCACGGAGGATGGCCTGCCTCAAATGCGAGTAGACGTGCTGACCCAGAGATCGTCGCTCAGGAAGGGATTTCAGCACACCGAAGTCGAGGGGGTGAGATTGTGCTTGCTTGACCATGGCCCTTGTTCTCTGCGATGTCAATATCTCGCGAGGATCTCCCGGGAGAGGATCATCTTCTCCACCGCCTTGGTTCCTTCGTAGATCTCGATGACTTTGGCATCGCGGTAAAAACGCTCGATGGGGTAGTCCTTGAGGTACCCGTACCCTCCGTGCAGCTGGAGAGCTTCGTCCACGACCTCGACGCCGATGCGCGCGCCGTACCACTTGGCCATGGCCACGATCCGCTTGTCCACGTTTCCCTGATCCAGGTTCCAGCATGCTTTATAGATCAGGTTTCGGGCCGTCTCGATCTTGGTGTCCATCTCCGCAAGGGTGAACTGGACGTCCTGGAAGGCCGCCAGAGGCTGGCCGAATGCGACACGCTTCTTCACGTGTTTGACGGCCTGTTCCATGGCTCCCTGGGCGAGCCCGAGACCGTGCGCTGCCACATAGGCCCGGGAATGGTCGAAAAATTTCATGAGCTGATAGAATCCCTGCCCCTCCTTGTCCCCGAGGAGCTGGGTTCCGGGGACCCGGCAGTCGCTGAAGAAGATGTCGCCGAGGTCCGCGGCGCGCGTCCCCATTTTTTCCGAATGTGTGGCGTCATACCCCGGGTTGTCCGTTTCTACAATGATAAAGCTCCATTTCTTGTGCCCTTCGGCTTCCGGGTTGGTCAGGCAGAGCACCAGGATGAAGTCGGCGATGGAGCCGTTTCCGATCATCACCTTGTTCCCGTTGATCACGTAATCGTCTCCGTCCGTTACCGCACGGGTGCTCACGTTGGAGACGTCGCTCCCCGCCTCGGGCTCGGTGGTGGCCATACCCATCTTCTTGCGGCTCTCTGCAACGACCGGAAGGTATTGCTCCTTCTGCTCGTCCGTACCGAACCACCAGAGGAGCTCGCTTCCAAAGGAGCAGTTGATCAGGGCCTGGGACACGCCCGGGTCCACTCTCCAGAACTGCTCCAGGATCATGGCCTGATCCAGGAACCCGAGCCCCGGGCCTCCATGCTCCTCGGGAATGGTGCACCCCACAAAGCCGAGCTCACCGGCCTTTTTCCAGATGGCTTCGGGAAACTCGCTTTTGGCATCGCAGTCCGCCGCGACCTCTGGAAATTCCTTTTCCGCAAACTCACGAGCCGCATTTTGAATGTCCTTTTGTTCATTGGTCAGCTTGAAATCCATGGTTTTCCTCCGGAAAAGGGAGCGCCGTCTGTTTCCTCGCGCCGAAACAGGACCGCCCCCCGTGCGTTTGCCGCAGCAGGTCTGCGTGTTCTCGAACCCGTGGAACCCGTGCGGGCTCCGCTCTCGGCGGGAGACCTGCCGGGTGGTTTCGTAAGGAAAATCAAATCACTCCCCGGTTTTGCAGATCGTCCAACTGCTCCTTCGAGTATCCCAATTTTCCATAGTATGCCTCGTTATGCTCCCCGAAGCGCGGAGGAAACGAGAGCATGCGATCCCGCGCCTCCACGAAGGGTGTCATGTTGGGCGGCGGGGGCAGGGTGACGCGAATACCGGTCTTCGGGTCCTCGGCATAGAGGAGGCGCCGGGCCACCAGCGGGTCGGCCAGGACCTCGGAGATCCGATTGATTTTACTCACGGGGAGCGTGATGGACTGAAGCATTGCAATGAGCTCCTCCGAGGTGTGGTTTTGCGTGATCTCGTTGAGGGCCCGGTTCAAGTTGGCAACGTCCGCGATCCGCCCGGCGTTCTTCTCGTACACCGGTTTGTCCAGGGGCTTGAACGTCTCCAGGGACATCAGGGATTTCCATTGCCGGTCATTGCCCACGGCCAGGTACACGTATCCGTCGCTCGTAGGGTACACAGACACGGGACAGAAGAACTCGTGCGTGTTCCCCCTCCGCGTCATTTCGCGGTCGAACAGGGTCGAGAGGGTGATGGGGACCGTGAGCCAGGAGACCGAGGATTCAAACATGGACATGTGGATGCAGCTCCCCTCGCCGGTGACGGCACGATGAAAGAGCGCCTTCATGAGAAGCCCGTAGCTGTGCTCGCTTGTTCCCATGTCCGGCAGGGGGATACCCAGGACCTGGGGATCGCCGTCGGCCTCGCCGGTCATCTCCATGAGACCCGAGCGTGCCTGAAGAATCGGGTCATAGGCGGCCTCGTTGCTGTCCGGCCCGAAACCCGTTACCCCGAGCCAGATGATGTCCGGCTTGATCGCGCGAAGGGACGCGTAATCGATTCCCAGCTTGGCGTAGTTTCTGGGGAGCTGGTTCGTGGCGAAGATGTCCACATCCAGCTCGCGAATCAGGCCCTGGAACAGTTTCTGGCCTTCGGGCTCCGCAAGATTGAGGGTGAGCGCCTTCTTGCCGGCGTTGATGCAGAGAAAGTAGGCGTTCATGCGTTCCTCGCCAAGGACGTTTTCTCCGATCTGCCGGTTGGGGTCCCCGTATACCGGGTGCTCCAGGCGGATGACCTGCATGCCGTCCTGGGCCAGGCGATAGGTCAGATAGGGGAGGACCGTGGCCTGCTCCAGGGATAGGACCGTGATTTTCCTTAAGCTCTCCATGTGCCCCCCTGAAAAAGAAAAAGGTTTGTGAAACCCTGAATCCGTATACTGTATACAATTAAACCTTGTCAAGACGTTTTCCCGCGCCTGCGTGCTCCTTGCTTTTGAAATTTGCGCACGGCACGGTTGTGCTCGGCCAGGGTCTTGGAAAACTGATGGGAACCGTCGTTGCGGGAGACAAAGAACAGGTAGTCCGTGTCGGCCGGGTAGAGCACGGATCGAAGGGCTGCTTCGCCGGGGTTGGCAATCGGTCCAGGCGGAAGTCCTCGGATTCGGTAAGTGTTGTAAGGGGTTTTGGTTCTCAGGTCCTTCCGGGTCAGATTCCCGTCGAAGGCCTCGATTCCGTAAATAACGGTCGGGTCGCTCTCCAGGCGCATCCCCCGCTTCAACCGGTTCAGGAACACCGAGGCGATGAGGGGGCGCTCATCGGCGCGACCGGTCTCCTTTTCCACGATGGAAGCCAGGGTGACGACATCGCGCAGGCTCAGACCCTTTATGGCCGCCTGGGAGCGAAGCGGCTCGAACACCTGCCGGAACCGCTTGATCATGGTTTCCGCAATGCGTCGAGCCGAGATCCCCCGGGCGAATTGATAGGTGTCGGGGTAGAGGTACCCTTCCAGGGTGGGGCCCGGAAGTCCCTGGGCCTCCAGGAAGGCACGGTCTGAAAAGAGCGCCATGAAGTCGCTTCGGGTCCCCCAACCCCTTTGCTCCAGGAGTACTCCAATCTGCTCCGCGGTGTATCCCTCCGGGACGGTCACCCCGTGCGTGATCACGGCGCCCTTTGTAAGCATGTCCAGGATCTGGACGGGCGTCATGTGAGGGCCGATTCGGTACTCCCCAGCGCGAATGCTTCTCCCCGCACCCTGAATCCTTGCCCAAAGCCTGAAAAAAGAACGGTTTCGAATGATGTGCCGCCGCTCCAGTTCAGCGGTCGCATCCTTCAGGGACCAGCCGTCCTGGACCACGAAGAGGCGGGCCTTGCCTTCACGGTCTGCAGGGCTCGCCACATGGTATGCAAACCCCAGGGCCAGGAACACAGCAAGCAGAAAGCCGATCCCCGAGGCGATCAGGAGACCCTTTTTCCAGGAAAAGGAAGGCTTCATGGCACGACTCCGAACCGGCGGCGCCGTCGTCAGGGAGCCTCATGGTATCGCTGATGCGGGGGTGAATCAAGAGGCAGGTTTCGGCGGGCAGGGGTCGGGTGTCGGGGATCGGGTGTCGGGGGTTGGGGATCCGAGTTCAGCGACAGTGTATCTGGAAAAAACGGAAAGGCCGGAAGCCCTGGACCCGAAACCTGAAACCCGATACCTGACCCCCGACACCCGACACCCGGGGTTTTTATAGCAGTTCATCAATCAGGGTGCACTCGAGCCCAAAGGCCTCTCCCACGCCGCTGCAGGTCACATGGCCCCGAACCACGTTGGCGCCCAGCCGAATGCCATGGTTTTCGTCCATGGCGCGTTTCCACCCCTTGTTTGCGATTTCCACGGCGTAGGGCAGCGTTGCGTTCGTGAGCGCAAGGGTCGATGTCTTGGCCACCGCGCCCGGCATGTTGGCCACACAGTAGTGGACCACCCCGTCGATGGTGTAAATCGGATCCGAATGCGTTGTAGGACGGGAGGTCTCAAAACACCCGCCCTGGTCGATGGCCACGTCCACCAGGACGGAGCCTGGCTTCATGGTCTTGAGCATCTCCCGAGTGACGAGCCTGGGTGCCTTGGCCCCCGGGATGAGCACGGCCCCCACCACCACATCCGCCTTGGTGACCAGCTCTCGAATCACGGCCGGGCTCGACATGAGAGGGAAGCAGTTGCTGGGCATCACGTCGCTCAGGTACCGCAGGCGGCGAAGATCCATGTCCAGGAGGTACACCTTGGCCCCGAGCCCACAGGACATTTTCGCCGCGTTGGTCCCCACGATTCCGCCCCCGATCACCAGAACGGTGCCTGGGTCCACGCCCGGGACCCCGCCCAGAAGCACACCGTGCCCGCCATGGGTCATCTCCAGGTACTTTGCCCCCTGCTGAATGGCCATGCGACCGGCCACCTCACTCATGGGGGTCAGCAGCGGAAGGCCGCCCTCTTCATCCTCGATGGTCTCGTAGGCGATGTTCACCGATTTTCGCTCGATGAGCACGCGCGTGAGCTCTTCCGTGGCTGCAAGGTGGAGATAGGTGAACACGATCTGGTCCTCTCGGATGAGATCGTACTCGGAGGCCTGAGGCTCCTTGACGTGCATGACCATATCCGCTCGCTCGAAAATTTCCCCGGGCGTATCCACGATCTCAGCGCCCGCCTCCTGGTACAGTGTGTCCTGAAACCCGCTGTCCGCGCCAGCGGCCCGCTCCACGAGCACGGTGTGTCCGTTCTGGTGCATCACCTCCACGCCGGCCGGGGTCATGGAAACGCGATGCTCCTCGGCCTTGATCTCCTTCAAGATCCCCACGATCATGGTCCCCTCCTTTGGGCTCCCTATGGATCCGCTCCAACGGACCGCGCGAAGCCTCAGCAATCGTTGTTAACCTGGGCAGGGATTAGAACACATGGTTGTCCATCATTCCAGTTGAAAGAGATGCCTTTTGCCATATTTACAACAGCTTGTCCGCAGCCCAGTAAAGCCCCATGCCCACGACCACGGTTCCCCCTAGCGAACGCGTCTTGAGGGCGAAGAGAAAGGTGGGAATAGCCACAAGAAGCTTGGGCCCGAGGATCACCAGGTGACGAGGTTCCCCGGCGGTCACGAGTTCGGGTAGGACCAGGGCGCTCAGCACGGCCGCCGGGATCAGGTCCAGTCCGTCGAGGAGCCAGGAAGGCAGCCTTCGCCGGGCCAGTACGGCGAGCGGAGCCCAGCGGGGCACGTAGGTCACCACGGCCATTCCAAGCACCACGAGAAAAAAATCCAGTGAAACCATGCTGTCTTTCGTTCCTTTTTGGTGTGCGTTTTTGTATTCGAGAGGGGGTCCTTTCCCTCACACTGTAAATCCCATGGAAAAATGAGGCGTTATCCATCCTCCGCAGTCCCGCGGCGTTCCCTCGACACCGCCAGGGTTCCCACTGCGGCAGCCATCACCGAGGCGATGACCACGTACGCGTTCCCCGGAATCCAAAGGGAAAGCAGAACAGCAAGGACGCCCGAGAGAACGGCCGTGACCGCATGCCTTCGGCCCCGGAGCTGAAAAACCAGGAGGCACAGGAACATGGCGATCAGGGCGTAGTCGATCCCCAGTGCGCCTTGTGGAATCAGTCGGCCGACCCAGGCTCCGGTCATGGTGCTTCCGACCCAGACCGCACAGGAGCTCTGGTTGACCGCCAGCGCGGATTGCCAGGACCAGCCCCCCTGGCTGAACCGGGCATGATTCACGGCAAAGCTTTCATCCGTTACGCCGTGGGCCAGAAAGGACAGCCACCCTTTTCCGGCATGACCCAAGTGAGGGGCAAGGGAGGAGCTCATGAGCAGGTGTCTCAGGTTCACCACAAAGGTGGTGGCTACCACGGAGGAGGCCCCGGCGCCGGAGGCCAGCATGGAAACGGCAATGAACTGGGAGCTCCCGGCGAACACGAAGAGGGACATGAGTCCCACGCCCAGGGGGCTGAATCCGGATTGTTGCGCCAGCACACCGAAAGCGGCACCGATGGGAAGGTATCCCAGGAAGATGGGCCACGCGGCCTTTACGCCGGCCCGAAGGGCGGGATGCCGGGTTTCGTGCGTGTCTGGATCCGGAGTGTTCATTGCGTGACGAGTCCCTTTGCCTCTTTGCCGTGATGCCGTTGGCCTTTTCACGAGAAAGGGTGAAGGTCGGGCCTTACTCGCCCATTCATCCCCGTAAGCTTACCCTGAAAGAAAGCGCCCCGCCGCAAGCCCCAAGGTGACCAGGAGACCTTGAACGACCAGGGTTTGAATGGTTCGGGCCTGAGCCGGCACGATGCCCTCGTGGGAACGGTACTCCCGCCAGAGCACGGCGCTGGCTTTGATCCCGAAGGGCAGGGCCAGGAGAGCCGCAAGAACCAGGAAGGGAACCTTCGCCCGCGCCGGGAGAAGGACCAGGGAAACGAAAGAGAGCAGGATGATCCCGACATAGATCGCCCGGCCTTGTTCGAGCCCCCAGCGGACCACCAGATTCCGCTTTCCGGCCGCTCGGTCCGCTTCATAGTCCGGGAACTGGTTGATCCAGATGACCTCTGCGATGAGGAAACCGTGTGGAATGCCGATGAGAAACGCGTCCACGCTGAGCACTCCGCAGAGGGCATAGTAGGTACCCAGGGTAATGAGCGGGCCGAACGCGAAGAAGATGACGATTTCTCCGAAACCACGGGCCATGAGCTGAACCGGGGATGCGGAGTAAGACCAGCCGGCCCCGAAGCCGAGCGTCCCGATGATCAGCACCAGGGGCCGCCCGGTGAGGGCGAGTGCCATACCGCAGGCAAGGCTGAGCACGAAGAACCCGAGGGCCATGGCCAGGACCGCCCGGGAAGGGACTGTTCCGTCTTGAATCACGCGGCTTCCCCCGCTGAAGGGGGTCAGGCGTCGGTTGATCGGATCGCTTCCACGGGCGTCGTAGTAATCATTGATCAGGTTGGCACCCAGATGGATGGCGCCGACTCCCAGGAGGCACAGCAGAAAGCGGGGGCCGTCGAAGCTCGATCGGAGGATGGCATATCCCCCGCCGATCAGGATCGGAATGAGGGAACCTGCGAGGAAAGGTGCGCGCAGGGCGTGCATGTAAGCATTCATGGTTCGATTCCTCTGCATCGCGCCGGGAGAGCGCCTTGCGGCAATGTCCGCAGGGGGCTTCAAGGCCTATGCAGCATTGGACTCCCGAAGCGGACAAGGCTCACAAAGAGGCTTCTTGCGACAATACGTCTTCCCCGTACGCACGATCAGGGCGTGGAACTCCTGAAAAAGAGAAACGTCACTGCAAAGAGAATCCTGAAACAGGGCCTGCATATCCTCGTAGGAGGCCCGGTCCTCTGCCAGGTCATGACGGAAGAGGATCCGGTGGGTATAGGCATCCACCACGAAGACGGGTCGTGATGCCGCGTAGAGGACAATCGAATCCGCGGTCTCGGGTCCGATTCCCTTGACCCCGAGAAGGCCGGTTCGAAGGACCTCTGTTTCTTCATCCAGCATACGGCCCACGTTCCCGCCGTAGCGCTCCATGATGAACCGGATCAGGTTCTGAAGACGTGCGGCCTTGACGCGAAAGTATCCGGCGGGCTGAATGCGTTCGGCCAGCGCCTCCGGGCTCATGCCCTGGAGTTTTTTTACGTCGAGCAGGTGGTCGCGTTTGAGGTTGACGATCGCCTTTTCGACATTGCCCCAGTTCGTGTTCTGGGTGAGGACGGCGCCGACCATCATTTCCAACGGCGTCTCAGCCGGCCACCAGCCCTGGGGACCGAAGTGATCGAGCATGGACTCGTACATTCGAAGAAGGCGCTCTCCGGTCGGTGTGACGGCCTGGTATTCCATATCCTTCCTTGTGCAGAAAAGCTCGACCGGGACTGTGCCCGGCCGGTGAGAGGCACTCTGGTAGTGTCTTGACAGACCCTACCAGATACCTTAGATTGACGCTTCGTGTCAATGAGACAAGAGAAGCGGGACGGGCCTCTCCATGCCCCCTCGCTCTTCTCCGTTCCCTGGAGATCAGGATCCCCGCATGGCAGCACCGCGCAAACTCAGAACGACCCGAAACATCGGCATTATCGCTCACATCGATGCCGGGAAGACGACCATCAGTGAGCGAGTGCTTTTTTATACGGGCCGCTTGCACCGTATGGGCGAAGTCCACGACGGCGCGGCCACGATGGACTGGATGCTGGAGGAAAAGGAACGGGGCATCACGATTACATCCGCCGTCACCACGTGTCACTGGCGGGACCACACGATCAACCTGATCGATACGCCGGGGCACGTGGACTTCACGATCGAGGTGGAGCGCTCCCTGAGGGTGCTGGACGGTGCGATCGGAGTCTTCTGTGCCGTGGGCGGAGTGGAGCCACAGTCCGAGACCGTCTGGCACCAGGCGGATGGGTACAAGGTGCCGAAGCTGGCCTTCATCAATAAGATGGACCGGATCGGGGCCGATTTCTTCCGGGCGGTGGA
>JASFQI010000143.1:0-11319 GCA_050115555.1 Desulfobacteraceae bacterium
TCCGAAGACCTTTCACCGATGGAGCAACGAGTGTAGAAGCACCCATGACACCGACCTGCTTACTTACCGCTGCTTCCTTCCGGACCTGACGGGGTTCATAAGAGCCGGTCACATGGGGTCCACCCCGCTGTCTCAATCGATCGCCGGGCCTCCCGGCGGACGGCCCTCCCAAGGGGCTTTCGACCCCGCTGGAGCGGATTTCGGGTTACAGGGCACCGCTAGCTCCCCGTCTAGCACGACCAAGGCTGTATGGCTTCGTAAAACGCCCAATTTCTGCGTTGCGCCGCATCTCTTGTCACTGCGGCGTACGATGTGTACGCCTGTTCCTCACGATGTGCGCGCCTTGAACTTGGGCCTTTTACTGAGCCATCGCAAATCAGATGCATGGAGAGACGCTTAAGGCTTGACTCCCCTGTCACGTGATATCGACACGTTCCTTGAGCTCTTTTCCCACTTTGAAGAACGGGAGCCGCTTGTCTTCTACATGGATGACTTCACCGGTCTTCGGGTTGCGGCCCTGGTATCCTTTGTAATGCTTAATTTTAAAACTTCCGAAACCACGGATTTCCACCCGTTCACCCTTGATAAGGGCTTCCTCCATGTCCCCGAAAACCGTGTTGACCACTTCCTCCGCTTTTTTTAAAGCGAGGTCCTCCGCCTTGGCAAGTGCTTCGATGAGCTGAGATTTGTTCATGGCCTCCTGTCCTCACTGGGGTTACCTGAACCTGTGCCGTTCTCCTGTGATGCGGTACACTTATCGGGAAACCGCAAATAAGATCCCATTATTATGGCACAGCCGGATTCGAGTCAAGCCCAAATCGTTCTGATTCGAATCGCCTCCCATTCCGCCTGCGGCAGGGCGGGCTCACGCGGGTAAAGCATGGACGGTCTCGAAAAAACCCGCTCGGCCGCTGATGGCTACACTGTAGGCCTTCGCTTAGGGCAAATCTTCTGGGGCAAGGCTTTTTACAACCCCATCAAGCATTCTGTTGCCAGGGTTTCATCCCGGAAGCCCAGGTGCATGCGAGCAAAGCGCTTGATATTTACTCGTTCCTGGGATAGAAGCCAAAAACCGGAATTTTTTAAGCAAAAAAGAGACATGCGGATGGGTTAGACGGCACACATCCGTGAAATGAATCCCAGAGTGGTACCCATCGATGATCCAGACCGAGTGCGTGATTACGATCGACGGGCCGGCGGGCTCCGGAAAAAGCACAGTGAGCCGGGATGTGGCGAGGAGCCTCGGGTTCGTTTACCTCGACACAGGCGCCATGTACCGGGCCGTGGCCCTTGCGGCCGAGAGGCGGGGCATGGACGAAACCAATGGTCCTGAACTGGGAGAGCTCTGTCGGGAACTGGATTTGGTCATCCGGGCCGACGGCGAGATCAACCGCCTGTTCCTGCAAGGAGAAGAGGTGACGGCTGCCATTCGGACTCCGGAGATGGACATGCGTTCATCCGCTGTTTCAGCGGTCGGAGAGGTTCGAGACGCCATGACCCAGCTTCAGCGTCGTCTGGCGACTCGTGCGGGCGGAGTCGTTGCAGAAGGGCGGGATATGGGAACCGTTGTTTTTCCGGAGGCGCCCCACAAATTTTTTCTGACCGCATCGCGGGCCCAACGTGCAAAGCGGCGGTACACCGAGCGGATCGAGCGCGGGGAGACGGTTTCGCTGGAGCAGGTCGAGGAGGACTTGGCTCGCAGGGACCGACAGGATGAATCGCGCCTCCTCGCGCCGCTGCGACCGGCTGAGGACGCCCTTGTGATTGACACAACGGCATTGACAAAGGCTGAGGTGGTGTCCAGGATCCTTCAGATCATTCACGGGGAGGACTGATTCCGCTTCACCCGGGGCATTCCCTCGTGCAATCGAGAAACTCTGGGCTCTTCGCGCAGATGCAGTGAGTCTTCCCGTGTTCCCGCTTCCCTGGAATGATACATACGCAAACCCTTCTGAAAGGGGTCGCGGCATGTTTCTTTTGGGGACGAGCAGAATTTCCTGTTGCGGGAATCCTTCGAGGCGTGAAAAAGGGATGTCTCCGCTCCCCGGATACACACAGATCAGGGGATTTATTGGTTGAAATCAAAATAAATATCTGGTAGTAACATTCGTTTTAGACGCAACTCGTGTATGAGGGAATCTTTTGAGGGGGTAGAAAGCTTGATGGACAACCAAACAAACCGAACCGAAGACGACATTCTTGAAAAATCCGAACCTCAGCAGGAAGACACCGAAGACAGGTCCATGACCGAGACGGGTGAGCCCTCCGGTGGATCCGAGGAGAGAACGGCTGGCGAGGATAAGGGCCTCGAAGAGAAGAGCTTCATGGAACTCTATGAAGAGAGCATGAAGAGCCCTCAGGAGGGCGATCTCGTCAGCGGGGAAATCGTCCAGATCGACAAGGATTACGTCCTTGTGGATATCGGGTACAAGTCGGAAGGCCAGATCCAGATCAACGAGTTCCTTGATGCCGAGGGCAATCTCAACGCAGAAGTGGGCGATCATGTGGACGTCCTCCTGGAGAGGCGCGAAGACGAAGACGGGCTCATCATTTTGTCCAAGGAGAAAGCTGCAAAAATCAAGGTTTGGGACCAGATTCGGGATATCTACAAGAATGACGGCACGATTCAAGGGCGAATCATTTCCAGGATCAAGGGGGGCATGTCCGTGGATATCGGGCTTCAGGCCTTTCTCCCGGGATCGCAGATCGATCTCAAGCCGGTTCGGGATTTTGACTCCCTCATCAATACGGCCCATGACTTCAAGATTCTGAAGTACAACCGCCGCCGCGGAAATATTGTGCTCTCCAGACGAGCCATTCTCGAAGAAGAGCGAATGGCCCTGAAAAAAGAAACCCTCAAGATTCTGAAGGAAGACGCTGTTCTCGACGGTACCGTGAAGAACATCACGGACTATGGGTTGTTTGTCGACCTGGGCGGTATCGACGGATTGCTCCACATCACGGACATGTCCTGGGGCCGGGTCGGGCATCCCTCGGAGATGTACAAGATCGGGGACGCGATTCAGGTCAAGGTGCTCAATTTCGATCCTGAGACCGAGAAGGTTTCTCTGGGGCTGAAGCAGCTGAAGCCGGATCCCTGGACCGAGGCGGACACCAAATACCCCGTGGGGACCCGCGTTCACGGGCGGGTGGTGAGCCTGGCCGACTACGGCGCATTCGTGGAGGTGGAAGAAGGGATCGAAGGTTTGATCCATATCTCGGAGATGTCCTGGACCCGCAAGATTCGCCATCCGTCCCAGATCGTCAAGGTCGGGGACGAGGTAGAGGCCGTGGTCCTGAATATCGACACGAACAGTAAACGGATTTCTCTGGGTCTCAAGCAGATCGAGCCCAACCCCTGGGAAGTCATCGGAGAGAAGTACCCCGTTGGGACCACGATTGAAGGAAAAATCAAGAATATTACTGACTTCGGTGTTTTTATCGGTATTGATGAAGGGATTGACGGGCTCGTTCACATCTCCGACATCTCCTGGACCAAGCGCATCAAGCACCCATCGGAGCTCTACAAGAAGGGTCAGGAAGTTCAGGCTGTGGTCCTGAACATCGACAAGGAGAACGAGCGGTTTTCTCTCGGTATCAAACAGCTCGCTACGGACCCGTGGGACGAAGTACCGGAGAAGTACCGTCCGGGAACCCGTATCACGGGACGGGTGACGAACATCACGGATTTCGGCGTTTTTGTGGAGCTGGAAGAGGGCATCGAAGGGTTAATCCACGTCTCGGAGCTGACCAAGGAAAAGGGCGGAAACCCGCTGAGCCGGTTCAAGGTGGACGATGTCATTCAGGCCAAGGTGATCAACGTCAACCGCGGGGAGAAAAAGATCGGCCTTTCGGTCCGAAAGCTCGAGGAGGGCGACGAGAAGGAGATTTACAGCAATTATCTGAATAGCCGCAGGGAGGCCACGTCCAACCTCGGGGATCTCCTCCGCGAAGTGCAAAGCCAGCAGGTTTTTTCCATGGAAGAGGAGCCTTCGTACGCGGAAGAGGGAGCCCCGTCCGAATCCGAGGAGGAGGATCAGGCATCGGACGAGGACAGCGGAGACACGGATTCGACAGCGGGCTGATCGTCCCGACCGGGACCCCGCTCCCTAGGAATTCGCCCGGTGCGGTCGACCCTGCCCGCCCGGGTTTTTTTTCGACGGGAAAAGATCAAACAGGGACGAGACGACCATGGCTTTGAAAAAGAGCCCCATACTCATTGTGCTTCTCATTTTAGGGGGCGTAGCACTGTTTTTATTAGCGGGTGTGACGGTCGTCGGGCACTTCTTCGGTACCTCCGGCAGCCCTCTTTCCTTCGGTGCGAAGATCGGTGTCATTCCCATTGAAGGCACCCTTGAAGACTCCCACCACATTCTCTCTCAGATCGTCCAATTTCGGGAGGACAATTCCATCCGGGCTATTCTGCTGAGGATCAACTCCCCCGGCGGACGCGTTGCACCGGCTCAGGAGATTTACCGGGAGATTCGAAGAACGACCCAGAGGAAGCGAGTGATCGTCTCCATGGGGGATGTGGCCGCATCCGGGGGGTACTACGTGGCAGCAGCTGCGGATCGGATCGTTGCAAACCCCGGAACCATCCTGGGAAGCATCGGAGTCATCATGGAGTTTCTGCAGGTGCAGGAGCTGCTGAAGAAAGCGGGCGTAGGCCTGGAAGTACTCAAGAGCGGAGAGTTCAAGGACATCGGTTCACCCCATCGAGAGATGACGCCACGGGAGCGGGCTCTCATGATGGAGATGCTTCACGATATTCAGGACCAGTTTGTCCAGGCGGTGGCTCAGGGCCGAAAGATACCCCGGGAAGAGATCGAACGGATTGCAGACGGCCGGGTTTTCTCCGGGAAACGAGGAAAGGAACTGGGCCTGGTGGACCAACTGGGGAACTTTCAGGACGCCGTGACCCTGGCGAAGCGGATGACCGGGATTCAGGGGGATGTGACGCTCGTATATCCGGAAAAGCCGAGCATCGGCCTGTTGGAGCTGCTCGCGGAGACCACGGCCCGCGGAGTGATTCATGTCCTCCAGGAGTTCCTGGGGCCGCGGATGGCATACCGATGGGATGGGTGGGCGACGCAATCCATGCAACCCGAGCCCCGCTGATGCCCGCTACGTCACAACCCCATCTGATCGAATTCTACTTAAAACTACTCACATCCCCCTTCCCTTCCCGTATGATTTCCGGGAAATCCCCGGTCAAGGAGATCACGCTCGACGGACTCGGATAAAGGGGGCCGCCGTACACGACGATATCCAGAAACGGCTTGTAGACCTCCTGGATTTCATGCGGATCGTCCAGGCCGGCGCTTGTACTGATCACGGGTCGACCGAGGGCCCGGACAATGCCTAAGCAGATTTGATTGTCCGGGACGCGGATTCCGACGGTTTTCCGTTTCGTCAACATGATTTTGGGAACGAGCTTGGTTCCGTCCAGAACAAATGTATATGGTCCTGGCAACAGCCGTTTCATGGTCTTGTAGGCATAGTTGGAGACTTTGGCGTATCGGCTGATTTCCTTCAGGCCGTCGCAGACGATGGAAAAGGGTTTCTTGAGAGAACGGTTTTTCAGCCTGTGGATCTGCTGGATTCCCTTCTTGTTGAGAAGATCGCACCCGATTCCGTAGAACGTATCTGTGGGGTAGGCGATCAGGCCACCGTTTTCCAGCACGTCCGCGACGCGCTGAATGAGTCTTTGCTGGGGGTTTTCGGGATTGATGTTTAGAATCATGCGCGGGATTCTATGCCCGGCCGGGGACCTCTGTCAACAAAGGTTCGCATAGGGGATAAGGTTCATGGATGGAGGACTTCTGATCCTGCTGTTTGCATTCCTGTTCGGTCTGGTGCTGGGAAGCTTTCTGAACGTGTGTATCCACCGAATACCCGAAGGGGTCTCCATCGTTCGCCCTGCTTCGTCCTGCCCGAGCTGTGGCGAGCCGATCCGATTTTACGACAACATTCCCCTGCTCAGTTACGCCCTGCTCCTTGGCCGGTGCCGACGATGCGGCGCCCCCATCAGCGTGCGCTACCCGCTGGTGGAACTCGGGACAGGGGTGCTGAGCCTCTTCTTGATAGGACGGTTTGGTCCAAGCGTGACCTATGCTCTTACCATGGCCTTCGTGTCGTGTCTTGTCGTGGTGAGTCTCATTGACTTGAAGCATCAGGTGATACCGGATGTGATCTCTCTTCCGGGAATCCTCGTGGGTATTGCCGCTTCCTTCACACCCTGGGGCCTGGCCTCTTGGACGGATGCGGCTTTGGGAGCGGCCGGGGGAGGCGGTTTCCTTTTCGCCGTGGCCTGGATATTTCATCGGCTGACCGGAAAGGAGGGCATGGGCCTTGGAGACGTCAAGCTGCTCGCCATGATCGGGGCCTGGATGGGCTGGCGGGCCCTTCCATTCATCATTCTCCTCTCCTCCTTGGCCGGGATTCTCATCGGAGGGAGCGCCTTGCTGCTTATGAGGCGCGGGTTGCGTGTACGGATTCCTTTCGGTCCCTTCCTTTCCCTAGGCGCCCTCCTCGTCTTGTTTTTCGGATCCCGCATTCAATGGGCCTACTGCCAGCTGCTGTTTTAGGGAGTGTGCGTCCAGAAATGCTTTTCGGGCACTTGCAGGTTTCCAATTCAGAAATGAAAGATTTTTTGCAAGATCAAGGAGATCAAGGGATTGTGCGGAGACGCACTGCAGTGCGTCGCACAAGGAATCCTGAAGATCGACGATGAGATTGCGGAAAACAACCATTTCTGGATGGAAACCAGGGAGGACGTCATTGCGAATCCCTGCGTTCAGCCTCAGAGCCAGCGTGATTGCGCAGCTGGGTTTTCTGATCCTGGCGGCCATGATGCTCTGCGACGTGGTCATGATTCGATTTGCGGAACGGGACCTCGTGCGTGCCCGCGTGCAGGCCGGGCGCCTGCTGGCACGGTCCCTGGAAGGACCGTTGGCGAATCTGCTTGCAGAGGAGTACGAAAGCGGGGATAAATCGCGGACAGACGCGGTGGAAGCAGTTCGAAGTCTACTGGAAGAGGCGGAATATGTCTCTGTGTTCATCGTGGATCGAAGGGGGAAGGTCGTGATCGACATGGGCGAGAGCCCGGAAGACGTGGGGCCTCCCCCCCTTGCAGCCGCGCTCCAGGTCCTGCGCGCCAGGCAGGAGCAGGTCGAGCTCCTGGGGCGAACCTGGGCGGTCATCTGGCCCGGGCCGGAGTGGGTGCGCATTTCGGTGCCCGCCTCCGGCAGGGGGCGAACCCGGGCGGGGATCAGCGTCACAGGGTCCCTGGTGCCGTTGTACCGTGATCTTAGAACCTCCCAGAAATTCGTGCTCCTTTACATCCTTCTGGACACGGCGATTCTCGCCCTTGCAGGCATGGCCCTCCTGGCAAGGGTTGTGGTTCGCCCCATCCGGAGGCTCCTCAAGATGACCGAGGACTACACCGAAGGCGATTTTCTCGTTACCCTGGGTGAGAGCAGCGGGAGTGAGATCCGTCAGCTTTCCCGGTCCTTGAGCCACATGATTCGACGTCTGGAGGAGAACAAGACCGCCATGAGGGAGCACATCGACTCCCTTGAGCTGGCGAACGAGGAGCTGCGCAAGGCCCAGAACGAGGTCTTTCGTTCGGAAAAGCTTGCCTCTGTGGGACGGCTCGCCGCAGGGATAGCCCACGAGATCGGAAACCCCATCGGGATCATTCTGGGCTACCTGGAGTTGATGGCACGCCCGGATGTGTCCGAGAGCGAGAAGGCCGACTGCATAAGCCGAATCGAGACCGAGATCGCTCGGATCCACCGTATCATCCGTACACTGCTCGATTTTTCTCGGGCCTCGGAGGAAAAACGAGAGCAGGTTTCCCTGCACGGCCTGATCCGGGATACTCTGGAGATGCTTCAGCCTCAGGCGATCATGGAGGGTGTGATGACGGTTCTCGAGCTTGAGGCCCAACAGGATGTCGTGTTTGCGGACCCTGGAAGAATGCAACAGGTCTTCTTGAACATTCTCATGAACGCGGGAGACGTCCTTGCCGAAAGGGCCGCCCCTGGGAAAGGGGAAGAGGAGCGGACCATCTGGATTCGCACTCGCTCTCAAGAGGGCCGCATTGAGGTGCGCATTGCGGACAATGGCCTCGGTATCGCTGACGAAGATTTGTCTCAGGTCTTCGACCCGTTTTACACCACGAAGGATCCGGGAAAAGGGACCGGGCTCGGCCTTTCCGTGAGCCATCGTATCGTGGAAGATCTGGGGGGTTCCATCCGCATTCTCAGCACGCCCGGAGAGGGGACCACTGTGATCATAGAGCTGCCGCTGGAGGGAGCGGAGGAAAAAACGACATGAGCGCGAAGCGTGTCCTGGTGATCGACGATGAAAAGAATATGCGCCACATGTTGTCGGTCATGCTGGGCAAGGCCGACTATGAGGTGGAGACCGCGGCGGACGGAATGGAAGGTCTGGAGCGCATGGAGTCCTCCCCGTTCGACTTCATCCTGTGTGATATTCGAATGCCCCGCATGGACGGAATGGACCTTTTGCGGAAGGCCAAGGAGAAGTTTCCGGACCGGACCTTCATCATGATGAGTGCCTACGGGAACCTGGAATCCGCTGTGGATGCCATGAAAGAAGGGGCTTATGACTATGTGTCCAAACCTTTCAAGACGGACGAGATCCTGCTGACCCTGAAGAAGGCGGAGGAGCGGGAGAGGCTCAAGGCGGAGAACCTTCGACTCCAGGATCGACTCAAACGCCTGGAGGAGCGGTATGCCTTCGGGGAAATCGTCACGGACAGTGAGGTCATGGCCCGCGTCCTCGATCTCGTACATACGGTCGCGGACCACAAGACTACGGTGCTTCTCACAGGAGAGAGCGGAACGGGCAAGGAACTCGTGGCCCGCGCCATCCATTCGAGCGGCGCCCGTGGAGGAGGACCCCTGATCTCCATCAACTGTGGTGGGATTCCTGAGAACCTCCTGGAAAGCGAGCTTTTCGGATATCGCAAGGGGGCGTTCACGGACGCCGTGCAGGACAAGCCCGGCCTGTTCGAGGAAGCAAGCGGCGGAACGATTTTTTTGGATGAGATCGGTGAGCTTCCCCTTTCACTGCAGGTCAAGCTCCTGCGGGTCCTGCAGGAAGAGGAGATCACGCCCCTCGGGGCCACCAGCCCGACCCCTATCGACGTGCGAGTCATTGCAGCGACGGCACGGGACCTGCGAAAGGAGATGCAGGCGGGCCGTTTTCGCGAGGATCTCTTTTACAGAATCCACGTCGTTAGCATTCACCTGCCGCCTCTGCGGGAACGGCGCGGCGATATCGCCCTGCTCACGGATCACTTCATCGAGCGTTTCAACCGAAAGCTGAAAAAACACGTCCAAGGCGTCTCCACCGAGGCCATGCCCGCACTTGCGCGCCACGACTGGCCGGGGAATGTGAGGGAGCTGGAAAACGTCCTGGAGCGTGCGGTCCTCCTGGCCAGGAAGCGCTGGATCGGCCTGGACGACCTCCCGTCTTTACTGACGGCGGATGCCGGAGAGCGGTCCGGGGGTGTTCCGGCGGATTGCCTCTCCATCAAGCAGGCCACCAAGCGTCTGGAGCGTGAGCTCATCCAGAAAGCCCTTGAGTTGACCGGGGGAAACCGTTCCCAGGCCTCCCGCATCCTGGAGATCAGCCGCCCGGTGCTGCTCAGCAAGATTCGAGAGTACGGGTTGGAGTGAGCTCATGGCGCGCCGGTTCAGGGAAGTTTATCGTTTGCGGACCACGATAGAGCCGCTCGCCCTTTCCCGTTCCGCGGCGAGAACGAAATCGAAGAGGTCGCGCTGAATGATGACAGAAAGTCTTCGGGCCTCCCGGGCTCCCTGGGCCGGCCTGGTTCGAATGACATCCATCCCTAAAACGAAATATTGCCCGGCGTTCGCGGGAACGGGATGACGTCGCGGATGTTGGCCATGCCGGTGACGAACTGGACGAGGCGCTCGAATCCGAGACCAAAGCCGGCGTGGGGGGCTGTACCGTACTTACGGAGTTCCAGGTACCACCAGTAGTCGTCCGGGTTCAGGCCGGTCTCCTGAATGCGGTCAAGGAGGATTTTGTAATCATCTTCCCGCTGGCTGCCCCCGATGATCTCCCCGATTTTGGGGACGAGCACATCCATGGCGCGGACCGTGCGGCCGTCCTCATTGACCTTCATGTAGAACGGTTTGATCTCACTGGGGTAGTCGATGAGGATGACCGGCTTGTGAAAGATCTGCTCGCAAAGGTATCGCTCGTGCTCGGACTGCAGGTCGCTCCCCCAGGATACGGGGTACTCGAAGGGTTGGTTCGCCCGGGTGAGAAGATCCATGGCCTCGGTGTAGGTCAGGCGTTCGAAATCGTTCTGGATGATGGCCTCGAGGGTGTCGATGATCGTCTTGTCGAAGAATCTGGCGAAAAACGCCATGTCCTCTTCGCAGTGGGTGAGGACGTCCTGAAAGATGTACTTCAGGAACGCCTCGGCCAGGTCCATGTTCCCGTTCAGGTCGCAAAAGGCCATCTCCGGCTCGATCATCCAGAACTCGGCCAGGTGACGGGAGGTGTTTGAATTCTCGGCCCGGAATGTGGGCCCGAAGGTGTACACGTCTCCCAGCGCCAGGGCGTAGACTTCCGCCTCCAGCTGTCCGCTCACGGTGAGAAAGCCCGGATTGTGGAAAAAATCCTGTGTAAAATCCACCCGGCCGTCCTTGCGGGGAAGGTCGTCCAGATCCAGGTTCGTGACGCGGAACATCTCGCCGGCCCCTTCACAGTCGCTCCCGGAGATGATGGGCGTGTGCACGTAAAGGAAGCCGCGTTCCTGAAAAAAGGCGTGAACGGCCCGGCTCATGGCATTTCGCACGCGCGTGACCGCCCCGAAGGTGTTGGTTCTCGGACGCAGGTGAGCGATGGTGCGCAGGAACTCGAATGAATGGCGTTTCTTCTGAAGGGGATACTCGGCCGGGTCGGCCCATCCAAGCACCGTGATCTCCTCCGCTCTCATCTCCACGGTTTGACCCTTGCCGGGCGAGGCAACGAGCTCTCCATCGGCCTGAACAGAGCACCCGGTCTGAATCTTGAGGACCTCATCCCTGTAATTGGGAAGACCGCCGTCAGCTACGATTTGAAGGCCCTTCATGCACGATCCGTCATTGATTTCAATAAATGAAAATCCGGCTTTGGCATCCCGGCGCGTACGGACCCAGCCGCACACAGCGACCCGTTCGCCGATCCGGTCCTCGTGCATGATGTCCGCAATCCTCGATCGCCTCTTCACAAAAGCCCCCCCCCTGCCGCATGTGTGCCACCGGCTATCCG
>JASFQI010000144.1:0-11303 GCA_050115555.1 Desulfobacteraceae bacterium
GGACAGGGTCTTTTCCACACCCTCCGCCCTGGCCTCTTTCGGAGTCAAACCGCGCATCCTGTAGACCGACGGGCTGACATAGGTGTACTGCATGGTCGACGGGTCCACGGTCCAGATGATATCGTTTGCGTTTTCCGCCAGCAGACGAAACGCCTTCTCGCTCTTCCGAAGGGCCCTCTCCGCCCTGCTCCGCTCCTCGATCTCCCGGGTGAGCTTCCCCTGCTCCGCGTGAAGGTCCTCTTTGGATGCCCTTTCCATTTCTGCCAGGCCGTGCATGCCTCGCACCATGACCGCCGCGGAGATCGCGGTGACCGCATTCATCAGGAGGTACGTCCCCCAGGCCACCACCGCCCTGAGCGGAGTCGGGAAAAAGGGCATGTCCTGAGCCCACCGTCCCGTGGCTGCGAGCCACCCGAAGAGCAGCAGGGTCAGCGCATTGACGATCAGGGCCCCCACGGCGGCTCTCCATCCCAGGAGCAGGCCTGCCATTACGGCAAAGGCAAACAAACAGACCGGCCCCCCGCTGAACAAGCCGAAGTAGAGAATGACGTAGGCACCAATGGCAAACGCCAGGAGGAGGGTGCACACGGCGCGGATCTCGTACTTCCATCCCCGAAAGATCAGGACCATCAGCGCCGAGGCATAGACCGCTGTATTCAGGGCCACGATCATCCACACCTTGCCCTGAACCGCCATCAGGGTCATGGGAACGAAGAGGAACAGGGCAAACACCAGGCCGACACTCAGGATCGCCAGAAGAATTCTTTCGCGCCAGTAGCTCAGGCCTTGTCTTTCAGGTTCTTTCTGCAACGTCATAGCCTTGTGGGTGAAATCAAATCGTAAACATTACTCTGGGAGTGGGTGAATGAGATCCTTCCGGGAAAGAAGCACGCTCCCGATTCCCGATACGCGCGCGTGTATCCTTGTTCATGGCATTCACAAGGCGGGTTTTCGTGGTGAACGGGCTACGTCCCTCGCCCGATTCTCTTCCCGTCCAGGACTTCGTGGACCGCCATTGCCAGGTCCTTTGTGCTGACGGGTTTCATGAGAAATTGGGTGATGCCGTAATATCCGGCCGTCTCCTCGGTCACGGTCTCACTGTATCCAGTGCACAGGAGTACCGGAATGGTTCGATGAATCTTACGAATCTCGGCTATGAGCTGAACCCCTGTCATCTCGGGCATGGTCTGGTCCGTGACCAGCAGGTCGAAACCCGTTGGATCCTCCTTAAAGACCTCGAGCGCCTTCAGGCTGCTGGCGTGCGCTTTCACGCGATACCCCAGATACTCCAGGCTGTCCCTGACCACATCGAGGAAGAAACGTTCGTCATCGACAACGAGGATGTTCTCCTGGCGGCCGACCGGCAGGGAATCCGCCTGGGACTCCTTTTGAACGGCCTTGCTTCGAGCTACCGGCAAGTAGATGTCGAACCGGGTTCCCTCGCCTACGTTGCTCTCCACTTCGATGAGGCCCTTGTGCCCCTTCACAATCCCCAGAGTGACCGAAAGACCCAGGCCGCTTCCCTCGCTCCCGCGCTTCGTGGTGAAGTAGGGATCAAAAATCCTCCCGGACACCTGCGTTTCGATGCCGCAACCGGTGTCGGAAATTCCAAGCTGGAGATACTCACCCGGCGGCACCCTCATGGACATCCGTTCCCTTGGAGCCGTAAGGGAGACATTCCGAAGGGATAACGCCAGGACGCCCCCATCATCGCGCATGGCGTGATACGCATTCGTACACAGGTTCATGATGACCTGGTGGATCTGCGTTGCATCCCCGCATATCGTATCGATGTCGGCATCGAGACGCTGTTCGACCTGAATGGTCTTCGGAAGGATGGATTGCATGAGCTTGACGGACTCCTTGACGAGCGGGGTCACCGCGATGGTGGTTACAGCGACCTCATCGGGCCTGCTGAATCGAAGGATCTGCTGAACCAGGTTCTTGGCCCGCCTGCCGGCATAGAGCACCCTATGGAGATAGTCCCGCCTCTTGACCTCAGCATCGGGGGATTCTTCCATGAGGGCCAGCTCGGTATAGCCGATGATACCTCCCAGGATATTGTTGAAGTCGTGGGCAATACCCCCGGCAAGGGTCCCGATCGCCTCGATCCGCTGGGACTGTAACAGCTGTTTTTCCAGGGCCGCCTTTTACTCCACAAGGTGCTTCTCTTTGGTAAGGTCCCGAACAAACACGCCCAAGGCCACGGGCTTGCTTTCTTCATCCGTGATCCGCCAACCCTTGATGGAGATAGGCAACGGGACGCCGTCCTTTCGAATGAGCGCGACTTCGGACAGCTCTTTCTGCGAAATGTCTTTTTGAATCGACTGGATGGCCTGCCCGGCCGCCCGATGGTACATCTCCGGCACAAACTCCGTGAAGTGCCGATGCACGATCTCCGATGCCGTGTAACCGCTCATGACCGTGAGTGTCTTGTTGACGTCCAGGATGCGGCCTTCAAAATCCAGGAGGACCACACCCTCCGGATTGGAGTTGTAAAACGTTCGAAAGCGAAACTCACTCTCACTCAAAGCCCTATCGCCCTCTTTTTTCGCCGTGATGTCACGCACAATGGCCTGAAGGTGCGGGTCCCCACCGAGCTCCAATCGGTTCAGGCTTACCTCCGCAAAAAACAGGGTGCCGTCCAGCCTGCGGTGGACCCACTCGAACCGCTCGGGAATTTCCCCCTTGATGACGGCCTCTTCCATTTCCATGGCATGCTGCAGCGATCCCTTTCCGTCCGCTTGCTGGGGGGGGGCAGGTCTTCCACGGCCTGCCCCAGGATGTCCTCGCTGGTGCCACCGAAGAGCCGCAACGTGGCCTCGTTACAATTTACGATTTTTCTGTCCTTGAGGATAAAAATGGCATCATCGGCCGAGTCGAAAAGCGTCCGGTACCTGAGCTCGCTGGCCCTCAATGCCTCCTCCGCCTGTTCGTGCTCCTGAATCTCCTGCCTGAGCCGCTGGTTTGCGGTCTCCAGGTCTTCCTTGTGCTTCTCTGCCAGATCCAGGGACTCTTCGATACGCCGTTTCAAAAGCTCAGGAGCGATGACGGCCAGGCTCGCAATCATGACGAACACGCAGAGCGCGATCCCCCAGGAGACGGGTTTCACGGAGGTCATCATGTGTTCCGGGTAGATCGTGATGAAACCCGTGGTCATACCGGCGGCCACAAAGGCGACGGTCCCGAAGCTCGAAAAAATCGTCAGAACGGCACTGCGGAAGCCAAAGAGCAGGCCGACCAGGAAGCACAGGCCGATCATGAGCGGAAGGCCCACACCGCTCATCCCCAGCCGGACCAGGATGGAAACGGCGAGCAGGTACAGGACGAAAATCAGAATGAGGGATTTGAATTGAGTGGAGAAATGTTTTGAAGGAATGGTTAAAATTATAAACACAGCATATAGAACTAAATAAATAATAGAAAATTGCCATCTTCCCTGCACGTAGGTATGAATCGCACCTAAAACCACGGCCGGCAGACCGGCCAGCCACATGATAAGAAGGATCCTGGAAAGCAGGGCCCTTCGAACTTCAAGCACCTCCTTCCGTTCTTCACGTCTATCAGGTCTACCAGAAAAAAAGCGTCTGAGCTTTGATGTGCGTCCCATTCACACGTCTCTGTGTACAGATTCTAACGCGCGAGCCTCACCGCGGTTCTGCTGAATCGGGATGGAGCTGCAAAATCGAGGCACTATCGATCATCCTGTTTTCTCAACGGCACGACAGCCATGAATCTTGAGCGCGTTTTTCCCTGCTTTCCATTCATTTGAAACCATTGAGCAAACAATCTGCAACTGCTAAAATTGTTTTAATTGTCTTATCAAGGAGTTCGAGGTGCAAACGGCCCTCTGCAGCTTGTACTGCAGAGGGCCGCCCTAGGATTGAACCTGCTCGAACGCAGGCCTTCACAAAGACAACTGCTTCGTGAGTCAGAAATCTTGAAACGCATCCTCCTCCAAGGGGATTGCCTGCTCCGGCGACACTTCCTTGGCCCGACGAGAGGCCGCAGAAGGCCGGCTTTCTTTCCTTTCCCTCGGACTCGGCAAACCCTGTTCGGGAGGAGAGTTCGTTTTATGACTTGTTGGTATGGCGGAAGCGCGTCCCCGGGAATGCCCTGTAACGCCTTTTCCGTCCACAAGGACGACCAGTTCCTCCACCAGGCCTCGCATCCGGCTCGCCTGGGCGTTCATCTCCTCGGAGCTCGATGCGGACTCCTCGGCGTTGGCCGCGTTCTGCTGCACAACTTTGTCCATTTCGTCCACGGCCGTGCTGACCTGCTCGATACCCTGGGCCTGCTCACTGGAGGCGGCGGCAATCTCATCCGTGAGCTCGCCCACCTTCTGGTTATGTTCCATGGTCTCTTTAAAGGCCTCGTTGGTCCTCTTTACCCGTTCCGAGCCGGTACCGATCTCGTCGATCGTCTTCTTGATCAGCCCCTGGGTGTTTTTGGCGGCCTCGGCCGACCGGATGGCCAAGTTGCGCACCTCGTCGGCCACCACGGCGAATCCCGCCCCGGCTTCCCCGGCCCGGGCCGCCTCCACTGCAGCGTTGAGGGCCAGCAGGTTGGTCTGGAACGCAATTTCATCGATCTCTTTGATAATCTTACCGATTTCCTCGCCACTGACCTGGATGCGTTCCATGGCCTCCAGGGTCTCCTGCATGGATTGATTGGCCTTCTGAATGGACTCGAACGCATTGTTACGCATGACCTTGGCTTGGTTTGCATTCTCTGCGTTCTGCCGGGTCATGGAAGACATCTCTTCCAGGGAGGAGGATGTCTCCTCGATGCTCGCGGCCTGCTCAGAGGTCCCCTCGGCCAGTGTCTGGCTGGACGAGGAGATCTGATCCGAAGCGTTCGCCACTTGGTCCGCACCCTCGAAAAGGCCGGCTACGATCCGATTGATCGGGCCCACCACAGATCGAATCAGTATCAGGAGCACGGCCACAGCCGCCAAAATCACGCCTCCGGCCACGCCCAGGTTCCACCAGGCCTGATCCTTGACCGGCGCGAAGAGCTCATCCGTGGACGCACCGACTCCAACGGTCCAGTCCAGCCCTTCCAGCTTGCGGAACGCCACAATCTTTTCGACGCCTTTGTACGTGTAGGTGATCTGCCCACTCCCCAGGTTCATCATTTCCCGACCAAAATCGAACTCCTTCATGTTGAGTTCCAGGATCATCTTCTTATCCGGGTGTGCGATCACGTTGCCGTCCCGATCGTAAATGTATGCGTAGCCGGTTTCGCCCACCTGGATGGGATCCACGAACCGGGCACTGAACGTGTTGACGTCCACCACTCCGAACAGCACCCCGATCACCTGGTCCTTCTCCAGAACGGGTGCGGAGATGACGAACACGGGACTGCCGGTGTCCCTGCTCTTCATCACACCGGAGAGAAAGATCTCCCCGGTGAGGGAGGCTTGAAAGTACCCCCGATTGCCGACCTTCACTTTGTCCAGAACGGCCGGATCGCCCGCTGCGACCAGGATTCCGTCAGGATTGGCCACACAGATGTTCTCGTAGTAGCCGTACTGTTCCATGAGCTCTCCCAGGGTCTGGTTAGCGGACTTTCGCGCCGACTTGCCCGCAGAGGAATCCTTGACCGCGGTCTTGTACACCTTGGCCACTGCCCAGGTACGAACGTCGAGCACACGATCGCGCTTCCACGTGGCCAGGGCGCTCTGTGTCGAGTCGGCCAGCTGGGTGACCTGACCCACAATGGCTCGCTCCAGATCGGTTTTCGAATTGTAGTAGGAAGCTCCGGTCAGCGCACCCATGCCAAGGACGATGAGCCCCAGCACAGGGATGAGGAGCCGGTTTCGCAAATTCCACTTCATGATTTCGTTACCTCCCTTTCTGGCTTCTGTTCCAGGATGAGAAACCCGACTTCCAAGTATCCATTTCCGCCTTGATCAGGCCGGACATCGAAACACATCTCAAGGGTTTGAACAATCTCCCAGGGAATCCCCCAGAGGACAAAAACACACTGCTCAGCGCCTTTACCCCGCGGAGAGATTCCGTGCATTCCCTGTTTCTTCCATCACCCGGGAGGTGCCTCCCAGAATCTTCGGTAAGAATATCCTTCCGTTTTTCATCTTGGTATGGCCATGAAGCTACACCAGCGTGAGGCTCAAGAGTGCAGAGCCAATAAAACCATTTCCGCGCTTCGCGACCTTTCGGTCAAATTGCACCAGGCACCGCCACAAGTCCAATTCTCAGGAGCACTCTGCAGCAGGCGAAAGAGCAATCTCCGTGCCAGCGGAGCCACATAGGAGCCCCCGACCTGTGTCATCAAAAAATCGTCAAAAAGAACAATGGATTTTGATCAGAACCAGGCGTGGGCGGAAGAGTACGAAAGGGAAGGGCATGCAAAAAAATCCCGAATTCCGGGACGAGACTTCCTGAAATTCGGGACAGGAGGATTTTAAAAGAAACCGGCCTCTCCGGATTCCTACCGCCGAGACACCCCGTGCTTCTTGAGAAGGGCATACAGCTTGGTACGGCTCAAGCCCGACGTCTCCATGGCCGCACCCATGTCACCGGTTGCCTTTTCCATCAACCGAATGAGATAAGTCTTTTCGAAAACTTGAAGCCATGCGTCCCTGATTTCCTTGAATGGCGGCAGGTCCTGAGGCATGGCTCTCATAAACCAGTCCTCCGTCAAAATCGTTTTTGAGGTTTGGTTCCCCTGCTTCTCCTTGGCCGCGCTTCGTATGAAGCGGACTCTCAGTTCTGCGGGCAGGTTCGCGGGATACAAAGTGGGGTTTGTATTCACGGACAGCACGGCGTGTTCCAGGGCATTGATGAGCTCCCGCACATTTCCCGGCCAGTCGTATCGCTCGAGGACTTCCAGAAACTCCGGGACAAACCCTTTGATCTCCATCCCATTGCGGTCGCAAAACTTGTGAATGTAGTGGAGTACCAACAGCTTGATGTCTCCCTTGCGCTCTCTCAGTGGGGGAAGATTGATCACCGTGGTCTGCAGGCGGTACAGCAGGTCTTTCCTGAAAAGGCCTTGCGCCGCCGAAGACAACAAATCCCGGTTGGTAGCGGAAATCAGCCGGAAGTGGCTCTTGCGCTCCCGCTGCCCCCCCACAGGGCGAAATCGTTGCTCCTGGAGCACACGAAGGAAGGCCTTCTGAAGTGCAAGCGGCAGTTCCCCCACCTCGTCCAGGAAGAGCGTCCCCTGGTCCGCCTGCTTCACGAGACCGTCCCGGGATTGCTCCGCCCCGGTAAAGGCCCCTTTCACGTGACCGAAGAGGACACTCTCAACCAAGTGCTCCGGGAGCGCCGCACAGTCCACCACTACGAACGAGGCGTCCCTTCTCGGGCTGTTCTCGTGAATTGTTCGGGCAAAGAGCTCTTTTCCCGTTCCGGTCTCCCCCTGAATGAGCACGCCAGCGTCCCCGGCAGCGCAGTAGGCCACCTGGTCCAGACAGCGGGAGATCCGCCTGCTGTGGCCGATGATCCGTCCCCGATCGATCTCCACCCTTTCCCGGCCGACCCTTTCCGACTTCTCCCGGTACTCCAGCGTCCGCTTGATCTGAAGGGTGATCTCGGAAAGGTGCAAGGGCTTCTGCAGGTAGTCCCATGCCCCGGAATCCACAGCCAGCTTTGCACCTTCCTCGTCCGCAACTCCTGTAATGATCACGACCTCCGGAGCCGACGATGACATCTTGACCTTGGAAATCGCCTCCAGTCCGTTCCCATCCGGAAGTCGGACGTCCAAAAACACCAGATCAAAGGACCCCGAGGCGGCTCGAGCCCTGCCTTCCTCCAGAGTCTCTGCAGCCTCGCACACATGGCCCATCTGCCGAGATTGCTCGCAGATCACTGCACGAATGTAGGGTTCATCATCAACCACGAGGATTCTCGCCATAAGTGTTCCTCTCAATAGGGGACGCTGGTAAAAAACATAAGTTTCTCTTTGGGGTTCGCTGTCACGAGCGACAGAGCTCTTTGTACAACCCCGGCCTTCGGTTAGCCCAGGGATCCGTGTTCGGGCCGAGGATCCTTTTTACCTCGCAAAACGCATGGGCGTCCAGGGTCAGGGTGGCCCGCGTAAAGGGCTTCTCCCGGCCGTCGATGTTCACCCGAACTTGGCCCAGGGGGTCCACGATGCGGCTGTTTCCACCGTACTCGATGAAGGAAGATCCCTCCAGGAAGGGACAGGGCTGGGTGCTGCAGTCGTTGGCCGCCAGGAGAAAGACCTGGTTCTCCCGGGCCCTCACCCTCGTGTAGAGGTCCCAGAACTCCAGGTACGCGACCGGCCACGCCGCAGGAAGGAGAACGATCTCCGCCCCCTGGACCTTGAGGCAGCGCATGGACTCGGGAAACTCGTTGTCATAGCAAACGAGGACCCCCACCTTTCCCACGGCCGTGTCGAACACGGGAAATCCAAGGTTCCCGGGCTCACTCTCCTCGGGTTCGTCCCAGACCAGGTGATTCTTCCGGTACGTGTGGACCGTATCTCCTTCGATCAGGACGGCGGCGTTGTACGGCAAGGGCCCGGTTCCCCGCTCTCCCCCTTGCGGCTCCTCCGCCCCGACGCAGATGAGCATACCGAGTCGTCGCGACAACGCCTTCAGCCCCTTGAGTCGATCCTCATACTCCTCCCTGTTTCTGAAACCTACCAGGCTCCGTTCGGGAAACACGATGAGATCCGTGGAGCCTTTACTCTCCTCCACGGCCTGCACCACATGATCGAAATCCTGATCCAGCTCTTTGGTCCGCCATAGGTTCACCACGGTGGCTCGAGTGCCCTCTTTCATGTTGCTTTACCTCTTACGCTGTTCAGATTCCACCCCATGCCGCGATGTACGACGCAATAGAGGGCTTTGGTTCTGGTATGCGGGCCAGGGCCTCCCGGTTCTCCCGGTTCCACCGGCCCCATTGCTCCAGGCGAACGCCTCCTTCAAGAGCTCTCGCGCCTTATGGACTTGAAATCAGGCTAATCCAATTTCCTTGAAGGGTCAAATGATCGAGAGGTTCCTTGAACGAGAGGTCCTCCTGTTGACACACGAGCTTTCCCGGGGTTAGGATTTGAATTGGAAAAACCATATTCTAGAACAATACACCGTCTTCTGATCGACGCATCATCCTGATCCTCAACGGATCGCCCTGTCACGCCAGACGGTCTTTCACGCGGGCAGGGCTTCTCTCCGGTAACAAGACAGCTTTCATATGCTACACGACATGGAGCGTGAGATTCCATAGAGGGGTGCGGGCTCCTCCGGCTTGTAACGCGAAGGTCAAACCCCGTTATGATTGAGGGTGAGCGCCGCTTTGAATAGATGTCACAATGTCTCCAGCGAAAGAAGCCGAGGCTGAACAACAGGTGCTCCTGGCCTGCCTGGATGAAGTAGGGAGAGGGGAGAAACAGGTTGTGGGCGAGCTCACGGGGTGTGACTTCACGGGGCGCGGGGAGGAGAGCATTCAGCAGACGACCGCGTTTCTCGAGAAGGCGCTTCGGGGACTTTTACCCGACACCCTAGCCGACTTCGTGGCCGTGAATCGCGTGCGAGTGCCGGTTCGATCGACCTTTCGCCTGGACGATCGATTCATCATCCTGACCCAGAGCGAGCTGGACGCGCTGTTTCAGAATGACCAGGGGTGGGAGCGATTCCGCACATTGTATCCACGTTCTTATGGTGTTTTGGATGTCTCACAGGTGGGCCTCAACATCCTGTGCGATCAAGCGCTCATCTTCACCGGCCTCCAGGTGGACTGGGAAATGGGTCATGGAGAGTACCGACTCCTCGAGAAATCCGGAGGCCGATGGGAGCAGACCGAATCGGCCCTGGCGTGGATGTCCTGATGACAACCCCAAATGAGAAAGGAGAATCGAATGAAAACACGAGTTGAAAGGACAGGGGTCCTGGGTATTTGCCTGGTAGGGCTGCTTTGTGCGGGGATTATTTTACTCCCGTCCGGGGTTTGTGCGAAGACCAAGCTCGTACCCATTGAAGGCATGAGCTACAAGGTCGGCGCTTCCCTGGAGGACAACCTGAAGGCCCTGGTCGGCAAGAAGGTATCTGTAACCCTGGATTCCGGAAACACGCTGACCGGTCTTGTCAAGGAGGTCGGCGACCACCTGGTGCACCTGGAAAAGCTGGACGGCAAGGAGTACTATGACGCCCTGATCCGGATCGAGCGCATTGACGCCCTGGAGGGCCGATTCCGGGAGCTCCAGCGCTGATCCGCAGGGAAAGAGGCCCCGTCATGCGATGCGAACGCTGCTCACAGGAAGAATCCGGCCTCAAAATCTGCATCCGGTCCACGCGGGAGAGTATTCCGCGGGACACCCCATGGGACGTGGGCCTGGTCTTCAAGAACACCTCGGAACGGCCCTTGCGCATCTAGTTTGTTCGAAATGAAGTCTTCAGGAGCTTTCAAAGCCGTTTTGATGCTCTGTTTTACGGGAAACCCATGAGTATCACCCGTATCTCCCCGCCTCACGGTTATGTGGTCACGGAGAAGGATTTCCATTGGATCGACACGAAAAGCGAAATGCTTTTTCATCAGACCCTTTCCCTCTCTGAAGCCGGAATAAAAGAAGACGTCCGGGAATTCACGCTTCAATGGACGTATGAAAACAGGCTGTCCCGGTGGGAAGGCGGGGTCAGGACGCTGGATGGTGTGACAAAAACCCTTTTCGGCGGAAAAGAAATCCCTTACTTGTGGCGGGGAGAACGGGTGGCCTACATGGATTTCGTCCTGGAGAACAACACCAGGCCCTCAGAAAAATGATGCCCGTTCTTTTTTGTGAAAACGGGGGAAACATGCTGTCCACGAATCTCTTCAGGGAAGAAAACGAATCCTCCACCTTTGTGGATGCAACCATCACGGAGGAAGGGGACCTCCGCATCCTGAAAAATGCGTTCGGTCCGGGGGATTATGAAACCGAGGTCACGGCCGCGATATCCGCGACTGAAAAGGATCAACTCCTGCTTGCCCTGCTGGTACATGTCTATGCGGGCGACAAAAACGCGCTCGAGAACTTCATCGCCTTTGCGCGATCCAGGGACCTCCACATAGCGACCTTTCGTTGGCCCTGAACTCCCGATAGAGGATGTGTTTTGTCATGACGAAAAAGGTAGGACTATACAAAGTACTCTTTTCTGAGCTGCTCCCTGAAATTTGTGGAGCTTCGGACCACCTCGTCGAACTTGGCCTTGGGAAGGATAAAGACCTCCAAAGGCTCAAGGGCCTTGATGGTTGCCGCGCGGGGCTCGTCCTTTAAAAGCGCCAGCTCCCCGAAGAAATCCCCGGTGCCCAGGGTCCCCATCGACTGGAGCTGAC
>JASFQI010000145.1:0-11168 GCA_050115555.1 Desulfobacteraceae bacterium
CCGTAGCGCTTCTCGAGGTCCTTTCGAAGGCGTTTTGCAAGGGCCGGGCTTCGCCCGGACGTGGACACGGCCAGGAGAAGGTCCCCGCGACGGACCACGGCCGGCACGATAAAGGTGCAGTCCTCGGGCTGGTCCACGGCGTTGACCGGGATTCCGCGCCTCCTGGCCGAAGCGCTGATGCGGCGATTGGCCTCTTTGTCGTCCGTCGCCGCAATCACCAGCAGGGCCCCGTCCAGATGAGGCTCCAAAAACTCCCGGCCCACCAGGCGAACACGCCCTTCTCCCTCCAGGGCCTCAAGCGCCGGGCTCAGGGCATGGCTCACCACATCCACGCGCGCTCCGAAATCGAGGAGGCTTTGGACCTTGCGCTCGGCCACGCGCCCGCCGCCCACGACAAGCACACGTTCGCCCTCGAGGTCCATGAGGATCGGATAATAGGCCATGCTGAAAACACCTTTCGCCTCTCGCAAAGACGCGAAAACGCAGAGAAAAAATCGATAGAATTCGTAAACTCCGAAAGGAGTTTTATTTTAACTTTAGAACACTCTAGATCACTTTAGTTCACTCATAACTCATATGTATCTGTCTACCATATCCCGAATCAGCCGATCCACGCCTGGGTCCCCTTCCTCTTTTCGTACCTGCTCCACCAGGTTTCGAATCTTCTGGTAGGTGGCCGGGTCCCGCTCCAGGTCGTCCGTGGAACGATAGGCCCCGCCGCGCCGGCCGACACGGTAGATCAGGCGCTCCTGGTCCGGCAGGGACTGGTACTTCCGAATAACCTCCAGCATATTCTCCTTATCCTCGGGGAATTTGCCCGAGATCTCCTCGAGGAGGTTCATGATGTGGTCGCTGGTCATCACACTGGTGATGCCCTCCAAAGCTTCTATGAAGACCCGGATCTCCTCTGCGAGCATGTCGTCCGTCTGCATGGTGAAGGTCCCCTCTTCCACCAGTCGATGCAAGGGTACCCTCCTCGGAACGCGAAGGCTGCGCAGCCGGATGAAGTGAGGATTGATGCGGTTCAGCACGTCCGCGGTGGCCAGGGCGTGCTCCTTCCACATCTCCTGCCCGCCGAGGCCCGGCATCACGTACTCGGACAGGTCCAGGCCCGCCTCGATCACCTTTCGGCCCGCTTCCACGTGTTGAGCCCCGGTCACACCCTTTTTGACGAGCTTGAGCAGGGGATCGTACCCGCTCTCGAGTCCCACGTGAATCCGGTCGAGCCCTGCCTTGCGGATCTCTTTCAGGGCCTCGACGGACTTCCGAATGATGGTGCGCGAACGTGAGTACGTGGTCACACGCTGAATCTCGGGAAATTTCTCTCTCAGAAAACGGAGCGCCTCCACGAAATCCCGAGTCTTCATAACCAGGTTGTCCGCGTCCTGAAGGAAACACGCCCCGGTCCCGTAGTAGAGCCACACCGCCACGCTGCGTTTGGCGTCGGAGACGTCCGGTTCGTTGAACAGCGCGCTGATCACGCGGTCCGTGATTGCACCGCCCTCCCCCAGCCTGAACGAAAGGGCCTTGATCTCGTCGGCGGCATCCCTTGCCGCCTGAATGTCCTCCTTGATCTCTTCCACGGTGCGAAGAGAAAATTTTCTACGCTTGTACACCGGGCAGAAGAGACACTGGTTCCAAGGGCAGTTCCGCGTAAAGCGCAGCAGGAGACTCTGGGCCTCGTTGGGCGGCCGTATGGGCCCCTGCTCGAAGCGGGTCGTGTTTGAGTTTCGAATCTCCGGCATAAGTCCTTTCCTTTGGAAATCTTTGAAGATGTTGTCCTTCATACCCTCTTTGTAAATATAGTGCAACCGCGGGAGACGTCAAGGCAGCGGGCTTTTCGTCCCTCAGGCCTCGGGTTCCTCTTCGTGCCAATAGATCGCTGCACTGCGGCGCTGGGTATCAGTGGCTTCCTCCTTGTCTCAGCTTCTTTCAACTCCGAAAAAGAACGTTCCCGCAGGGCAGCGGGGCCGTGCGGGAACGTTCGCAGCATCGTCACCGTCCGTCTCGGGCAGGCGCTTCGCCCGTTCTACACCCAGACGAACTCCTTCTCCGTGAGCTTGGCCGTGGCCGCGGCCAGCCGGGCAATGGGGACCCGCGGCGGCGAGCAGGAGACGTAGCTCAGGTCGATGTGGTGGCAGAAGCGAATGGTCTCCGGGTGGCCGGCCTGCTCCCCGCAGATCCCGATCTTCATTCCCTTACGCGTCTTGCGGGCCCACTCTACGGTGATCGCCATGAGGCGGCCCACCCCCTTGATGTCCAGGATCTCGAAGGGGTTGTGCTGGAGGATGCCCCGCTCGTTGTAGAGGGGCAGGAACTTGTTCTCCGCGTCCTCCCGGGAGAAGGAGAAGGTGGCCTGGGTCAGGTCATTGGTGCCGAAGGACATGAACTCGGCCAGCTCGGCGATCCGGCCGGCGCGCATGCAGGCTCGCACCACCTCGATCATGGTCCCGAACTTGAAGGGCACCTTGATCTTGAAATTCTTCTCCACGTCCTCGTGAATCTCCTTCACGTACCGGTGCACCCACTTGAGCTCCTGCTGTGTGCAGACCTGGGGCACCATGATCTCCGGAGACACCTTTCCGCCCTCCTGCAGGGTCTCGGCGGCCGCCTCCAGGACGGCCCGTATCTGCATGGCATAGATCTCGGGATAGGTAATGCCGAGGCGCACGCCGCGGTGCCCGAGCATGGGGTTGGTCTCGGCGAGCGAGCGTACCTTCTGGAGCATGACCTCCTTGTTCTGCACCAGCTCCTCGGCCAGGTGCTTGCCCTTGAGCTCGGAGAGGCCCACATTGAAGCTCTCCAGGTTGGCCGCGTACTTGTTGAGAAGCTCCGGGTCCAGGAGCTTGAGCGTGTCCGGCAGCGCGGACATACCTTCCACGGTCTTTCGGAGCTCCCGAAGGTTTTCGATCTCGCTCACCAGTTCCTCGGCCGAAGGCAGGAACTCGTGGATGGGCGGGTCGAGCAGGCGGACCGTGACCGGGAGCCCGTCCATGATCCGAAAGATCTCCTTGAAGTCCTCCCGCTGGAAGGGGAGCAGCCGGTCCAGGGCGTTCTTCCTCTCCTCCTCGGAATCGGCCAGGATCATCTCCTGGACGATGGGCAGCCGCTCGGGCTGGTTGAACATGCGCTCCGTCCGGCACAGGCCGATGCCCACTGCCCCGTACTTCCGGGCCTTGGCCACGGCTTCGGGCGTGTCCGCGTTGGCCATGACCTTGAGCTCGGCCACGTCGTCCGCCCACTCGAGCAGCACGAGGAGGTCCTCCACGAACTCGGGCTCAATGGTCGGGACCTGTCCCTGGAACACGTTGCCCGTGGTCCCGTCGATGGTGATCACATCCCCTTCGTGAAGGGTGACCCCGGAGATGACGGCCTCTTTGGCGTGTTGGTTGATCTGAATCGCCTCGCAGCCGGAAACGCACGGTTTGCCCATGCTCCGGGCCACCACGGCCGCATGGGAGGTCTTGCCTCCCCGGCTCGTGAGGATCCCCTGGGAGGCGAAAAACCCGTGAATGTCGTCCGGCTTGGTCTCCTCCCGGACCAGAATGACCTTCTCACCCAGCTTGGCCTTGTTCTCGGCGCGGTCCGCGTCGAAGACGATCTTGCCGGAAGCCGCCCCGGGCGAGGCGGGCAGGCCCTGGGCGAGCACATCCGCCTTGGCGTTGGGGTCCAGGCTCGGGTGGAGGAACTGGGCGAGCATCTCCGGCTGAATCCGAAGGATGGCGTCCACCTCGTTGAGCAGCCCCTCGTTCACCATGTCGATGGAGGTCCGAATGAAGGCCGCGGCATTCATCTTCCCGTTGCGTGTCTGGAGGCAGTAGAGCTTTCCTTTCTCGATGGTGAACTCGAAGTCCTGCACCTCCTGGTAGTAGTCCTCCAGGGTGTGGCGAAGCTCCTCGAGCTCGGGGTACACCTTGGGCATGTCCCTGCGCAGCTCTCGAATCGGCTTGGGCGTTCGGATCCCCGCCACCACGTCCTCTCCCTGGGCGTTGATCATGTACTCGCCGTAGAGTCGGTTCTCCCCGGTGCCCGGGTTCCGGGTGAAGGCCACGCCGGTGGCCGAGTCGTCGCCCATGTTCCCGAAGACCATGGTGCAGATGTTCACGGCCGTTCCGTTGGCCATGTCCTTGGTGATGTTGAACTCCCGGCGGTAGTCCACGGCGCGCTTGCCCATCCAGGAATCGAACACCGCCTGAATGGCTTTTTCGAGCTGCATGTAGGGATCCTGAGGAAAAGGGGAGCCGGTCTCCTTTTCGAACACCCCCATGAAGGCGCGGGTGGCCTCCTTGAGACCGTCGGCGTCCAGATCGATATCCGTCTCGGCTCCCCGATCCTTCTTGATCCGGGTGAAGACCTCGTCAAAGGCCTCGTCCCGAATTCCCATGCATACGGTGCCGAAAAGCTGGACCAGCCTTCGATACGCGTCGTAGACGAACCGCTCGTTCTTGGTCAGCTTGATCAGACCCTTGGCGGTCTCCTCGTTGAGCCCGAGATTCAGAATGGTGTCCATCATGCCGGGCATGGACATGGCCGCACCCGAACGGACAGAGACCAGAAGGGGATCCTTCTCGGAACCGAACCCCTTGTGCGTCTTTTTTTCCAGGTCGATCATGGCCGACCTGACCTGCTCCATTACTGCGGCTTTCAGGCCTTTTTTCTTGCTGCCGAGGTAATCCAGGCAGGCCTCCGTGCTGATCACGAAACCCGGAGGCACGGGAAGTCCGATCTGGGTCATCCCGCACAGGTTCGCCCCCTTCCCTCCCAGGAGCTTCTTGTTGGAGGCATCCCCTTCCTCGAACGAAAACACGACCTTTTTAGCTACCATCACCGTTCCCCCTGTCCCGTTTCTTGGTGTACTCGAAGAGGTAGGCAAACCCCAGCAAGGCTGCGGCCAGAGCTCCCACCCGGACAATGGATAGCGTCCCGAAAAAAAACCGGGCCAACACGAATGCCAACACGATGGAAAGCAACAAACGAAGAAGGAACACGCTTCCGTATTTCATGGATACTCCTGTTCGACTCGGAATCCCGGATCGTTACCCTCACCCCGTCGGTTTCCGGTGTAGGGGGATGACCTTGGCGGGTCCCTCGTTCCGCTCCCTCTCCCCTTCTGCGCCCTGCTCCTCTTCTTCCGAAGGTTTCTCGGGCTCCACGCGTTGCACGGATTCGATCCGCAGCGGCTGCCCCCCCATGGTAAACGGCGTCCCGTTGATGTACGCCTCCCGAAGAATCCAGGTGGCCGTCTGAGGGGGGATGGTGAGCATGAGAAGGGTCACCTGGTACCAGTCCTTTTTCACGTCCGGTGCGATGTCTTCGATCCGTGCATACACGGAGGGTTCGTCCTGGTAGTAGATCAGGACCACATCCCCTACCCCGTTCATCTCTGGTTCATTCTGGCGGCTCATGGCTGGAATCCCTCGCTGGTTTTCATTGGGGTCTCGCAAACATCCGCTCTGCCGCTGCTGGTGACCCCGAAACAGATCGTAAGTAAAAGGCGAATTTTTTACTCCGTCGCTTTTTCAACTCCGTCAGATTTCTTCGGGTCCTCTGTGGGATACATCTCCAGCTCGATCAAAAACGGGGCCCCGGCCTCACCGCCCCAGACCCTGCGCTTTTCACGCCATGGTAGAAGGACTGTTTTCCCGGAAAGGGGCCGGTCCATTCGTTGCGTTTCATTTTAGGATACCCGTTGTAACCGGGTCAATCCCCTTCTGGGAGGGGGAGAGGGTTCGCGCCGCAACGCATTCGAGTGAGCAGAGGCGTTCGAGTCCGCGGCCCATGGGCGTGAGGGCGTCCTTTCCCTTGATTTTACTTGACTCTGCAACAAACGCTGTGGCAAGTTTTTGTGGTCACGCGCTCGTCCCCAAAGGCGCACATTCGCTCGAGCTGAGCGATTTCGGACGGCTCCAATTCCTACTGAAACCGTAATCTTTGGACGAAGCGGAAATCTCGTGTTCGCCGATTTCCTTCACCCCGAGGGATCTCCTTCCAGGGAGTATCGCCCGTTTTCACCGAGCGGGATAAAAACGGTTTCCGTGGGCCCCACCAGCACCCGGGTGCGCTGCACGCACCTCGACGCAGAGGAGAGCTTGAATGAGTACCAAGAACACGCCCAACGGCACGGTCATGGTGGTTGGCGGCGGAATCGCCGGCATTCAGGCATCCCTGGACCTCGCGGACTCAGGATACCTGGTGTACCTCGTGGAGAAGCAAACCGCAATCGGCGGCGTCATGGCGCAGCTCGACAAGACCTTCCCAACGAACGACTGCTCCATGTGCATCATCTCTCCCAAGCTCGTGGAGTGCGGCAGGCACCTGAACATCGACCTGATGACCAACACCGAGATCCTGGATATCCAGGGCGAAGCAGGGAACTTCCAGGTCAAGCTCCTGGAAAAGCCACGCTACGTGGACCTTGCCAAGTGCACCGCGTGCGGGGAGTGCAGCAAGGCGTGTCCCATTGACGTGCCGAACCAGTTCGACGAGGGTCTGCGGGATCGGAAGGCCGCGTTCAAGCTCTACCCCCAGGCCATGCCCAGCGCGTATGCTATTGAAAAGCGCGGCACGGCCCCCTGCAAGGCCACGTGCCCGGCCCACGTGAGCATTCAAGGCTACGTGGCCCTCATCAACCAGGGCAAGTACCGCGAGGCGCTCGAGCTCTTCAAGAAGGACCACCCCTTTCCGGCCATCTGCGGCCGAGTCTGTCATCATCCGTGCGAAGGCATCTGTACCCGCGGCGACGTAGACCAGCCCATTGCCATCCAATACCTCCACCGGTTCCTGGCCGACCTGGACCTCCAGGACGACACGCGCTACGTTCCGGCGGTCGAGGAGAAGCGGGACGAGAAGATCGCCATCGTGGGCGCTGGGCCGGCCGGGCTGACCGCGGCCTACTACATGGCGTGGAAGGGATACGGCGTCACCGTGCTCGAAAAGCTCCCTGTGGTCGGGGGCATGATGTCCGTGGGGATTCCCGCCTACCGTCTCCCCCGGGACATCATCGCGCAGGAGGTCAAGGTCATCGAGGACATGGGCGTGGAGATCCGCACCGGGGTCGAGTTCGGGAAGGACGTCACCCTGGAAAGCCTCAAGAGCGACGGGTACAAGGCCGTGTTCATGGCAACCGGGCTGCACCTGAGCCGGACCCTGAACGTCCCGGGAGAGGATCACCCGGGCGTGCTCAAGGGCGTGGACTTCCTCCGCGACGTGGCCCTCGGCAACGCGGTATCCGTGGGTAAACGCACCGTGGTCATCGGGGGAGGAAACGTGGCCGTGGACGTGGCCCTGAGCGCCAAACGCTCCGGCGCCGAGCAGGTGACCCTGGTCTGCCTGGAGACGCGCGAAGAGATGCCGGCCTGGGATTACGAGATCGAAGAGGCCCTCGAGGAGGGCGTGGAGATCATCAACAGCCGGGGACCCACGCAGTTCCTGAACCAAGGCGATCAGGTCACCGGTGTGGAGTTCAAGCGCTGTACGGCGGTCTTCGATGCCGAGGGGCGCTTCCGCCCCACGTACGACGAGAGCGACCTCATGTCCGTAGAAGGCGACACGGCCATCGTGGCCATCGGCCAGGCCGCTGACCTGGACTTTGCCGAGCCCCAGGGCATCGAGGTCTCGCCCCAGGGAGGGCTTCAGGCCGACCCGGTCACCCTGGAAACCCCGATCCCGGGAGTGTTCGCCGGCGGCGACGTGTTCTACGGGCCCAAGTCCGTGGTCGAGGCGGTCCACTGCGGCAAGGAAGCGGCCGAGAGCATGGATCGGTACATCAACGGCCGGGACCTTCGAGAGGACCGTGAGACAGACTGGTCCTACGAGAAGCCCGGGGTGGAGGGCGAGCCCCTTGTCCCGCGGGTCCCCATGCGGACCATCTCCGTGGAGGAAAGGGCCGGGAACTTCAAGGAGATCGCCCTGGGGTTTACCGAGGAGGAAGTACGAAAAGAGGCGGAGCGCTGCCTCAAGTGCGGCATCTGCTCGGAGTGCTACCAGTGCGTGGACGCCTGCCTGGCCGGTGCCGTGGATCACAGCATGAAGGCCAAGGAGACCACCCTGGATGTCGGGGCCGTTGTCCTGGCCCCCGGGTTCACCCCCTTTGATCCCACCGCATTCGACACGTACAACTATGCGAACCACCCGAACGTGGTGACGAGCATGGAGTTCGAGCGGATCCTCTCCGCATCCGGGCCCTACGAGGGCCACCTGGTGCGCCCATCGGACCACAAGGAACCGCAAAAGGTCGCCTGGCTCCAGTGCGTGGGCTCGCGCGACATCAACCAGTGCGACCACGCCTACTGCTCCGCAGTGTGCTGCATGTATGCCATCAAGGAGGCCGTGATCGCCAAGGAGCACAGCCCGCAACCCCTGGACGCGGCGATCTTTTTCATGGACATGCGGACCTACGGAAAGGATTTCGAGAAGTACTACAATCGCGCTGAAGAGGAAAGCGGCGTCCGGTTCATCCGGTCCCGGATCCACTCGGTCCTCCCCCGGGCCGACGGCAGCCTGCGCATCAACTACGCCACCGAAACGGGCGAGATGCAGCAGGAGGACTTCGACATGGTGGTCCTGTCCGTGGGTCTCTCGCCCAACAAGGACATCGTGCAGCTGGCCGAAAAGGCGGGCATCTCCCTGAACGAGCACCAGTTTGCAGAGACCACCACGTTCAAGCCCGTGAGCACCAACCGTGAAGGGATCTACCTGTGCGGCGTGTTCCAGGGACCCAAGGACATCCCGGCCTCGGTCATGGAGGCCTCGGCCGCGGCCGCCGCCTCGGGGCAAATCCTCGCGGAGGCGCGCGACACCATGACCCGCTCCAGGGAGCTTCCCCCGGAAAAGGATTTCTCCGGAGAGGAACCCCGCGTGGGGGTGTTCGTGTGCAACTGCGGGATCAACATCGGCGGTATTGCGGACGTGCCCGCGGTCCGTGAGTACGCCCGGGATCTTCCCCACGTAATTCACGTGGAGGACAACCTTTTCACCTGCTCCCAGGACACCCAGGACAAGATGAAGGAGGTCATCCAGGAGAAGGGCATCAACCGGGTGGTGGTCGCCTCGTGCTCCCCGCGCACTCACGAGCCCCTGTTTCAGGAAACCATCCGGGACGCCGGGCTCAACAAGTACCTGTTCGAGATGGCCAACATTCGGGACCAGGACACCTGGGTCCACATGAACGAACCGGAGAAGGCCACGGCCAAGGCCAAGGACCTCGTTCGCATGGCCGTGGCCAAGGCGGCCCTGATCGAACCGCTTCAGCAGTTCACCATCCCGGTCAAACCGAACGCGCTCGTGGTGGGCGGCGGCGTGGCCGGTCTGGAGATCGCGCTGGGGGTCGCGGAGCAGGGATTCCAGGCCTATCTCGTGGAAAAAACAGGGGAGCTGGGCGGCGTGGCGCGAAGGCTTCGGACGACCTGGAAGGGAGAGGACATCCCGGCCTATGTGGAGAAGCTCGTGGAGCGGGTCAACGGCCATTCCCGCATCCAGGTCTTCCTGAACACAACGCTCAAGGAGACCACCGGCACCGTGGGCAACTTTGTCACCACCGTGGCACCGGCCTCCGGAGGCGGCAAAGCCCAGGTGCTGGAGCATGGGGTGACCGTCCTGGCCACCGGGGGACGCGAGTACGAGCCTACCGAGTACCTGTACGGACAGAACGCTAACGTGCTCACCCACCTGGATCTGGACAAGGCCCTGAAGGAGGAGGAAGACCGCATCAAGAAGGCAGGAACCGCCGTGTTCATCCAGTGTGTCGGGTCCCGCATTCCGGAGCGGCCGTACTGCAGCAAGATCTGCTGCACCCACAGCCTGGAGAGCGCACTCAAGCTGAAGAGCCTGAACCCGGACATGAAAATCTTCATCCTCTACAGGGACATGCGCGCTTACGGATTCCGAGAGGACCTCTACAAGGAAGCGCGTGAGAAAGGGATCCTTTTCATCCGCTACGACCTGGATGCCCCGCCCGATCTCAGCCAGAACGGGGACGGCGCTCTCTCTCTCCTGATCAAGGACCACGTGCTCCAGCGGCCCGTGAAAATCTCCCCGGACCTCGTGGTCCTGGCCTCCGCCATTCTTCCCAACGAAAACAAGGAGCTTTTCGAACTCCTCAAGGTCCCGATCAACAACGAGGGCTTCCTGATCGAGGCGCACGCCAAGCTGCGCCCCGTGGACCTTTCCTCGGACGGTGTGTTCATTGCCGGCCTGGCCCACTACCCGAAGCCCCTGGACGAGACCATTGCCCAGGCCAGTGCGGCCGTGGCCCGCGCCATGACCATCCTGAGCCGGGAAGGCATCATGGTCGGCGGGGTGGTGGCCGAGGTGATTCCGGAACGCTGTGCCGTGTGCCTGACCTGCGTGCGCACCTGCCCCTACGGTGTGCCGAGGATCGGCGACGAGGGCCACGCGGTCATTGACCCGGCCGAGTGCCGCGGCTGCGGGGCCTGCGTCTCGGAGTGCCCGGGCAAGGCCATAGTGCTGCGGCACTTCACGGACGAGCAGATCATCGCCAAGGAGGACGCCCTGTTTCAGGCGGGCTAATGCCTTCCATCCATGGCTCCGTTGCGCCGATGCGAATGAAAGCCATGGAAACAGGCGTAATGCTTCAACGCGGAGTACACAAAAGGAAAAACCCTTTCTTCAAGGAGGCGACATGGCGGATTTCGAACCCCGTATTCTTGCATTCTGCTGCCAATACTGAGCTTATTCGGCTGCGGACCTGGCAGGTTCCATGAGACTTTCTTACCCGAGCAACATCAAGTTAATCCAAGTTCCCTGCACCGGACGAGTGGACATCCTCCACCTTCTCAAGGCCATCGAGGACGGGGCAGACGGCGTGTACATTGCAGGATGCCTGGAGGGAGAGTGTCACTTCCTGACCGGCAATCTCAAGGCCCGAAGGCGGGTGAACTACGTGAAAAAGCTGCTTGAGGAGATGGGCATCGAGCCTGAGCGCGTGGAGATGTACAACATGTCGGCCGGTGACGGGCCCCGGTTCGTGGAAATCGCCAAGGAGATGACGGAAAAGATTCGAGAGCTGGGCCCCAGCCCCCTTAACGTGAAAAAGGCGGCCTGAGCGTCGAATCCTCACATCGAACCATGAGGTGAACCCATGATCATCGCGGATCGAAAGCCGTTGAAGGAAATTCTGGAGATGATTCAGGACTGCGACCGCATCCTGC
>JASFQI010000146.1:0-11159 GCA_050115555.1 Desulfobacteraceae bacterium
AGGTCCAGAGGGCCTTGCTGGCCATGGCGGGGGTGTTGGACCCCGCCGTCCTCATCCTGGACGAGCCGACTTCCGCGCTGGATGCCTTGAGTAAAGGCATCGTGGCGCGGGTGATCCGCGAGGCTGGGGCTCGCGGAAAGGCCGTTCTGCTGATCACCCATGATCTGGAGTTCGCAGTTCATCAGGCGGACCACATGGCCGTGCTTTACCTCGGGCAGGTTCTGGAGACCCTCCCGCCGGAGGATCTCCTCTCTCGCCCGCTTCACCCGTATACCCTGGCCCTGGGCCGATCCTACCCGGCCATGGACACGGTGCGGGACCTGGGCGGTATTCGCGGAGACGCGTTCTATCGCCTCGTTCACCGCCACGACACGGAAAACGGGGAACATTCCGTACACTCCCACATTCAGATTCCCGGGTCCTCTCACCGGGACGGGCACGCCCCTCCCACGGGATGCCTTTTTCAAAACCGCTGCACCCAGGCCGTTCCGGCCTGCAGCAGCGGGAGGATTCCCCTGGAAGAGGTCGAGGGGCATGGTGTGCGGTGCCTGCGGCACGGGATTGTGAACCTCCTGGAGCTGCGTAATGTGACCAAGGCCTACGACAGCGTGCTCGCCGTGAAGGACGTGGACCTGGAGGTCAAGGCCGGAGAGGTCCTGGCTCTGGTGGGAGAGACTGGATCGGGCAAGACCACCCTGGCCATGACCGCGGCAGGCGCGCTTCGTCAGGATCAAGGGCAGCGCTTCTTCGACGGGCAGGACATGGACGGGTGGATCGCACGGGATTATCGGTCGCTGGCACGCCGCGTGGGAGTGATTTACCAGAACCCGTCCGAATCCGTCAGTCACCGGTTCACGGTGTTCGACGCCGTGGCTGAACCGCTTCGGATCCACGGCTTCGGGAAAAACCGGTCCGAAAGGACGGATCAAGTCCGGCGGGTACTCTCCGATGTGCACCTCTCAACGGATCCGGCCTTTCTCGAGCGCTACCCCCATGAGCTCAACATGGGGGCGATCCAGCGTGTGTGCCTGGCCAGAGCCCTGGTTCTCTCCCCCGTGTTCCTGGCGGCGGATGAGCCCACCAGCTCGCTGGACCCGAGCGTCCAGGCCAAGGTCATGAAGCTTCTCCTGGAACTCCAGACCGAGCGAGGTCTCACGATGCTCTTCGTGACCCATGACATCGGCCTGGCTCGAAAGATCAGCGACCGGATCGCCGTGATGCTGGCCGGCCGCATCGTGGAGTTGGGCCCGGCCTCGGCAATCATGAAGGATCCCCGCCATCCCTACACCCGACTTCTCCTGGAGAGTGCCTCCGGGCGGCACGTAGAGCCACGGATCGGGGAAAGCGATGCCGAGGGTGTCAGCGGGTGCGCGTTTGCGCCCCGCTGCCCCTCCCGTCTCGATCGATGCCTCACCGAGTGTCCTGTGCTTCAGGCGCAAAGCGGCCGTGAGGTCGCCTGCCATGCATCGGGTCCTGCCGAATAGTGAAAAGGAATATTTTCCTGTTCATCCGTCCCCTCCTTTATCGGTGAACTCAGCGGATAGGCGGGAAATTCAACCTCTCCCATTTCTCTGCGCTTTCTGCGGTCAAAAATGTCGTCGCATTATTGAAAGGCTTTACGCCGGCAGCCCAATGAAATATTTGGAATCATCGCGTTGACAAAAACCGATGAGGGAGGCATATTGATGTCAATTATGTCATTTTTGATCGAACTTAGCGTTTGACGGCGGAGGCCGCTGAACGGAAGGTTGCAGAAAGGAGCTGTATGATGAGAAAGAGAATCGCTGCATGTATCACCGTGGTGTTCGCTTTGGGTCTGGTTCTTGCCGGCCCCATCCAGGCCGGTTCCAGTGGAAAGCTGATCATTTTTCATGCGGGAAGCCTGTCCGTACCCATGGAAAAGATGGAAAAGACTTTTGAGGCGGAGAACACCGACACGGATGTCCTTCGGGAAGCGGGGGGTAGTACGAAAATGGCCCGGCTCATTTCCGAGGTGGGCAAACCGGCCGACATTATGGCCTCGGCCGATTACAAGGTCATCGACAACAATCTGATCCCGAATCACGCTTCATGGAACATCCGCTTCGCCACCAATCAGCTCGTCCTGACATATACGGACCAGAGCCGGTACGCTGATCAGATCACGGCGGACAACTGGTACGAGATCCTTCAGAAAAAGGACGTCGTGTGGGGGCACTCGGACCCGAACCTGGATCCCTGCGGGTACCGCAGCCTCATGGTCCTTCAGTTGGCCGAGCGTTTCTACGGCATCGACGGGCTTTACGAGTCCCTGCTGGCCAACCGTCCCGAGAAAAACATCCGGCCCAAATCCGTGGAGCTGGTCAATCTCCTCAAGACGGGCAACATGGACTATGCGTGGGAGTACCTCTCCGTGGCGGTTCAACACGGGTTGAAGTACGTCAAGCTGAACGATCACATCAACCTGGGAAACTACACCTACGACAACATGTATGCCCTGGCCGAGGTCCGCGTGACCGGGAAGAAGCCCGGGACATGGATCACCAAGAAGGGAAAGTCCTGCACCTACGGGGTGACCATGATCAATGACGCAGCCAATGCGGAAGCGGCGATTCGTTTCCTCAAGTACATGCTGGATCCGCAGGGCGGCTTGAAGATCCTCGACGAGATGGGGCAACCCCCGTTCGTTCCGGCCCGTGTATCGTCCAAGGAGGCGCGTGATGCCCTGCCTGCCGCATTGCAGCCCCTGGTCGAGGTTCGGAACTGATCCCGAAAGCACGTTTGCTCCGGGCGGGACGCTGAGTCCCGCCCGGGTGTCTCCTCTATGAAGCCATCACGAGATACCCTGTTTTTTGCGCTCCTGTTCTTTGTGAGCCTGCCCCTGGTGCTCCTTGTCGTCCTCCCCCTCACACGCATGCTCACGCAGCCGGGGCTGGCGGATCTCTGGGAGGCGATCGCCGATCCGGTCGTGCTGCGGGCCCTTGCCCGGAGTGTGGGGACCTCCCTGGCCGCCGCCGGGATTTGTCTGGTTTTCGGCACACCGCTCGCCTATGTCCTCGCCAGAAAGGAGTTCCCGGGCAAACGGCTGGTCGAAGGCATCGTGGACCTGCCCATTATGATCCCCCATCCCGTCATCGGGATTGCCATCCTCAGCCTGGCCGGGAGGAACCATCCCCTGGGGCAGTTTCTGAGCAGTCTGGGCATTCAGGTCATGGGGACCTACTGGGGGATCATCTCTGTGCTCGCCTTTGTGGGCCTGCCCTTTTTCGTGAACACGACCAAGGCCGGGTTCGAGTCCGTACCCACCCGCCTGGAGAAGGCTTCTCGAAGTCTGGGCGCTGGGGTGGGACACACGCTGTTTCGAATCACGCTGCCCATGAGCTGGCCCCACATCGTTCTGGGCATGATCATGTGCACGGCTCGCGCCATCAGCGAGTTCGGGGCCATTGTCATCGTGGCCTACCATCCCATGACCGCGCCTGTGCTCATCTATGAACGCTTCACTGCTTACGGGCTCCGGTACTCTCAGCCCATTTGTGTCTGGTTGATCGTGATCTCGTTTCTTCTTTTCGTGGGAATGCGCTTTGTGTCCCGGTACCGGAGGGTAGAGGCGTGATCAAGGTCCAGAATTTCGAGGTTCGGGTTCCCGATTTTCGCCTTCAATCCATTTCCCTCGATGTTGGACCGGAGGATGTCTTCGCGCTGATCGGTCCCACGGGATCGGGAAAATCCTTGCTCCTCGAGGGGATTGCGGGTCTGGTTCCGGCGGCAAAAGGGAGCGTGCAAATCGGTGGTGTGGACGTGACCCATCATCCCCCCGAGACCCGGGGGCTGGGGCTCGTGTATCAGGACACGGCGCTGTTTCCGCACCTGAGCGTTCGCGAAAACATCCTGTACGGAACGAGGTATCACGAGCTGGACGCCCCCACCGTGCGGAGCCGTTTCGACCGCTTCGTCCGTCGCCTGGATCTGGAGAACCTTCTGGATCGGTCCCCGGTCCGGTTGAGTGGCGGTGAAAAGCAGCGCGTGGCCCTGGCCCGTGCCCTCATGCTTCAGCCCAGGGCCCTGCTCCTGGACGAACCCATATCTTCCCTGGATCCCTTGTTCCGGGACGCCATTCGAGAGCTCCTGCGGTCTCTCCACGAGGAACTGCATATTCCGTTCATCCTGGTTTCGCACAACTTTTCCGAGGTGCTCTATCTTGCGAATCGGGGGGCCATCCTTCGAGGGGGACGGATCGAGCAAAGAGGAACCATCCGGGCCCTTTTCGAACGGCCGGAAACCCCGTTTGTGGCAAGGTTTGTAGGCATGCAGAATCTTTGGAGATGCAGTGCCCGAGAAGGGTGGGCCCGAGTGGGGGATCTGAAGATTCGGCTGAACGGGCCGGCCGTCCAGGGAGACGATGTCTTCCTGGCCCTTCGGCCGGAAGACATCGAGTGGGTGAGGGAAAACGCCAACGAGTACGACAACGTTTTTCAAGGGCGTGTGATGGACCTGGACGGGAGGGGATTCTACGTTCGCGTGGCACTGGACGTTCACGGCGTCCGTTTTTCCGCATTCTGGATGCGCCACGTCGTAAGCCGTCACAGCCTGGAAACCGGCCAGGTCGTCCGAATCGGGTTCTCTTCCGAATCGCTCCATACGATGCGGGTGGATGAAAATCCGATCACGGGCGAAGGGGCACCGGACGGAGCACGGGCCCTTTGATGAGGGTTAGAGGGGGAGGGATGATGTCGAGCGCGGGCCTGAACCCGATTTTGGTCCCGGGTCAGCCGTCATTGGCGGCCAGTTTCAGGGAGACAAAAGCGTCTGCCAGGCCTCTGCGTCTCAGATACTTGAGGTAGTTCTGCTCCGGGTCATCCAGAATGCGTTGAAGATAGGAGAGGTTCCGCTCGATGGCCTCGGCATAGAGATCGTGATCGATCTCCCAGCGGTCCCGGAAGTGGGGACGGGCAAAGCAATCCACACCGTTGAGTTCGTGTTTTATCTTGTCCCGTGTAACCTCGTAATAGGTGAGCGTCTTTCGAAGCAGGTCCAGTTCATCCTCGAACTCAGAGATGAAAGCTTCTTCAAATTCACGGTAGAGAAACAGGAGCTTTTCCAGGTAGATTCGGCTCGCCATCTGTCCGAGCAGGTCTGCGACACCCAGCATGTTTCCAACGATGTGCTCATCATCCGTCTCGTCATCCAGTTGTTCGAGGTTGGCTTCGGGATCGGTGTGCCGGATCATGTTCCGGCACACGAGGATCTCCTCGGGGGTCAGCCCTCGGCCGGGAAGGTGCTCTTTCATGAAATCGGCGCCGCGGCTGACGTGAATGTAGGTGTACTTGGCGCCCGTTCCCGCATCATCATCCTCTTGTTGTATGTAGCCGATGTCGTGCATCAGGGCCGTAACCAGACCGAGGACGACGCTCTTCGGGTCAAGGGGTCGGCCGCTGACGTGCGCGCCGTGTATGAGGCGTGCCAGTGCGAGAAAGGTGTCCATTGTGTGCTCGAGGTCATGGTAGACGGTATTGCATGCCTTGTACCCGGGGTACTCTCCGCGAAAGATGCGCACGACGTCCCCATGGACGGCTACAATCGGCCGGGTGTCGATGGAGGCCGACATCATGGCGACGACGACGAGCGCCTCCTCGAGGGCGGGACCCGGTCTCGAGGTATCTACGAGCTGTGCGAGCTGAACGGGACTCTGTTCCACGGTCCACTCCAAAAGTTGATGTAGCCACCTAAAGCATAGCTCTTTCAAAAGCAATCACAATGAACCATTTCACTCCGGCGATGTGAAACATGTCACATCGAAAATCCGACCGTTTCGAGACGTCTCGGTCTCGTTGACAGCTATGAGGAGATGGGCTAGGCTAGTTTCCATCCAGAAACGGCTATTTTTCGCAATCTCATCGTCAATCTTCAGGATTCCTTGTGCGAAGTACTGAAGTACGTCTCCGCGTAATCCCTCGATTTCCTTGATTTTGCGAAAAATCTCTCGTTTCTGAATTGGAAACTTGCAAGTGCCCGAAAAACATTTCTGGACGTGCACTAGGCTGGTTTCAATCTCTTTTCTATCAAGCGCACTCGAGCCCCCTGCCCCTGCAAGGATTGGAGCGGGCAGGATCCGGGCACGAATCGCGCCTAACCACGATTCGCCCCTCCAAAGGGTCCCGGCGCCATGAGCGAAACGGACGTCCTCAGAAGAATCCCGTTGTTCAGCACACTGGAGGAGACGGACCTGAGCCGGCTGGAGCGTCGGCTCGTTCAACGACGTTACTCCCGCGGGCAGGTCCTCTTTCACATGGGAGACGAGGGTGGGAATCTCTACATTCTCCGACAAGGACGCGTCAAGGTCACGATTCCCTCGGAGGACGGCGAGGAGATGATTCTGGCCATTCTGGGCTCGGGGGAGATCCTCGGAGAAATTTCCCTCATTGATGGAAAGCCGCGATCCGCAACCGTGCAGGCCATGAAGGATACGGAGGCAATGTGTCTGTACCGGGAGGATTTTCTGGAGGTGCTTAAGGGCCGGTTCGACATGGTCCTGCGCGTGCTCGAGATCCTGGCCGGAAGATTGCGCCAGACGGACGTATTGCTCGCCGAATCCCATTTCATGGATATCACCTCACGGCTGGCGAAAAAAATCCTCGACCTCGGAAAGGCCTTTGGGGTCGAGGAGGATGGAGGGGTTCGGATCGGTGTCCGGGTAACCCAGAGGGACCTTGCCTCCATGGTAGGGGCCACAAGGGAGAGCGTGAATAAGCAGCTCAAGGTGCTGAGGGAGCAGGGCCTCCTGATCATGAAAGAAGGCTACATGCAGATTCTGGATCTCCAGGGGTTGGTCCGCAGGATCCGTGCAGTGGACACCCAGCGGGTTTGACCGCCCCGATTTAGAAAAAAGGAAGTACCGCTGAACCGCTACCGCGACTACAATGGGTACCTGCGGGACCTTTTCGGTGAGCGGGTACAGAAAATTTCCCTGGATGCAGGCCTCGGGTGTCCCAATCGGGACGGAACGATATCCTACAACGGGTGCGCTTACTGCGACTCGCTGGGATCCGGGAGCGGGGCGTGCATTCTGAAGGGCATGTCCGTCGAAGAGCAGGTGCGAAAGGGGATCGCGTTCGCCTCCCGCCGATACAGAGCACGGAAGTACATCGCCTACTTCCAGTCCTTCACGAACACGTATGCGCCCGTGGAAACGCTTCGGACCCTGTATGAAAGTGCACTCGCACATTCAGGAATGGTGGGCCTTTCCGTAGGGACGCGTCCGGACTGTGCCGGGGATGAAGTCCTGGATCTCCTGGCCTCCTATCAGGAAAAAGTCCTCGTGTGGGTCGAGTACGGTCTTCAATCCGCCCACGACGTGACGCTGACATCCATCAATCGCGGGCATGATTCCGCGTGCTTCGCGAGGGCGGTTCAACGAACGGCCCAGAGGGGGCTGAACGTCTGTGCGCACATCATTCTCGGGCTTCCGGGAGAATCGCGGGAGATGATGCGGGAAACGGCCCGGTTTCTTGCGGACCTGCCGGTTCAAGGCGTAAAAATTCACGCCCTGTATATCATTGAGGGCACGGCCATGGCCCGACGTTTTCAGGAGGGAGCATTCCGCTGCCTCTCGCGTGAGGCGTATGTGGACCGGGTGGTGGATGTGCTCGAGCGGCTCCCCGAAAAGGTAGTGATCCAACGTCTCACTGGGGATCCTCCTCCAGGCCTGAAGCTCTTGGCGCCTGCATGGACGTTGGAAAAGGGCCGAAACCTCCGGCGGATTCAGGAGCGCTTTGAGGAAAGAGACACTTGGCAGGGGCGGGAAGTGCCGGGGGCATCGCAACGCGAGTGAGCTCAGTCCTGCTGCGGGTCTCCAAGCTTTTTTCGAAAGAGCTGGTCCAGGGCGATGTCGTACTCGCGGGAGCCCGGGGCCAGGGACTGATTCCGGGCGAGTTGACGGTTGATTTCCTCCTCGGCCCGCTCGAAGCTCTGATTGATTTGCGTGATGACCCGGTTCACGGTCTTGTAGATTTCCACGTCGGTTCCGTAGACGTCGATAACGGCGGGGTCGTTCAGAATCACCTCGAGGATATACTGGGTGATGTAAAGGGAGAGCAGGTTCGGCCGAGGGACGATATCCCGGATGGGGGCGACGAAGTACTTGGAGTCGAACTCGCTGCTTCGCAGGGCCTGCTTCAATCCCTTGAGCAACAGATCGGAGACCGCGGAAGGATTGTCGGTTTCGACCACCTTTTCCATGAGCAGCGTCTGTGATAGACGGCTGTGAATCTCCGGAAGCTTGAAACGGAAGAAACGATCACGCTGGAAGGCTTCCTGCTTTTCTTTGCGTTCCAGTCGATTGATGAGCTTGTCCTGGACAGTCCCGCTACCAAAACGTTTCATGATTTTGCTTGTTTCCCCTTGGATGCCTTGTCCGTTCCGGAGGAGCCTTTGCTCTCAGAGGACGCCCCGGCGTTGTCGCTCTTTGCCCCTCCTGCTCCATCAGCGCTTTGGGCAGATGTGCTCGAGGGAGAAGACGTGTTGCGTTTGCTGGCGTAATCGGTGACATACCAGCCGGAACCCTTGAGATGAAAGGTGTTCATGGACATGAGTTTCTTCATCTTCCCATGGCATTGGGGACACTCGCTGATCGGGGGGTCGGAGATTTTCTGCATGACCTCTTCGAAGTGGCCGCACTGGGTGCACTCGTACTCATAAATGGGCATAACGCTTCTCCTCCTGTTCGCAGGACGTCCTCAACAGGCCATCAGCTCGCAGATTCCATAGGACCTGTAGGCATCCATGATATAGTCGAGGTCCTGGAGAGCGAGTCCCTTCAGGACCTTCAAGGTCGTACCGTGAACGATTTCTTCTTCGCGTCTTCTGCCCTCGCCTTTGACCTCGAAGCGCTGAGAAAAGTTGCAGAATCGGACAATATGGATCAGCTCATGCGTAAAAATATAGACCATGAGGGGTAAAAGACAGGCATTTCGATCACGTCCCAGCGCTTCGAGGATGCGATGATCCTGAAGACAGATGGAGTAGTAATCCCCCTTAAGCCGTCTGATGTCCAGCGCCTCTTCAGCATTCGCCCACGAGTACTTGTTGAGGAGAGCGAATGCCGGATCCGGTGCAATCTCTTCCCGTCGCAAGTCTGCGAGGGTCTTGACCCCGTAACGGTGCCGTTTCCATTGTCCGAACGAGAACTTGTAGTACTCCCCCGTGCGGTCTTCGGCAATGTCAAGGGCCTCACTGACCGTTTGGATATCCTCGCCGCTGAATAAAGTTCGTACGCCCATCTTCAGGGACCCGCAACCGGACGATTCGTGAAAGACCAGATACGGAAGGTCTCCCCCCAGCCCATGGTCACTCATCCGTCTTTCAGGGGCTCCATCTGCCGGATATCACTCCATGAAGAGCAGAGGCGCAAGAACGGGAAAGAGGGCTTACCTTGGGGACGAACACCCCTTCTCACGAGTTTTTATTCGGGGATGCGGGGTTCGCCCGTTTTAAAATAAAGCCGCTGACCGGACTGTCAATGGCGGACCTGATTTCTTGGTGGCGGTGACTGGACTCGAACCAGTGACACTACGGATATGAGCCGTATGCTCTGACCGACTGAGCTACACCGCCTCACAAAATTATAAACGCTTAATGTATCCAATCAATTCGTGTTGTCAATGAAATAATGGGCCGCCTTTTGCTTTTTCCTTATGCGTGATCTTGACCCGTTTTGACTCGAGCGTTCAGGCCTCCGGGCTTGACACCGGGAGGATTCATTTGGTACTCCCCGAGGCGAACGGACCGCTCCTTTTTATCCAAGCGCCCGTCGCCTTTCACTCCGTGGGCGGCGCTGCTGTCCCTTTTCAGTCCCCGGGAGATCGTCATGACCGATCGCGTAAAGCACCAAGGCGTGGTGACCACGAGAACGTGCCCCACCTGCGGACATCACGAAGTGGGGATCACGACCGACGAAGGCTTGTTTGTTCCACTCGAGCCCGGCCAGCGTGTCTGGGTTCTCGACAGTGCTCCCGGCCTTCGTTCGATGGGGGAGCGCTTTCCGGTTCCCGAATGCGGTGTGCCAGTGAGCGACAGCGTGCCGGCCGAAGCCGAACCGGTTGCCTGGGCTCCTGCTCCCTTAATGACGACCCCTTCCCTCCGGCGGGCCTTCGGGGTGCTGCTGCCCGCCCGTGATCCACCGGAGAGGCTTCCCGAAGCCTACGAGCCGGCCTACCTGACCAAGCTGGCCGACTTGATCGCACGGGAGGAGCTGGGCTCTCGGGCCATGCTCCTGGATCAGTACTTTGCAGCACCCCACATCGCAACGGGGTATCCGGAGGAGATCGCTCGGAGGCTGTGGATGGAATGCGAGGAGATCCGGGTCCCGGCTCTTCTGGTTGAATCGTGGCTCAATGGGGAGGAGGGAGACCTCCTCGGTAAGGCCCGTGCCCTTTGCAGGAACCCGGATGAAGCCGAGAGCCCGGTTCCGGATCCTGAGGCTCTTGGACAAGAGCTGCGGAATCTCAGCCTGGAGGAGTTCCTCGGCTGGATCGCCTGATTCGCCCGGGTTGATTGTTCCCGGGCGTGGCGGATCATGCCGCGTGGACAAAAAAAGCGGGGCCCCACAGGACCCCGCCTTGCTGGGTAAGGGTTTGCGGGCGATCAGCCCTGGACTTTCTTGAGCTCCTCGGTCAGCGGCGGAACCACTTTGAAGAGATCGTCCACCACGCCGTAGTCGGCTTTCTGAAAGATGGGGGCGTCCGGGTCCTTGTTGATCGCCACGATCACCTTCGATGTGCTCATGCCGGCGAGGTGCTGAATGGCCCCGGAGATGCCGCAGGCGATGTAGAGGTTCGGTGAAACCACTTTTCCGGTCTGGCCGACCTGGTCCGTGTGGGGCCGCCAGCCGGCGTCTACGGCCGAGCGTGAGGCCCCCACACTGCCTCCAATAGCGGCGGCCAGGTCCTCGAGGACCTGGAACCCTTCCGGGCCTTTCATACCGCGACCACCCGAAACGATTTTATCCGCTTCCGTGAGGTCCACCTTTCCGCTCTCGTCCTTGATGACCTCTGCCACCTTGGTCTTGAGGGCGCTGTCGTCGAGGGTGACTCCGGCATCGGCGACTTCGGCGGATTTGCCGGCGTCCGGTTCGCTGATCGCCATGACATTGGGTCGAGCCGTGGCCATCTGGGGCATGCTGT
>JASFQI010000147.1:0-11139 GCA_050115555.1 Desulfobacteraceae bacterium
TCCGGGCACAAGCTCCACGCACCCAAGGGGGTCGGGGTCCTGTACGTGCGCAAAGGCACGCCGTTCTCTCCGTACCTCATCGGCGGGCACCAGGAGAGGAACCGGCGCGGGGGAACGGAGAATACGCCGGGCGTCGTCGCCCTGGGCAGGGCCTGCGAGCTGGCCGCTGGTAGCATGGAGCGCGAGAACACAGAGGTCCGGCGTCTTCGCGACAAGCTGGAGACCGAGCTGACGGCGCGCGTGCCCAACAGCAAGGTGAACGGGAGGGATTCCGAACGCCTTCCCAACACGAGCAACATCAGCTTCGAGTTCGTGGAAGGAGAGGCCATCCTTCTGATGATGGACGAGTTCGGCATTTGCGCCTCGTCCGGATCGGCCTGCACTTCGGGTTCGCTTCAGCCTTCCCACGTGCTTCGGGCCATGGGCGTTCCTTTCACCATGGCCCACGGTTCCATCCGGTTCAGCCTCAGCATCTACAACGCCGAGGAAGAAATCGACTTTGTCATCGAAAAGGTGCCCCCCATCATCGAGCGGTTGAGATCCCTCTCTCCTTTTTGGGATCCTTCTGCGAAGTCTTGCGAAAGCGGGTAAGGGGACCCCTTCGAAGAGGGAGGGCGGGAATCGTGGACGACAGGGCGGGAGAAAATGAAAGGACCTGCCGCAGGGAGGCGGAGGGTATTCTTCGGTGGCGGGAGACCGTTCCCGGCATCGTCGAGGGAATCGTACAGTCGTGCACCGTGGAAGGGGGCTTCGACCACGTCGGGCCGGAGCCCATCAGCTCGCGGGATGCGGTCATCCGCATCCTTACCCTGGCGAGGCGTCTTCTCTTCCCCGGCTACTTCGTTCCGGAGCGCCTGGACCGTACCAACCTGGAGTACGCCTTGGGCCAGGAGGCCATGGCCTTTTTCGACGTCCTCTCCGAGCAGATCACCCTGGCCGTGCGGCACGATTGCCTTCGGTACGAGCAGCCGTGCTCGCAGTGTCGCGAGCGGGGCCAGGAGACGGCCGTCCTTTTCATGCGCGGTATTCCCAAGCTGCGCGAGGCACTGGCCGAGGATGTGCGCGCGGCCTACGAGGGGGATCCGGCCGCAGGAAGCTTCGATGAGATCATTTTCAGTTACCCCGGGCTTTTCGCGGTCACGGCTTATCGCATCGCCCATGAACTCTACCACCTGGAGGTTCCTCTCATTCCCCGCATCCTGACCGAGCATGCGCACAGCAAGACCGGCATCGACATTCACCCCGGGGCCCACATCGGGAGACGATTTTTCATCGATCACGGAACCGGGGTGGTGATCGGTGCGACATCGGAGATCGGGAACAACGTCCGTATTTACCAGGGCGTGACGCTCGGCGCCCTGTCCCTTCCCCGGAGCGCGGTTACGGAGCTTCGAACCCGGAAGCGGCACCCGACGATTGAAGACGACGTGATCCTTTATGCGGGGGCCACCATCCTGGGCGGGGAGACCGTGATCGGGGCTCGATCCGTGATTGGCGGAAACGTCTGGGTGACCGATTCCGTTCCCCCGGACAGCCGCGTATTCATCAAGCGACCGGAGCTCGTGGTCAGGAAACCCGAGGATGCGTGATGTCCCTGAGGATCGAGGCAAGGACTGCACTGGGCGAATGAATTGCATTCAGTGCCGGAGCCCCCTTCACAGCATTTTGGAGGAGAAGACCTTATGATTCCCTGTTCCCCCGATGTGACGCAGACCGTGGGACGGACCCCGCTCGTGAGGCTGAACCGAATCGCCTCAGGGATCGAGGCTGAGGTCCTGGCCAAGCTCGAGTTCCGAAACCCCCTGGGGAGCGTCAAGGACCGCATCGGCCTGGCCATGATCGAGGCGGCGGAGAAGGAGGGAAAAATCGACCCGGGGACTCGCATCGTGGAACCGACGAGTGGGAACACCGGGATTGGCCTTGCCTTTGTCTGCGCGGTGCGGCGGTACCATCTCACCCTGGTCATGCCCGATACCATGAGCGTAGAGCGGCGAAAGCTGCTCACGCATCTCGGGGCCGAGCTGATTCTCACTCCCGGTGACAGGGGTATGGCGGGGGCGATCGAGCGGGCCGAGGAGATGCTTGCCAGGGGTGGCGACGTTTTCAAACCGGACCAGTTCTCCAACCCCGCCAACCCGGAGATCCATCGGCGCACCACGGCCGAGGAGATTTGGGAGGCTACGGGGGGAGAAGTGGACGTGTTCGTGGCAGGGGTAGGGACGGGCGGGACGCTCACCGGGGTTTCCGAGGTCCTGCGAAGCCGGAGGCCCGGTTTTCGGGCGGTGGCTGTGGAGCCGGCAGGATCGCCTGTCCTGTCGGGTGGAAAGCCGGGCCCTCACAAGATCCAGGGGATCGGCGCGGGTTTCGTGCCACGGGTGCTCAACCGGGAGGCCATCGACGAGGTGGTCACGGTCACGGAGGAGGAGACGTTCGAGACGGCCCGCAGGCTGGCCCGAATGGAGGGGTTGCTCTGTGGTATTTCTTCGGGTGCGGCTGTGGCGGCGGCCCTCGCCGTGGCGCAGCGGCCGGAGAGCCGGGGCAAGCGGATCGTGACCGTCCTTCCCAGTACGGGAGAGCGCTACATCAGCACGGATCTGTTTCTGTAGAGGCGTGGTTCGTGACAGAAAGGCCGCGGCTCGTGTTTCGGACAGCCCTCGACAGGATGGCCGCTTCTTTCCCCCCTCACTTTTTCCCTTCGATTTCCTCCAGGAACCTCTCGAAGAAGGTTTCCATGAAGGCGTGGCGCTCCTCGGCCAGCCTTCGGCCCTCCGTGGTGAGCATGCGCTCCCGAATCCGCGACAGCTTGATTCGATACTCCCGAAAGGCTGTGTCTTCCCGGCTGTAGGGAGCGGTGTCTTCCGGGTCGGCAAAGGGGTTGTGAAGTGTGGCGCCCACCTCGCCGGCGAACTGAAAGGCCCGGCCGATCCCCACCGCACCGATGGCGTCCAGCTTGTCCGCGTCAAAGAGGACCCGGGCCTCCAGGGTCTCGGGCCGGGCGTTCCCTCGAAAGCGGTGCGTGCGGATGCAGTGGATCACGTTCTCCAGGCGCCCGTTGTCGGAAAGCTTCCCCTGAAGAAAGGCGCTGGCCATGTCCGCCCCTTTTTCCGCGTGACAGACCCCGCCCCGGGCTTCGTCCTCGGCCGAGCGGCCCACGTCGTGGAGGTAGGCGGCGAACTCCAGGACGAGAAGGTCCGCACCCTCGGCCCGGCCGATCCGAAGACACAGGGCTTGGACACGGCGCGTGTGCTCCCAGTCGTGGCTCCCGCGGGAGCCCTCTGCACAGGCCTGGGAGTAGGCCTGGACTTCTTGGATCAACGTCTCCATAAAGGGGGGGAATAGCAGATTCGAGCGATACGTGCCAGGGAAAAGGGAAGGCGGCGTTTCCTCTGGAGGCAGTTGCGGTTTCTCGGCGGACAGCACCCTTTGGCGCACTCCGTTGTGCGCGCGCCGGATTGACCTTGCGGACTCGGTCCCATGCGTGGGATAAACACCAGATCACCAGATTCAGCATGAGAGAAGGACATCCTTGCGGAAACGGGTTCGCAAGGGAATTCCTCGCTCTTTTCGGCATTCGGAAAGGCCGCGTGCCTTATTTTTCAAAAACGATCCCGTTGATGTTCCGAGGCGCAGCTCTCCCGGCCGTCTCACAGGACAGGAACGAAGGAGGAATTCCCATGGGAAGGCCCAACTATTCGCAAAACAAAAGACATAAGGAAATTGCGAAAAAGAAAAAGAAAGAGGAAAAGCAGAGGCAGAAAGAACAGAAAAAGCTTGAGAAGGCCGCTGTGAACGAGGACCAGGTCCTAGGTGAAACAACGGATATGTAAATGCTTTCGTATGGGGAAACGGTGTTTGATTTCCTGCTGAACGACGAGCAGTGCGAGCTGCGCGACGAGGTGAGGGACTTGGTGCGGTGGGTCCCGCGGGACATGATCCTGGCCATGGATCGGGATCAGATCCAGTTTCCCAAGGAGTTCCTGAAGGAGGCGGGCCGGCGGAACCTCATGGGTTGCCGCTACCCCAAAAAGTGGGGCGGCAGGGGCCTGGATTGGGTGGCCACGTGCATGGTCATGGAGGAGGTGGGGACCCTGGGCTACATCTTCGCGTGCGTGTTCGGCGTGGGCGCGGAGCTCGTGTGCGATGCCATTGTGCTTCACGGCACGGATGCGCAGAAGGAGGTCTACGTCAAGCCCCTGCTTCGCGGCGAGCGTTTTGCGGCCGAGTGCCTGACCGAGCCTCGGGGGGGATCGGACTTCTTCGGCACCACGACCCGGGCCGTGGACAGGGGAGATCACTTCCTGCTCACCGGGCAGAAGCGGTTCATCGTGGGGGCCGAGGGTGCGGACTTCTTCCTGGTCTACGCCCGCACGGACCCGGACGCCAAGCCCCACCGGGCCCTCACCTGTTTCGTCGTGGACCGGGGTCCCGGGGTGAGCACGGATTACCTCTACGGCCTCATGGGGTGCCGCGGGGGCGGGGCGGGCCGCGTAGTGTTCCAGGACGTGCGCGTGCCCCGGGAGAACGTGGTGGGGGAGGTGAACGGTGCGTACGCCGTCTTCAACACGATGATGATCCCAGAGCGGCTGGGAACGGCTGCCATGACCGTCGGCGCGGCACGGCCCGCGCTCGACATTGCCACGGGTTACACCACGAGGCGAAAGGCGTTCGGGCAGCCCATTCAGAATTTCCAGGGCGTGAGCTTTCAGGTGGCCGAGGCCGCCACGGCGCTCGATGCGGCCCGGGCCTTTGTCTATGCCACGGCACGCGCAGTGGACGCCGGCGTGGAGCCCCGGCGCATTCGAAGGCTCGTGTCCGAGACCAAGAAGTTCGCCACCGAGTCCTGCCAGAAGGCGGCACACCACGCCATGCAGGTGATGGGCGGTATCGGGTACACGAACGTGTTTCCCGTGGAGCGCATCGTCCGGGACCTGAGGCTGGCCTCGATCTGGACGGGCACGAACGAGGTCATGACCGCGATCACGGCAAGCGAGTGGTACCGGGAGCGCGAAAAGGCAAAGGAAAACGATCCCAGGGACTACGAGGGGGACGCTGCCGAGGCCGGCGCACCGGAGGAGAAGGTGTACGAGTGATGCAGGGGCTCTGGATCGAGAACGGCGCCCTGCGCTTTCGAGAGGATCTTCCCAGCCCTGAGCCAGGCCCCGGTGAGGCCCTGGTGCGCGTTCGCCTGGCCGGGATTTGCGGCACGGACCTGGCGCTCCTTCAGGGGTATGCGGGATTTGAAGGCGTGCCCGGGCATGAGTTCGTGGGTGAGGTCGTAGAGGCGCGCAGGACCCCCTCCCTGAATGGCAACCGGGTGGCGGGTGAGATCAATGTGGCGTGCGGCCGGTGCGATCTCTGTGCCCGTGGGTTGGGAAACCACTGCCGGGAGCGCCGCGTTCTGGGCATTCGACATCTGAACGGCGCCTTTGCAGAGCTCCTTGTCCTTCCTGAGGAAAACCTTCACCTCGTGCCCCGGGGCATCCCGGACGAAGCGGCCGTGTTTGCCGAGCCCCTGGCCGCGGCGTGCCGGATTCCGGAGCAGGTATGCGTGGATCCGGGGTCGCGCGTCGTGGTGGTGGGGGCCGGAAGGATGGGCCAGCTCACAGCGCGGGTCCTGGCCCGGACCGGGTGCGACCTGAGGGTGGCCGCGCGACACCCCCGGCAGCGCGACCTGCTGGCACGGGAAGGCATTGAATCGGTTGGCGAAGGCGATCTGCCCGTGGGGTCCATGGACGTGGCCGTGGAGGCGGCAGGCTCCGAGCAAGGGCTCCATCAGGCGCTGGCTGCGCTTCGGCCGGGCGGGACCCTGGTTCTGAAGAGCTCGTGGCAAGAGGCGGTGCCCGTGGACCTGGGCCGGGTGGTCGTGAACGAGATCACCCTTGTAGGGTCTCGGTGCGGCCCTTTTCCTCGGGCCCTGGAGCTCCTGGCCTCCGAAGAGGTCGATCCCCTTCCCCTGATCGAAGCGGTCCACCCGCTTTGCTCGGGCGAGACGGCCTTTGCCCTGGCAGCGAAGGCCGGGGCCGGGAAGATCCTGCTCAGGCCGTGAGAACCCGTGAAAGACAGGAAGGTCACGCAGACACCTTGACCGACACCATCCCCTACACTTGCACGCGGACACGCGTCCCAAGGGCGCTTGCGAGCCGTCCCAGGGTCTCCTCCACGAGGTGTTCGGCCCGGGTGAGCTCGTCGCTTGAACGGAACTCGCTGGCCAGCTCCCGAAGGACCCTGTCGTAGCGGGAGGGGCAGCCGCCCGCTGACGCATAATCTACGGGCCCCTTCCGAACCTGATCGTCCCCGAGAAAGAAGGTCCCCAGAGGAAAGCCGGGCCGGCGAAAGGGCCAGCAAAGGACCAGGTCGTAGACGGCCCGAATTCCTTCCAGCCGCTCTGCGCTCCCGGTCACCGCTTCCGCTGTGAGCGGCGTGCCAAGGACGACTTCGGCCGCTCGAAGCAGGCACTCCAGGGTGCGGGCCTCGGTGATCAGGATACCGTAGGCGTGCCAGTCCGGAGCGGTCTGCCGGAGGATCTCTCGAAAGCGCGCGGAGAGCACCCGGTGGGCGGGACAGAAGCAGATCTTGCAGGCCATGCCGCCGTAATGGCTCAGGCCTCGGAGATCCACCCCGTTGTTCCCCTCGGCCAGGGGGTGGAGGAGGCAGCCTACCCGGGCCTGCTCGGGACCGATCAGCCCTACGAACGGGCAGTGGTGAAACCCGGGCAGGGGATGCTCCGAGGGCTCGCGGGCCGCAACGTCCAGGGCAAAGGCCTGAATGGCGCCCGGCTCCCTCTGCACCCGGGCAAATGCAGCCGAGCGGGAGGCCAGCCTGGCGTGCAGGGTCTCGAATGACGCGTCCATGGTATTGTAAAGCCCGCAGCAGGCGCCGCACGAGATCGTGTCGCTTACCTGGCAGAGGTAAATACCGCCCGGGACCTTCATGGTCCGTTCCCCTTGAGTTTCTCGGTCGTTTGCCTGTAAAGATGGAGTTTCGAGGGTCGTTCTCTCCGTATACCAGGTCCATCACGGCTTCTCAAGCCGGGGGAACGGGGGACGAAGACAAAACCTGTTCATTGGGAGGATTCACAATGGGCGAGAAGGGATGGGAGATCCACAACCCCGAAGGAGCGAACCGCGTCCTGGTGACCCGGCGGCTTCCGGGAACCCGCTGGCTGGAGATCCTGGGCAAGGCGGGATGCCGGGTGGAGGTCGGGACCTTTGACGTTGCGCCGGATGCCGAAGAGATAGGGGAGGCCATGGGGGAGGAATGCCACGGGGTCGTGGGGCAGCTGACCGAGCCCTGGGACGCGGGGCTCTTTGAGGCGCTGCATCGCGCAGGGGGGCGCGTTTACAGCAACTACGCCGTGGGCTACGACAACGTGGACCTGGAAGCCGCCACCCGTTTTCGCATTCCGGTGGGAAACACGCCCGGCGTGCTTACGGAGACCACGGCGGAGATGGCCGTGGCCCTGACGTTTGCCGCGGCCAGGCGGGTGGTGGAGGGCGACCGGTTCATGCGCGAGGGCCGTTTTCACGGCTGGATGCCGTCCCTGCTCCTCGGCGACCTCCTGTGGCGCCGGACCGTCGGCGTGATCGGGGCCGGCAGGATCGGCTCGGCCTATGCGCGGATGATGGTGGAAGGCCACAGGATGAGCCTGATCTACTACTCGCCACATGCAAAGGAGGAGCTCGAGAGGTGGGTGTCGTCCTACGGCCGTTTTCTGGCCTCTCTCGGGGAGCCCACGGTGACCTGCCGCAGGGCGGAATCCGTGGAGGAGGTGCTCGAGGAAGCGGACGTGGTCAGCCTGCACGCCGCCCTCACAGCGTCCACTCTGCACCTGATCGACCGGAAGCGGCTGGGCAGAATGAAGGAGGACGCCATCCTCGTCAACACCGGAAGGGGCCCTTTGATCGACGAGGAGGTCCTGGTGGAGCACTGCCGAGCCCACCCGTCGTTCAAGGCCGCCCTGGACGTGTTCGAGGACGAGCCTGCCATGAAACCGGGTCTCGAAGACCTGTCGAACGTGGTGGTCGTCCCCCATCTCGGGTCGGCCACCCGGTGGACCCGGGAGGGCATGGCGATCCTTGCGGCACGGAATGTGGCCGGTGTGCTTCAGGGGTGGCCCGTGTGGAAGGGGGAGGACATCGCGGTCTTTCTCGGGTCGAGCTCTCCTCAGGCCGTGCCGAGCCTGGTGAACGCCCGCGAGCTCGGACTGGCCGCCTATGCCGAGTGATCGGTGCCGGGGCTGCTCACGGGGAACGACGTTTTTACTCTCATTCTACTTGAGTAGGCCGACAGGGGGCAGGAGGGATGGCTTTCCTGTCGGAATCGTCTCTAGTATGTCCTGACGCTTCGAGGTTCCTGAACGATTTTCCCTTGCAGCCTCAGCTTGATCCGGTTGCACCTTCCTTCGATGCCATCCATCGTCCTTTTCCAGAATTCCTCGGGCGTCATATCGACCGCACCGTTTTTCATCAACTTGATCTGATCCGCATAGGGGATGGAATCATGGTCCATGGATTGGACCCTCTTCAGGTGTTCCTGGCATCTCTTGAGCTCGGCGCGCAGCTCCCTCTCCCTCTCCGGTGTGAGCTTGACCCGGTATTCCCTCTTTTTTTCCGGCTGGGTCCCGGGCTTCAGGTCGCTGTCGCCTGCGTTGTCTTTTCCTTTGCTCGAAGGCGCGGGCACAGGGGCTTGTGGGCCTTCATCGGTGCTGTCCGTGGGGCTGTTTTCATAGGAGACCACGTTTTCCTGCCTCTTCTTTTCTTCTTCGGCATACGCGTCTTCCAACCGGGTCTTGGAGGCCTCGTATTCCCGGGCGATGTCCGGCCCGAAGGTTTTTTCGAGATTCACATCCTCGATTTTGATTTCTTTACAGGTCCCACCTTGATCGCACTGGAGGAAATCGGCGGCTTTGGTCAACCACAGGATGCTGTTGCAGGGAACCACGGTTCCGTTCTTGAGCACAGCAGGGGATTCTGTCCGTGTAAGAAGACCATCCTCGAGGGATTCTGAGAAAGCATTCGAGGCGTGGAGCGAGAGAAAAACGATACTGACAGCCAGAAATACGACTTTGTTGAATTTCATCACAGGAAAAGTCTCCATGGTGAATGCATAGGGTGGCCGGAAGTTCGAGAATCCATGGGATCGCTGCCGGATTGCAGCAACCAGGTACCCTGCACCAGCCCCATCATTCGGGACAAGATCCACGATCAGAAGGACAGGGTGTTGTTTTTAGGTGCGATCGTACCCGAAGGTGTGGCGGGATGTCTACCGGATATTCCGATATCCCTGCCGATAGAGAGACTCCGGCATGGCGCGATGGGCTAGGCGCCCGCGGCCTGCTGAAGCACGACCCTTTCCTCCCGGCCCAGCACCCGCTCCATATCCAGGAGAATCTTGACCTCGCCATCCTGCTTGGCCATGCCCAGAATGTAGCTGGTGCGTACGGATCCACTGAGCGTGCCTGCCCCCTCGATATCCGCTGCCTTCATCTCGTTCACCTCGGAAACGGCATCCACGATTACGCCCATGCAGGTGCTCCCGCTCCCGTTTTGTATATCCAGGACAATGATGCAGGTCCGGTCCGTGTCGGGGCGCGCCTCCAGACCGAACCGAAGGCGCAGGTCCATGACCGGGATCACCTCGCCCCGCAGGTTCACCACGCCGCGAATGAACTCGGGGGCCTGGGGCATGGAGCGAATGGGCATCATTCCGATAATCTCCTTGACCTGGAGAATGTCGATGCCGAACTCCTGTTCGTCCAGTTGGAAGGTGAGGTACTTCCCTTCGAGGTCCAGAAGGGACTTGGAACCGCTGCCTCGGTCGTCTCCGCTTCGCTCGAGTATTTCCAGGACCGTCCGATCGGTGTCGTGACGCTGGGACGGCAGGTGGTGATTGTGACGGTCGGTGCAGGCCGCGTCTGCGAACCTGGTTTCGATGAAGGCGGAGAGGTCGATACGCGATCCGATTCCCATTTTCTCCACCATGTACTCCTGCATGAATTCGAAGTCCTTGATCTCCGGGTAGAGGTCTGCGGTTCGAATGCCTTTGTCCTCGGTGAGCACGTTTTTGAGCAGGGGGACCTTCAGACCCAGGGTCCCGTCGGGGTCCAGGAAGCGTACGGCGATCTCGGCCGCGGTGTCCGGCTTCCTCTCGATAAAGCGCCCGGCGTCCACGAGCAGGCGGGTGAACTCGTACACCGCGTCCGTGTAAGGCTCGATGAAGTCGTCCCTCATGGTCACCACGCAGCAGGGGTGATTGTCCCAGATCTCGCTGGACAGGAACTGGCCCTCGGCAATGCCGGCTGCGATGGACTTCGTGCCCAGGGGTTCGGCCACCATGAAGCCGCACGCCTGCGGATTGCTCTCGAGGAACTCGGGCATCTTAATGGGTGCGGTGACCTCGAAGGTGACCTCGGGCGAGCCCTCCCCGATCATGCCGGACGAGAGGCCGATCCGGTCGAAGAAGATGTGCGAGAGAATGTGGTGAATGGACATCTGGTGGGGAATAAAAAAGGATTTTCCCCGAAAGAAATCCGGGTAGGGCGCCTCGTAGACACCCGTCCGGTTTCGCACGAAGATGCTGCCGTTCTTGTGGGCCAGGAGAATCATGCGAAGGGGCGTGTCAAAGGCGAACAGGTCCATGGCAATGGGGGCCAGGATGCAGGCCGCATCCACCGTCCCCTTTCGCAGGGCGTCACGGACCGGGTTCCAGCCCGACATGCACCGGGTCTCCAGTTCAAAGGTCTCGGCCTTCCACTGTCCCTTGTCGAGGAGGTGCTTGAGCACGCCCAGCACCAGGTGATCCGTGATCTGAATGTGGGCCACGCGCAGGGTCACCTTTCCGGATGCAGCTCGCGCCGATTCCCGCTCCTCCGCGGTCGGTGCCTCTTCTTCCTCCTGGGCGATCCCGAAGGCCTCCTCGATCTTGGCCATGAGCTCGTCCTTGTTGAACGGTTTGGCCACGAAGCTGCTCACGCCGGCGTCCACGGCCTTTTTTTCCTGCTTCATGTCGCCCTGGCCCGTGGCCATGATGAAGGGAACATCGTGATACCGCTTGTCGGCGCGCACCCACACGAGCAGGTCGAAGCCGTTTCGGTTGGGCATGTTCCAGTCGCTGATCACGAGATCGATGCCGTCGGTCTGC
>JASFQI010000148.1:0-11099 GCA_050115555.1 Desulfobacteraceae bacterium
TGTGCTTCGGGCTCGCGAAGCCGACCCGGAGATTGTCTTCCTGCCGGGGCACGACGAGTGCGGTGCCATCATTCGCAAGGCCCGAGAAGTCGGGGTGCATTGTGCCTTTCTCGGCGGAGACGGTTGGGAGGCCAAGAGTTTTTTTGATCTAGGGGGGCCATCGCTCGGAACCGGATACTTCTGTACTCACTGGTCCGAGGAGGTGGGGACGGAGGCGTCCAGGGAGTTCGTGGCTCTGTACCAGCAGCAGAAAAGCAGGTCAAAGGGGCCGGTCCTGGCCGCTGCCGCGCTCGCGTATGACGCGGTTATGTTGATTGCGGACGCTTTGGAACGAGCAGGTACCACGGATGCGGAGGCGCTTCAGAAGACCCTGGCCCGGATCGAGGGATTCAAAGGCGTGACCGGGTCTCTCTCGTTCGATCGGTTCGGGGATCCTGTGAAGGAAGCGGTCATCATGGCGCTTTCGAAAGGCGGGTCCCGATATTTGAAGCGCGTGTCCCCGCTCGAGGAATAGGATGTATGCATTTGGAAACATCGAACCGCATGGAAAGGGAAGCCAGGTGCGTCAAATTCACTTAATGCGCATTCATCATCTTCTGGGCCTGATGGTCCTGTTCCTTTGGACGGTCCTGGGGCCGCCCCCTTTCACGCAGGCCCGGGAGCCGGTGATGATGGCGGTGATTCTCGCAAGAACGGGCATTGCCGCAGAGGACAACCGTCCTGCAATTCGGGCGGCCCAAGTGGCTTTGGACGAGGTCAACGAAGCAGGCGGACTGCTTGGGCGACCCGTGAAGATGACCCTCATTGACAATGGCAGCACACCCATCGGATCGAAGCACGCGGCCCAAAGGGCGAAGGAGCTGGAAGCGACCGCTGTCATCGGTCCCTTTTGGAGTTCCCATGCCCTTCAGACCGCTGCCGTTCTACAGGCCGCTCGCATTCCCATGATCACACCCACGGCCACGAAACCGGAGATCACGAGAAACCGCGACTACGTCTTTCGGGTGTGCTCCAGTGATGCATTTCAGGGCAGGGTGATGGCACATTTCGCTTTCCAGGATCTGGAAGCCCGCACCGCCCTGGTGCTCAAGAACATCAGCGAAACGTACCCGATCACCCTGGCCGGGTATTTCAAAACCGGCTTTGAAGCGGCAGGCGGCAAGGTCCTGTGGGAAGGGGAGTACACGGGGAAGGCCGTTAATTTTCAATGCCTGCTGGAACGCGCCAAAAGCTTCCAGGCCGATGTCTGGTTCATTCCGGGGTATGCCCGGGACAGCGGGCTCCTGATCAAGCAGGCCGTGAGTCTCGGGGTGAAAACCACGTTCCTGGGGGGCGACGGGTGGGGAGAGAACATGAGGGAGTACGCAGGAGAGGTCTTGGAAGGGGCCTACTACTCCACCCACTATCATCCGGACCTGCCGTTCCCGAAAAACCGTCATCTCCATAACGTGTACCGGGAGCAATTCGGTCGGGAGCGGATTGTGGACGTGCGAATCCCCCTGACCTACGATGCCTTGCATCTCATTGCCCATGCCGTCAAGCGCGCGGGGTCCGCTCAGGGGGATTGCGTTCGCAAGGCCCTGGCTGCAACAAAGGGATTTTCCGGGGCCACAGGGACCATCTCCTTTGATGCCGACGGAGATCCCGAGAACAAGGAAATGAGCATCCTACGGTTCGAGAAGGATCACAGCGTTTTCATCAAGTCTGTCAGCCCGCAATGAGGAACCATGGCAATAAGAGGTCTCCGATTCAAAATCAACGCTGCGCTTTTTGCGACATGCGGGATCATTGTCATCCTTTTTGGCACGCTTCTTTCCCCGTTTGAGTTGAACCGGAGGCAGGCACGTTTCGAAGAAATCCGTGCGCTTTTAGACACCGTGTTCCAGCAGAAGCGGGAGGAACTGGCGAACGAGATCTTTGCGGGCCAGCACCTCGCTTTGAGACGGACCCTTGAGGATATGCAAAAGATTGAGGGAGTCGCGGTCCTCAGCGTCTATGATCTGGAAGGAAGTCTTTTGCTCTCCACGGACCACTCCATCACACGCCCTTTGTCCGAGACCTTGCGAGCGAGCCTGGACAATGGAGCTTCTTTTCAAAAGAAGGGCCTGGGAGGCCGTTCCTTTGCGGAGTACTCGTCGGTCATCCAGGTCATCGGGGAAAAGGTCGGCTACGTTCGGATGCACTATGACCTCTCCAACATGGAGCGGGAGACCCGTCTGACCCTGTTTTTTTTCGGCGGACTTCTCCTGTTCACGCTGGTTATTGTAACGCTTTTTCTCAACTGGTTTCTCTCCCGGGCCGTAACCCGACCTGCATCCATTCTTCGGGATGCCATTCGCAAGGTCCGCGAGGGGCGCCTGGGAGAGCATGTGTCGCTTGTCTCCAGGGATGAGATCGGGGAGATCGCAAACGACTTCAACCAGATGTCCGGAAGGTTGAAAGAGCAGCACATCGCTCTCACGGATGCGATTCAGATAAAGGACGCCTACGCACTACGCCTTGAGGAATCAAACCGCGAGCTGGAAACGCTGAACACCCGCCTGGAGGATATCGTCCAGGCTCGGACCGCCGAACTCCTGAAGAGCAACCGGCAGCTCCAGCAGGAGATCAACGAGCGCAGGCAGACCGAGCAAGAGAATCGGGCCCTGGAGGAAAGGCTGGCCCGGTCCCAGAAGATGGAGGCGCTGGGTCTTCTGGCCGGCGGAGTCGCACACGATTTGAACAACGTGCTTTCCGGAATTGTCAGTTACCCCGACCTGCTCCTCATGGACCTTCCCGAGGAAAGCGCTTTTCGAAAACCCATTCAGACGATACAGGACTCGGGCCAGAAGGCGGCGGCTATTGTTCAGGATCTCCTCACCCTGGCCCGCCGGGGTGTGACACACACGGAGGTGTTGGATCTGAACAATGTGGTGCGGAACTACACCGCCTCCCCGGAATACCGGAAGCTTCTGAGTTACCATTCAAACGTTCAGATCGAGATCTCGTTGAGTGAAGATCTGTTCAACATGCAGGGCTCTCCTTTGCACCTGCGGAAGACATTGATGAATCTGGTTTCCAACGCTGTGGAGGCCCAGCCCGATGGCGGGCGTGTCTTCGTTTACACGGAGAACCGTTATGTGGACCGGTCGATTCGTGGCTATGATCACGTGTGCGAGGGCGAGTACGTGGTTCTCGGGGTCAAGGATCAAGGCGCAGGCATTGCGCAGCAGGATCTGGATCGAATCTTTGAGCCGTTTTACACGAAGAAGGTGATGGGGAGAAGCGGGACAGGCCTCGGCATGGCGGTGGTGTGGGGGACGGTTCAGGATCACGAGGGGTACATCGACGTGATGAGCAGCGAGGGCGGGGGAACGACCTTTGAGCTCAACTTTCCCATGACCCGAGAGCGCCTTGCGGATCACCGGATGATCGTTCCGCTGGAAGACTACATGGGAAGCGGAGAGTCCGTGCTCATCGTGGACGACGTTCGGGAGCAGCGGGAAATTGCATCAGGCATGCTCCGGAGGCTGAACTATCGTGTAAACGCCGTGTCCAGCGGCGAGGAGGCCGTGGCCTACCTTCGGGAGAATTCGGCGGATGTGATCGTGCTCGACATGATCATGGATCCAGGCATGGACGGTCTGGACACCTACCGCGCGGTGTCCAGGTTCCGGCAAGGCATGAAGGCGGTCATTGCGAGCGGTTTTGCGGAAAGCGATCGAGTGAAGGAGGCCCAGCGCATGGGGGCTGGAGAGTATGTGAAAAAGCCCTACACCCTGGAGACCATCGGGATCGCCGTCAAGAGGGCCCTGAACCACGGATAGGCGTTTGTTTTGACAGGAAGGACCGGATTGTTGGAAAATAGCGTTGTGTTTTTTCAATCGACAGCTTTTACTTAGGCAAGCATTAGGTTCTCATTTCATATCGATAAACAGAAAATGCGGGGTGGGGTCATCCATATCGAAATCGGGATCGCTATCGAAGTCGAAAAAACGGCGGTACTCGGCCACAAAAAAAGCGTTAACCTTCCTTCGATTGAACATGTTTGACCCGCATGTCCGCGATGCTCAGTCCACAAAATCGATTTCGATCCCGATAGCGATTTCGATCCCGAACAAGCAAGCACGCACGAAGTCGTCACAGGTGAACCCCGATGATCGATACCGGTGTGATCCACGGTCGTTTCCAGGTCCTTCACAAGGACCATCTCGTCTATCTCCTCGCAGGTAAGGCGCGGTGCCGCCATCTGGTGGTGGGAATCACCAATCCGGACCCGACCCTCACCGGCGAAGATCCTGCGGATCCCGAGCGTAGCTCCAGTTCGGCCAATCCCCTCACCTACTTCGAGCGACACGTCATGGTCCGGGAGGTGCTCCTCGAGGCCGACGTGGATCTTGAGAACTTCACCATCGTTCCCTTCCCGATCAACTTTCCCCGGCTCTACCCCTACTACGTACCCATGGACGCGGTCTTTTTCCTGACCATTTACGACCAGTGGGGTCGAAGAAAACAGGAACGCTTCGAGGCGCTCGGCCTTCAGGTCGAGGTTCTCTGGGAGCGCCCACTGGAGGAAAAGGGGATCCGCGGGCACGAGGTCCGGCAGCGAATGGCTGCCGGGGATCCTTGGAAAGACCTCGTTCCACCGGCTACAGCACGCCTGATGGAGGCGTGGGGAATCCCTGGGCGTCTGAGCGATGCTGAGGCCTTATAGCGTTCCTCTTACCCTTCCTCCGGCGAGCCCGATCCGATCAAGGGAAGGACGCGGTCCACGCGAAAGATGACCAGAAACCTCGGGTCCTCGTCGGTCCCCTTTTCTCCGGCATAGGGGCCGCGGCGCAGGGACTGAAGCAGATCGCTGTTCTGCTCCTCCCGAAGCCGGGTCAGGAAGAGACGGACGCCCTTGTATCCGTGCCCGTCTTCCCGAAAAAGATAGGCGGCGTGGGGATTGGATTGCAGGTTTTGATGGGTAAGGCGGTCCGGCATAATGAAGGCCACTTGGTCCGCCTCGAGGACGTGAGGCCGCGAGTACACGGCTGCGTCTACAGGGCCTTTTGCGTCGGCCGTGGCCAGCACGCCCAGGCCTCGTTTTTCTTCGAAGTAGGCCTTGAGGTCCATTTTCTTTTTCCTCCCATGGTGTTCTTCGATAAAAAGCGGTTCACGGTGAGTTCCAGCGGGCCGGGCTGATTTCGCAGACAAAGGACCGGCCGGGTGCGAAACGTTCAGCCTTCTCGAGAACCTCTTTGCCTGTGTATGCGGCAAGCCGGTCCAGCATGCCCCGGTAGAGGATCTCGTGAACCGGGGCGAGCATGTACCAGTAGAGCAGGCCGAAAAGACCGCGTGGAAGAAACCGGGCCCGCTGAATCAGCTCGGTGCGGCCGTGGGGCAGTTCGTGAAGGCGGAACTCCAGCACGGCTTCTCCGGGCATTTTCATCTCGGCCAGAAGCACCAGACGCGTCGGGCTGCACGCCTCCAGGACCCGCCAGAAATCCAAAGCGTCGCCCACGGCAAGCCGCTTCGAGTCGCGCCGTCCTCGTCGAAGGCCGATCCCTCCGAAAAGGCGGTCCAGCAGGCCCCGCACCCGCCACAGGAACTGGGCATAGTACCAACCGGTTCGGCCGACGATTTGTTCCAGAACGGGCCAGACGTCTTCGGGGGCGCCGCGAAGCACGGTGCGGTATCCATATTCCAGGACCGTTCCCCCGGCATAGGGCGCGTCCCCGCACTGGAGCCATTCGGGGGGCTGAGGCGTGCCGGCATCGTACCAGCAAGTCTCCACATGCTCCCTCCTGACACGCTCCAGCGCCCTTCGGATGGCCTCGCGGCAGGTCAGGAGGTCCTGAGGGACCAGCTCCCGAATCCGGTGGTCCCGGCACACGACCGGTGTCCGCAGCCCCTCCACGAGGGGGCGTGCAAGCGAAGCCGGGACCGGCGTGATGAGGTGGATCCACCGGGCGCTCAGGCCGGGTGTGAGCAGAGGAACCGGAAGGATGCGCCTGCGTGGAAGGCCGGCTTCCTCGGCGTAAAGCTCCATAAGGCGGCGGTAGGTGAGAATGTCCGGTCCCCCGATGTCAAAGGTGTTTCCTGCGGTTTGTTCGTTCTCCAGGCAGCCCGCGAGGTAGCCGAGCACGTTTCGAATGGCAATAGGCTGGCAGGGCGTATCCACCCAGCGCGGTGTGACCATGATCGGCAGGCGATCCGTGAGGTATCGGATGGTTTCAAAGGAAGCACTGCCTGATCCCAGGATGACGGCGGCTCGAAGAAACGTCACAGGTACAGGCCCGGAACCCAGAATGTCAGCCACCTCGCGCCGGGAGCGGAGGTGCTCGCTCAAGTCCGTTCCTTCCTCCCCCAGCCCTCCAAGGTAAATGATTCTTCCCAGGCCGGTTTCCGTTGCGGCGCGGGCCATGTTCCGGGCTGCACGCCGATCGGTTTCGGCAAAGTCGCGGGTGCTCGGGTTCATGGAGTGAACCAGGTAGAAAGCCGCCCGGCATCCTGCGAGTGCCTGAGACAAGGAAGGGGGGTCGAGCATATCGGCCTGGACCGTTTCGAGCCCCGGGTGTCGGGACCAGGATCGTGCCGCGAGCTTATCCAGGGACCGACCTGCGACGCGGACCCGATGCCCTCGCTCCAGGAGCAGCGGAACCAGGCGTCCGCCTACGTAGCCGGTGGCTCCGGTGACCAGGACGGGGGATCGGGACATGGGAGGACCTCCTTTTATGGGATGACGGGTGTTGAGCATCCAATAGGAGAAGAGGACATGCTCATTTTATACCTTTTCGCTGGGGCTCTCACAAGGGGCAAGTGCAACTCGTGCCGCCTGGCATGGCTTTGGGCAGTTTTCCGGCTCACGGACGGGATTTCGCCCGCAACGTTTTTGATCTCATCCTTGCACCCGTCCGGCGGGGAATGGCCAGGGGGTCCCCCACGGACAAGCCCGGCGAAGACGAGGCCCTTCACGCAATGTCACGATCCCTCCTCCCACCCCTCCGCCTGGAGCCACACGGGAGAACCGCAGTGAGCCAGAGCCGTTTTGGCTTTGACCTCGGAAGAATTCAAGCGCCATGAACGTGCAGGGAGTAGGGGTACCTCGGTTTTGCGGACCCCGATGGGGAACCTAGTTCCGTGGGGCGCGGGGCTTGGGGATCTCTCGTGGAGAAGCGATCCCGGAGACCGGACATCGACGCGATGCGCAGGGTCTCAGTCGTTGGATCCTGTCTAACGCGGGGAGAGTCGAAGCCTCCGTGGTGCAACTCCCCGAAAGGGGGACAGGGGTATACGAATGCCCCCGGTTTCCGCTCAGGGCGGCCCCATGGGAGCGCATCCGAACCCTGGATCGCGCCGGAAGGAGAGCATTCCCAGGGCCCTCGCCGCGGCCAAAAGCATGCGTAGGTGGAGGTGTGGGTGGAAGGGTTTGAAAAGGCTTGCGCTCTTCGCATGGGACCAGGAATTTCAGGACTTGACACCCCCTGGGCGGTGTTTACATTAAAAACCATGGCGCCGGGTTTCCTCCATTCAGTAGGCAGAGGATAGGGAGCCCATTTAGCCATCAAGGCGCTGCGATCGGAAACGTTCCTTTGGACCAGCCGATGTGACGCTAAGAGGTGAGTTCGAAACGACGCGAACCTGCCCAGAAATGGGGACACGAGCCGGGTTGCTGCATTATGCACCCGGCTTTTTTTCATGGAGGGAAACGAATGGAAGCCAAAAGAAACGATACGACGAGCCTGGTGGATCCGAACAGCCCGATTTTCGCACCGAACGCATTTTCGAGAAATGATGAGACGGACGATACGCGGTTCTATGAACGGGACCGATTTGTTCAGCACCTCGACCGAACCGCCCTGGACACAGTGGAACACATTATCGGAAACCTCATTGTGGAGAAGAATCCAGCCATTCTGGATCTGATGGCGGGGTGGGATTCCCACATCCCGAGTACCGTGCAGCCGAGCCGCGTGGTTGGGCTGGGCCTGAACCGAAATGAGATGGATGCCAACCCTGCCTTGAGCGAGGCCGTGATACACGATGTGAACCGGGACCCTTCGTTGCCATTCCCGGACGATTCGTTCGACGCGGTGATCAACACCGTGTCCGTGGACTACATGACCCAGCCCATTGCCCTATTTCAGGAGGTGCACCGGATTTTGAAGCCGGGGGGGCTTTTCCTGGTGGTGTTCTCTAACCGGATGTTCCCGCCAAAGGCGGTCAAGGTGTGGAAGGATGCAGCGGAATCGGAGCGGCTCATCCTCGTGAACGAGTTCTTTCAGGCCGCTGGAGGTTTTGAGGCCCCGCAGGAGTTCGTATCCATGGGAAAACCTCGGCCCCGGGACGACAAGTATGCCTTTATGGGGATCCCGAGCGACCCGATCTACGCGGTGTATGCCGAGAAGCAGGGCGGAAATCCGGATCGGCCTTCCCGAAAGGTTGCGCCGATTTTTTATGACGAACCGAAGAAAGAGGACGTGGCACGCAGGCGGAAGCAGATCAAAGACACTCTGGCGTGCCCTCACTGCGGAGAGAAGCTCAGCAAATGGATGGTCCCGGAAAACCCTTTTTGTCAGACCTGGGACAACGACTTCATGTACATTTGCTTCAATGACGCTTGTCCGTACTTCGTGCGGGGCTGGGATCAGATGGAGGAGGAAGGTAATCGAGGCATGTCCTATCGCCTGATGTACGATCCGGTAAAGGATCACTGCATGCCTGTGCCGGTTCCTTCCAACAAAGCGCTCAGGGAGGGGATTGCAGAGTAGACCGCCTCATCGTTCAGGGTCGTCAGGCGGCAGGGGAGTCGTGGGCGCTCGGTAAAGAATACGACCGAGCTCGCGGTGGGTGAAGTAGGGATCGTCGTTTCGAAGGTAGGGGAGCAGGATTTTCTTCCGTCGAAGGATGTCCCTGGAAAGGGTTGCGGAGATCATGTCAGGCTGGTACAAGGCCGCCTTGACGATGGGCTGGCCGAAGGGGTTGATGATCTCGCTTCCTCCCCAGAAACGGTAGACCTGGCCGTGGCAGTGGGGTGACGAAACGTCTCCTCCGGAGATTTCTGTACCCCCATCGTGATCTCCCTCCTGTCGCCTTTCCATGAGGCTTTCCTCGCCCACACGGTTGGCACAAAGGTTGTAAATTCCGAAGATGCGGGAGTAGAACTTGTTGATGATTCCCCAGCTTTCGATGTTCGAGAACTCCGTGCCCATGGATCCCTGGGACGAGTTGAAGATCGTGACGAACATGTCCGCTTTCTGGCACACCGCAAGGTAGGGAAGGGAAGGATGCCAGAGGTCATTACAGATCAACACCGCCACGGAGTACTCTTGAAGCTTGAGCACGGGAACCTGCTTGCCGGAGGAGAAGAATTTACGCTCCTCGAACACACCGTAGTTGGGCAGGTTTAACTTGCGGTAGGCGAACTGGACAACCCCGTCCACAGCTACGAGTGCTGAGTTGTAGAAGTTCATGGAAGGAGATTCTTCGATAAAGCCCACCACGGCCGCGGTCCCCCTTGTGGCTTCAGCCAGGGTACGGATCTCCCTGGAGTCCAGACGAAGAGCGACCTCGTGGTACCGCTGTCCCACGAAGTATCCGGTGAGGGCGAGTTCGGGGAACACGATCAAGTGAGCGTCGACGTCCCTGCCTGCCCGGATTTTCTCGATCACGTCCTCAAGGTTGGCTTTCAGGTTCAGCAGCTTCGGCGCGGTTTGATACACCATGACCTTCATGACAGCCTCCGGTTTTCCATCTCTGCGGCCATAGCCACGGAAAGCAGGTTCAGAACCAGGGGGAGGGCGAGATCCGTCATGGGGGCGGCCTCTTCCTCGGTCGGGATCGACGGCAGTCGAAGCACGTGGCTGATGGGATATCGGTAGAGATTTCTACGCTCGGGCCTCGCCTCGAGCGCTTCCTGGCTCAGGAGCAGTATGCGGGCATGGCGACACCCGAAGGTGGCCATTTCATCCAGGATCGGTCCCAGGTATCTGTCGCTCGTGGCGTCAAGGATGATCAGGTTGTCGCTTTCCGTGTCGTAATCGGGGCGGAGGATCGGGAGGTACCAGCTCCCCTCAGCGTAAAAGGGGCTCTTCGGGATCAGAGGTACGTCCCTGGGTGGACGGGCGAGAAAGGCGTCCGCGGTTTCGCCTTCAAGAAAGCGGGATTCCCAGGACGATACCTGTTTCTCGCCGTAAGAGCTCACCATCCGTTTTCGAGCTTCAAGGCGGACGAACTTCTGGCCCACACGGGAGTCAACGGTCACAAGGGGGCCGTGGACGCTTTCCCCGAACAGGTAGGACCCCATGGCAAGGGAAGGGCAGCCGTCGAAACGATGAACCCAGGAGGGGCCTGTCCCGCCGGGAGGTCCGATAAAAAACGCTGTGGCATAGGTTCGATTGTCCTGTGCGGCTTCGCTCACGGATTCTCGAAGGGCCCGGGTGTTGAGAACGGTGTGGATGGCGCTACCGCACTGCCGGATGTGCCGCTCCAGAATGTCGGCCCGATCAGAGTTTTTACGTCGCCACACCGAAGAGAAGAGGAGCATGAGGCTGGCGTACAGGGCCTCCTCCATGCACTCATTGAAATCCGGCCGCAAGAGGGTGTGACCCAGGGAGGAATCCAGGAGGACGGCCAGGGATTCGGGCAGCTCCGGACCGCAGTAGAAGCACGGGGATGGTGCTTCTTCGAGAAGCCGGCCGAGCTTCTGGGAGACAGACGCGCGTGTGCCCAGAAAGAAGGTGACCACATCCTGGGGGAATCGGACCTCCAGGTCCTCCGGGGTGGCGATACGCAGGGCGCACCCGAGCCATCGGCTCCACAGGACGGCAAGGGTGCGGGCCGTGCTGTGAGCGGCTCGATCCAGGGGCGCGAGAAGCATCTCCCCCTCGTCCGGCACCTGCTCGAAAAGGGCTTCTGCCATTCGATTCGGCCTGACCTTGTAAGAGCGAAGCAGGGACTCCGGCCCGCCGTCCTCGAGGAGGGCCTGCGCCAGTCGCCGCATGCTTCGGTAGTAGCCCCTTTCTCTATCCGAACGGGCGGCCTGTTCCCATGTACTCTCTTCCGAAAGAGGCGGAAGTCCACGAATCCCGGCTGGTGTGGAAGCGCCCGAGGCCTCCATGGCAAGGATCTCGGCG
>JASFQI010000149.1:0-11092 GCA_050115555.1 Desulfobacteraceae bacterium
GAAATTACCCTTCGAGCCCGAAACGCCTCGCCTCACATGATGGAGGGAAAGCCCTACACACCCAAACCCGGGCCCTATGTGCTCCTGTCCGTAACGGACACGGGAATCGGCATGAGCCGTGAAACACAGGAGCGCATTTTCGAGCCCTTCTTCACGACCAAGGGTCTGGTGAACGGCACCGGCCTGGGACTCTCCTCGGTGTACGGCATTGTCAAGGCCCACGGGGGATACATCGATGTGGAATCGAAGCCCGATCAAGGGGCCACCTTCCTCATTTTTCTACCTGCGTCCCGTGAGGTTGTGCCCGCTGACTCGAAGGACCCCCAAAAGGCCCTTCACGGCACAGAGAGAATCCTGATCGTGGACGATGAGGGTATCGTGCTCGAAGTGGCAGGGCACATGCTGCGCCAACTCGGATATCAGGTCGTCGAAGCGCAAAACGGGCATGAGGCGCTGGAGATCTATCAACGCGATCACGACATCATCGATCTGGTCATCTTTGACATGATCATGCCTGAAATGAGCGGTCATGAGCTCTTCGAGAAGATCCAGGCCACGGATCCCCAGACGCGAACACTCCTCTCCAGCGGGTACAGCCTCAACGACGAGGCCAGGAAAATTCTGGAAGTCGGCTGCGACGGATTCATTCAAAAGCCGTTCGATCTCCGCGAACTCTCCCGCAAGGTTCGAACCCTCCTGGATGCCTGATCCTGAAAACGGCAAGAGACGTGAAGGAAGAAGATGGCGACGTCCCGGACTTGGCCATTGACAGAGCCATTCGGGAATAGCTACAGTGAGGCTCCTTCAGCGTGCTTTCGGGGCGTACGAGTTCCAGCACGCCCCGGAAAAGCGAAGCGAGCGCGTGACCACGCGCCCGAATCACCTGGAAGGAGGGGACATGAGGCTCGAATTCGTGGAAGCCAGAGACCTCCCGGATGCCTGGTTCCAGTGCGTGTACCGGCTTCTTGAAACGGGCCGGGAGTACACTATCGACAGGGGCAGCTACGAGGGCCAGAAACGCCTGGAGTTCGACTACGTCACCATTCACATCCGATACCCTGCCGTCCGCCCGCTCCTTCCGGACATCCCGCCCTCCCTGGGCATACCGAACCCGGTGGCCGACGGCTACCTGGAGGAGTACCTTCCATATCTCATGACATCGGTGAAGCAGCCCGGCGAAGACTACACATACGGATGGTACCTGGAACCCCAGATCGCCGAGGTCATCCGCATGTATCGGGAGGACGGCTTCGGAACGAACCAGGCCTACATGTCCGTGGGAAATCCGGAAGCGATTTTTCTGAAGGACCCGCCCTGCCTGCGGGGCATTGACACGCGTATCCAGGATCATCGCCTGCACTTTATGGTGTACTTTCGATCCTGGGATCTCTGGAACGGGTTTCCCGCCAACCTGGGGGCGATTCAACTTCTCAAGGAGTACATGGCCTCGAGCATCGGTGTGGAGGACGGGGAGATCATCGCGTCGAGCAAAGGGCTCCACCTTTACGACTACGTCTGGGAGCTCGCCAAGCTCCGGACCATGTGCGACAACCCCTCCGCTCTCGCCCGAAGATCCTGCGGCAACCAGGACGCCCCATGAATCCCCCTCTGAACCCGGAAGGGGACCCATCCCCCTCCTTGGCCCAAGATCCAGTAAACGGTGGGTTGAAATCCAGGAAAACCGGCGATCTCAAGGGCCTCACCGGTCCTGAAACCGAGCGATGGTGCGAATCCCAGGGCCTTCCGGCCTATCGCGGCCGCCAGCTCCGGCAGTGGCTGTTCAAGCGATCGGCCTCTTCGTTCGAAGAGATGACAAGCCTTTCCAAGGAACTCCGGGAACGGCTCGATCACACGGCGCGGGTGGACGTGCTGGAACGAGTCACCACGCAGACCTCCGGGGACGGCACCGAAAAAAGCCTGTTCCTCCTTTCCGACGGGTTAGGAATCGAATCCGTGCTCATCCCTGAACGGGATCATTTCACTCTCTGCATCTCCTCCCAGGCCGGGTGCGCCATGGGATGCCGTTTCTGTGTCACCGGGCAGGGCGGCCTGAAACGCGACCTGACCGCCTCGGAAATCGTGGACCAGGTGGTCCAGGTCCGACGGTCCATGGCCCAACCGGATCGGCTCACGAATATCGTCTTCATGGGGATGGGCGAGCCCCTGGCCAACTACGAGGCCGTGTTGCGCGCGATGGCCAACATCACGTCCGATGACGCCCTGAATTTCTCGCACCGCAAAGTCACCCTCTCCACTTGCGGCCTGGTCCCCAGGATGCTTCAGCTGGGGCAGGAGGCGAGCGTCAACCTGGCCGTGAGCCTGAATGCCGCAGACGACAGCACGCGATCCCGCCTGATGCCCATCAACCGGCAGTACCCGCTGAAGGCGCTTATGGCGGCCTGTCGCGCCTTTCCCCTGCCCAACCGCCGCATGATCACCTTCGAATATATCCTGATCCACGAGGTCAACGACCGCCCCGAGGACGCCCGCAACCTCGTGCGCCTCCTTGCGGGGGTCCGCGCCAAGGTCAACCTGATCCCCCTGAACCCACACCCGTCCGTGGAATTCGCCCCGTCTCTGCCTGACCGCATTCAAGCCTTTCAGGAGTTCCTCATCCGCCACCACTACACGGCCATCATCCGAAAGAGCAAGGGGCAGGACATTTCCGCCGCCTGCGGCCAGCTGAGCGGTGAGAAGGGTCTTTCTTTTCCGCCGGAATTTTGCTAGGTTCCATCCGAAACGCCGTCTATTTCTTCGCGCCTCCGCGACTTGGCGAGAGAGAAACGGTTTCAAATAATCTATCCCATGTAAGGAAGGCAACTCATGATTCAACTCGACTTTGCCAAGGGAGACGGGCTGCTCCCCGCCATCGTTCAGGACCACGAAACCGGGCGCGTCCTCATGCTCGCCTACATCAACGCCGAGTCTTGGGGGAAAACCCTCGAAACCGGGGAAGCGCACTTCTGGAGCCGCTCCCGCCGGGAGCTTTGGCATAAGGGAGGGACCTCCGGAAACGTGCAGAAGATTCGGGAAATTTATGCGGACTGCGACAACGACACGGTCCTGTTCCGGGTCGAGCAGGTGGGCGGGGCGGCCTGCCACAAAGGCTATGAAAGCTGCTTTCATCAGAAAGTCGAAGCGGACGGCCACGTCACCGTGGTCGGGGAGCGGAAATTCGATCCTGAAAAGGTGTATGGAAAATGAAGAAATTGAAGTTCGGCATTCCCAAAGGTAGCCTTCAAAAGGCCACCATTCATCTCTTTGAAAAATCCGGTTGGCGGATCAACGTCAACGGGCGCAGCTATTTTCCCGACATCAACGATGAAACCATCGAGTGCAGCATCTGCCGTGCTCAGGAGATGTCGCGATACGTGGAAAGCGGAGCCATTGACGCAGGCCTCACGGGCAAGGACTGGATCGAGGAAAACGAATCGGACGTCCACGTGGTCGACGACCTGATCTACAGCAAGGTCAGCCAGAACCCGGCCCGCTGGGTCCTGGCCGTGCCCAGGAATTCCTCCATTCGAACCCTGGAAGACCTGCGGGGCAAAAAAATCGCTACGGAGCTGGTGAATTACACGCGCCGCTACTTCCAGGAGAGGGACATCGATGTGAAGGTTGAGTTCTCGTGGGGGGCCACCGAGGCCAAGGTGGTCTCAGGACTGGCGGACGCCATTGTCGAGGTGACCGAGACCGGAAGCACGATCCGGGCTCACGGCCTTGACATCATCCACGAGTTCATGCAGTCCAATACACAGCTCATCGCCAACCGGGCCTCCTATGAGGATCCGTGGAAGCGGGACAAGATCGGACAGGTCATCCTGCTCCTCAAAGGCGCGCTCCGTGCGGAAAACATGGTGGGACTCAAGATGAACGTCCCCGAGGAATGTATCGAGGCCGTAGTCGCCCTCCTCCCGAGCCTGAATGCCCCGACCGTCGCCTCCCTCCACCACCAGCCCTGGCTCAGCGTGGAGACGGTGGTGGAGTCCCGCAAGGTCCGGGACCTCATTCCGGAACTCATGAAGGCCGGAGCCGAAGGGATCATCGAGTACCCGCTGAACAAGGTGATCTAGGAACCTGAAATTTTCCTCCTTGTTCAGTGTGCCTTCTGTGGTGAATCCGTTTTCGCGATCCCATGGACCGTGAAAAGGAATAAACACAAACCGTTCGAACGGGAGTCCCATCATGCATCCCCTCACGGAAAGGGCCGATCACATCTCGCCGTTCATCGTCATGGAGGTCCTCGAGCGGGCCCATGAACTGGAACGGTCCGGAAGAAACATCATTCACCTGGAAATCGGCGAACCGGACTTCCCCACGCCCGACTGCATCTGCCGGGCCGCCGAGAAGGCCATTCGCGACGGTCACACCCATTACACGCACAGCCTGGGCATTCTGCCGCTCCGGGAGGCCATCAGCCGCCATTACGAGGAGACCTACGGGGTGCACGTGGATCCAGGCCGAATCATTGTGACGTCCGGGACCTCCCCTGCCCTGTTCATGGTCTTCTCGACCTTGCTCGACCCAGGGGACGAGGTCATCATCTCCAACCCGCACTACCCCTGTTATCCGAACTTTGCGCGGTTCCTGGGAGCCGCCCCCGCTTTTGTGGACGTCCACGAGGAGGAGGGGTTCCAGTACCGCCCCGAGGAGATCCAGAAACGGATCGGGCAGCGAACGCAGGCCGTCCTGATCAACTCCCCGGCCAACCCGACCGGTAACGTCCTTTCCTCACATCGAATGAAGGCCATCGCAGAACTCGGCCTCCCCATCATTGCGGACGAGATTTACCACGGTCTGGTCTACGGGGAAAAGGAGCACACGATCCTTGAGTTCACGAACGAGGCGTTCGTGCTGAACGGGTTTTCCAAAGCCTTTGCCATGACGGGCTGGAGGCTGGGCTATGTCATTGCGCCCCCCGAATCCGTCCGGGCCCTTCAGAAAATACAGCAGAACCTTTTCATCTCGGCGGGGAGTGTCAGTCAGTGGGCCGGCGTGACCGCCCTTGCGGAAGCGGGGCCGGATGTGGAACGCATGCGCGCGACGTACGACAAGCGCAGAACCTTCATGGTCGCTCGACTGCGTGACCTCGGCTTCGGCCTCCCCGTGGAACCGGCCGGGGCATTCTACATCCTGGTCAACGCCAAGCACCTGGCGGAATCGTCGTACGATCTGGCGTTTGAGATCCTGGAAAAGGCGGGGGTGGGCGTCAGCCCGGGGATCGATTTCGGTGCCAACGCCGAGGGGTACCTTCGGTTCAGCTACGCAAACTCCCTGGAGAACATCCAGGAAGGTCTGAATCGCATCGAGGGGTTTCTTCGGGACCGATGAACGGAAAAGGGATCAGGCCCCGGCTTCCTCCCCAAAGGGAGCGGGGCCGGGATCTCGTTTGAGGAAGAATGAACGTCTCGTTTGTCAAAAGCGCCTACCAGTCGAGCCAGTATCCTCCTGCAGATCGTCCGGAAATCGCGTTTGCAGGTCGCTCAAACGTGGGGAAGTCCTCCCTCCTCAACGTTCTCGTCAACCGACGCAACCTGGCCAGAACCGGCTCTCAGCCCGGGAGGACTCAGGCCATCAACTTTTTCGCTCTGGCCGAACGTCTCTACCTCGTGGACCTTCCGGGGTACGGGTTCGCCCGCGTGCCTCCCAGCGTCCAGGCGGCCTGGCGTCCCATGGTGGAAACCTACCTCAGGGAGCGGAAGACCCTGTGCGGGGTCGTGGTCATCCTGGACATTCGAAGGGACGTATCCCAAGGCGACCGGGATCTCCTGAACTGGTTGAGCGCGTTCGGAATCCCGCCCATCCTCGTCCTGACCAAGATAGACAAGCTTTCCCGTTCCCGCAGGAAAGAACGCGCAAACCGCATTGCCAAGGAACTCAACGGCCTGATTGGGCGGCGGCCGGTCGCGTTTTCCGCGAAAAGCCGGGAAGGCCGGGAGGAGGTGTGGGCAAGAATCGAGGCGGCCGTGACCGAGTCTCAACGCGCCTTGTCGAGCCCGTAAGCCTTGATTTTCTTATGGAGATTGCTTCGCTCGATGCCGATCGCCTCGGCGGTCTGGGACACATTCCCGTTGAACTCCTGGAGCTTCCGCTCGATGAAGGCCTTTTCGAACTCGGTCTTGGCCTCCTTGTACGTGTCGAAAGCCCCAAGGGACGACTCGAAATCCTGATCAAGCCCCTGGGTTTCATTGAAGGGTGAGGGAATGTCGGCGGCCCGGATCTCCTCGGACGCGGTCATGATCACCAGCCTTTCCACCAGGTTCTTCAACTCACGCACATTTCCGGGCCAGTGATACTGCTTCAAGAGCCCTATAGCCCCTTCCGTGAAATGCTTCAGCGGGAGGTTCGTGCTCATGGAGATCTCATAGGTGAACTCGTCGATAAGAGCCGGGATGTCTTCCACGCGCTCGCGGAGGGGGGGGACTCGAATAGGGATGACGTTCAGGCGGAAGTAGAGGTCCTCCCGGAAGGTGCCTTTTTCGATCTCGGCATCCAGATCCTTGTTCGTCGCCGCGATGACGCGGACATCCACGTGAATCGTCTTGGACCCACCCACCCTCTCGAACTTCTGCTCCTGAAGGATCCGCAGGGTCTTGGACTGGGCCTTGAGGCTCATGTCCCCGATCTCGTCCAGGAAGAGGGTCGCCTCGTGGGCCTGATCGAACTTGCCCCGCTTCATGGCCCCCGCCCCGGTAAAGGCCCCTTTCTCATGACCGAAAAGCTCGCTTTCGATGAGCTCCTCCGGGATGGCCGCGCAGTTCACCTCTACCATGGGCTTATGACTCCGTTTGCTCTTCCGGTGAATGGTGTGCGCCACGAGCTCCTTTCCCGTGCCGTTTTCACCGGAGATGAGCACCCAGGCGTTCGTCGGGGCCACGACGCGTATCTGGTCCTTCAGGTCGCACACCGCCCTGCTGCTGCCGGTGATGCGGTGACGCCCCTTTTCTTTTTCCTTCAGGAGGTTGATCTCTTCTTCCAGCCGGTAGTACTCGAGCGCGTTGTGAATGGTGAGAAGGACCTTTTCAAGGGACAGGGGCTTTTCAATGAAGTCATACGCACCAAGCTTGGTCGCCTTGACCGCCGTCTCGATGGTTCCGTGCCCGGACATCATCACCACCTGGAGGCTTGGATACGTTTCCTTGATCCTGACGAGGGTCTCAATGCCATCCATCTCGGGCATCCAGATATCCAGGAGCACGAGGTCCGGAATCTCCTCCTCGATCTTCCCGAGGGCGGCGACGCCGTTCATTGCTCGCTGGATCTCAAACCCTTCGTCCGTGAGGATCCCGTCCAACGACTGGAGAATGCTCTCCTCGTCGTCTACGATGAGTATGCTTCTGGCCATGTTCAGGCCCTTTGGGTGGGGTGAGGACTCGTACGCCCCTCAAAAACGGTGTCGTGTCAGCGGCCCATCATCTTCAAAGCGATGGCTGCGGTCTTCTCGGAGGCGCCGCGGCTGCCCAGCTGCGCCTTCACTTCTCGAAGATCTTTTACCATATTTTTCCGGGCGTGGCTATCCGCCAGGAGGCGAGCGGCCTCGCGCGCCAGGCGAAAAGGGGTGACCTCGTCCTGAATCACCTCGGGAACGATGTCGCGGCCCGCCACCAGGTTCACAAGGCCGATAAAAGGCACTCGCACGACGGTCCTCCCGATCCAGTAGGACAGTGGAGACACCCGATAGGTGATGATCATGGGAACCCCATGAATAGCGGTCTCCAGTGTCGCTGTCCCCGATGCGACCAGGGCGACGTCACAGCCCGGCAGCACCCGGTGCATGTCCTTGTGCCAGAGAATCACCTGCACGGAGGTCTCACGAACCCGCGAGGCGATCCGGTCGAAAGAAACCGTGGATGCGACGGGAAGCACGCAGCAGAGCCCCGGATAAACGCCCTGAAGGATCTCCGCGGCTCGAAGCATCGCAGGCAGCAGGTTGTCCACTTCCTCGTTCCGGCTACCTGGCAAGATTCCCAGAACGGGCCCTTCATTCCTGATTCCCAGCTCCTCGAGCGCCGCCTCCCTGCCTCCTTCAAGGGGCACCGCATCCAGCAAGGGATGCCCCACATACGTCACAGGCATCCCGGTGCTCCGATACAAGGGTTCCTCGAAAGGGAGGATGACCGCCATCCGGTCCACCCTTCTCGCAATCTTGCGAATGCGTCCACGCCGCCATGCCCAGACCTGCGGGCTGATGTAGTACAGCACCGGGATTCCGAGCCGCCTCGCGTGCCGGGCCATGTACAGGTTGAACTCCGGGTAGTCCATCAGGATCAGCAAGTCGGGCGGGTCGGTTTTCAGGATGCTTTTGAGGCGCCGGGAAACACCTCGAATTCTAGCCGCACGGGGCAGCACCTCGGTAAGGCCCACTACGGCCATATCCGAGGAGGAAACGAAAATATCCACCCCGGCTGCGGCCATCCGCGGACCGCCGATTCCTCGAAAGGAGATGCCGGAATCCAGATCGCGAATGGCCCGGACCAGGTTTGCGCCGTGAAGATCTGCCGATGCTTCCCCGGCGATCAGGAATACCCGTCCGGGACGTACCGTCTCAACAGAGCCCTTTGAAATGCCTGCACCCCTGTTCAATCTGATCGATGATGTGTAATGCGACCTCGAGTGCTTTCAGACCGTCCTCTCCGGAGACCACGGGCTCGGAACCGCTGCTCACGGCCTGAACGAACGAGGCGATCTGGTCGGCCAGGGGATCACTGTCCGGATAACTGAGCTTTCGGGTGACCACATCGGCCCCTTCGACGAGGTCCTTGTCCGACCCGCCGTCGAGTCGCGTGATGCTGATGTCCCGCCGGGCGCAGTTCACGGAGAGGTATGCGTCGGGTTGGAAGGTTCGAATCTTGCGAAGGGTCTTGTTGGATACCCGGCTGGCGGTCAGGTTGGCCACCGTGCCGTTTTCAAAGATGATTCGGGCGTTCGCAATATCCGTGGTCTCGGTGAGCACCCGCATGCCCACCGCGTGCAACTCCCGGACCGGAGAATCGACGGCATGCAGGATGATGTCCAGATCGTGAATCATGAGGTCGAGGACCACGTCCACATCGGTGCCTCGAATGGTGAAGAGATTCATGCGGTGGGTTTCGATGAACACCGGCCGGTTCAGCAGGGAAAGCATTCGAAGGACGGGCGGGCTGAAACGCTCTACATGCCCCACCTGGAGCACAATCCCCCGGCTTCGAGCTTCGTCCACCAGTCGGCGTGCGTGGTCCACCTTGTACGTGATCGGTTTTTCCACGAGCAGGTGGACGCCCCGTTCCAGGATATGGGAGCCCAGCTCAAAATGGTGCTCCGTGGGAACCGCCAGGCTCACCGCGTCCACATCGCCCAGCAGCTGATCGAGGTCCTCGAAAGCCCTTGTGCCGTGGCGGCGGGCCACTTCGTTCGCCTTGGCCCGGTCCGTATCCAGAACCCCCACGAGATTCGCCTCGTCCAGGGCGGCGTACTTCTGGACGTGGTACTGGCCGAGGTGGCCTACCCCGACGACCCCAACCCTGAGCTCATTCTCCTTCATGGCAATCAAACGGCCCTCACAGAATGGAGCCTCCCCTTCAGTCATTGCCGGGATTTCTTCTTTTCCTTTTTCTCCTGGACCTCGAGCCCGTCCTCCTCCAGGGAAATCACTGAAATTCCTTCCCGGGCTGCAAAGGCCAGCATCTCGTTTCTATCGAAGAGCAGGGTCTTTCCCGCCTCTATCGCGAGCACGGACGCCCGGACCTCCGCCATCACCCGCACGGTCTCCAGGCCGACGGACGGGACATCAAAGCGCAGATCCTGGTCGGGCTTGCTCACCTTGACCACAACGGCTTTCTGCCGAGCGATGGCCCCGCCTCGACGGATGGTCTCATCCGTTCCCTCCATGGCCTCCACCGCAACAACGGTCTTCCTTCGAACCACGAGGCACTGGCCGATGTCCAACCGGCCCAGTTCCTTCGCCATCCGCCACCCGAATCGCACATCCGCCATCTCTTCTCTGGTAGGTCGTCGCCGGGTGAGCACACCGGGGGAGGCAATCAGGTCCGGGAGAAAGAGGGTCGATGAAACGACATGGATATCATTCTGACGGAGCTCACGGCTCACGGCCCGCAGGATGCCGTCGTCATGAAAAATGGCCATGCGGGACATCATGGTGAGCCCCTTCAGGTCCGGCCGAATGTTGCCGAACATGCGGCGTTTGGCGATGGTTCCGGCCATCAGGGCCTTGTTTACACCGAACTGCTGGAGGTGGCGAATCAGGCGCCCCATCTGCCCGAGATGAATCCAGACGATGTCGTCCACGTGATCCGCCAGCGCGGGATCCGTTTCCCCGTCGTGAGCCACGGCCACGACTCGGCATCCCTGCTCCTTGGCGGCCTTGGCCACCAGAACTGGAAACGGGCCCCCTCCTGCAATGACCCCGATGCTTTCCTGTTCTTCAGGCATTCTTGACGGATCTCCTCGCCCCCTTGCCGAGGCATGACCGATGTCGCGGGAGAACGCCCGCTATCGCAGAATGCCCCGTTTCGACCCTTCCAGAAAGGACAGAAGGAGATCCAGTTCCTGGCTGGGACGAACGCAGCGCCGGACCTCTTCCGCTCCATCTCGAAGCCCTCGATGATCCCGCCAGATGATCCGGTAGGCGCTTTTGAGATCGTCGATGACCTGCTTGTCAAACCCCTGACGCTCCAAACCCTTGCGGTTGATTCCATAGAGCCTGGCACGAGGGCCTGCCGTAATCATGAACGGAGGGACGTCACGGTCGATCCCGGATTTCGCCCCCAAAAACGCATAGGCGCCGATTCGAACGAACTGATGGACGGCAACGAGCCCGCCGAGAATGGCGTGGTCCCCCACATCGATGTGTCCCCCCAGCGTGGCCACATTGGACATGATGATCCGGTTGCCGAGATGACAGTCATGAGCAATATGCGCATACGCCATGACGTAGTTGTCGTCCCCGATCGATGTGACCCAATCCTGTTTGGTGGTGGCCCGGTTGATCGTTGCATACTCCCGTATGACGTTGCGATCCCCGATCTCCACCCGGGTGTCCTCTCCCCGGTATCCCACATCCTGAGGGGGGGAGCCGATGGAGACAAAAGGAGAA
>JASFQI010000150.1:0-11010 GCA_050115555.1 Desulfobacteraceae bacterium
TTGCCCGACTCCTCGCCCTCGGCGCGATCGGTTCGATCGTTCCCGTCCTGATCGTTTCGCGAGCCATGATGGCCGAGCTGACCTCCACCTTGCCCTATGCCCGTAGCGGGCCCGGAACGGCCGGGCCCTTTGTTCGAGGGGCCACGGGCAGACGGAGGGCCTCGGCCCTCCTGTTCGGGTTTGCGCTCTGTCTGTTTTGGGGGCTTTCAGGGATCCTCTGTTTTTTCCTGGGCTGGCTTGGAACACGTCTCTTCGCACACCATTGCCGAACGACCTTCGGCGGTGTCACGGGCGACCTCCTAGGCTCCCTGAATGAGCTCCTGGAAACCGGCCTGCTTTTCCTCCTGTGCTGCTTGCCCCATGGGGGAATCCTCTGGTATAGCTGGCTGGACCTTTTGGCCTAGTTTCCAATGGAATCGCCCCGCAGCAAGCTTGAGGAATGCGCGGGCAAAGATAAAACTGCCCCTTCGAAGGTTCCCCATGAATGATAAACAGGACGTCTCGCTTTCCCGAAGCCATCTTCATCACGATCACGGTGGTCAACCGAATCGGGAGTTCACCCGACTCTCGGTACCTACCGGACCTGTGATGGACTTCAGTGTCAATGTGAACCCCCTCGGGTTTCCGGACATCATCCGCCGGCGCTGGGCCGACCTGATCGAAGGCATCGATGGCTATCCTTCTCTGGAAGGGGATTCCATCTCCCGGTTCCTGGCAAAGCGCCTGGGAATTCCTCGAACTCAGGTGCTCGCCGGGAACGGCTCCACCGAGATGATCTACCTGATCCCGCGGGTCCTGGAGCTCGGCCGGGTCGCGATCGTCACGCCGTCCTACCACGACTACTACCGTGCATCGGTCCTGGCCGGGGCCGAGGCCGTGAGCGTTTCTTTGTCGGCTGAGGACCAGTTTCAAGCCCCTTCGCATGAAACCCTCGCAAACGCTCTCGAAAACGCAGACGCACTGTGGCTCGGCAATCCGAACAACCCCACGGGGACCCTGTTCCCCCGTCGACTTCTCGAAGAAACAGCCGCGCGGTTTCCCGGAAAATGGCTCATCGTGGACGAAGCCTTTATGCCGTTTCTGGAGCCCCGGAATCAGGAGAGCCTGGCCGGGCCTTCCCGCCCGAAAAACGTTCTCGTCGTTCACTCCCTGACCAAATTCTACGGCCTTGCGGGACTGCGGCTCGGCGCGGTCACCGCCTCTGAAAACGTCATCAAAGCCCTTCGAGATGCCAAGGAGCCCTGGACGGTGAACAGCGTAGCGCAGAATCTGGTTCCCCTCCTCGAGTCATGCGCCGGGTACGAAGCTGAAACGCGCACACTGGTGGCCTTAGAACGGCCGCGGCTGTTCCGTGAGCTGGATGCCATGGAAGGACTGGACGTCTTCCCGTCCCATGCCAACTTCCTGCTCTTTCGACCACGAAACGAGACGAGCCCGGATGTGCTCATCCGCGAACTCCTGTACCGGGGGATCTGTGTTCGGGACTGTCGAAACTTTCCCGGCCTCGAGTCGGGGTACTTTCGCATCGCCGTGCGCACCCCTCAGGAGAATGATCGCCTTCTCGAGTCCATGGCCCGCCTTTTCTCGGCGTAAGACGCGGGCCCTCAGGTGAGTGTTCCGTTCCATGCAGGAATGACCTATGTTTGAGCCGGCTGTCCTGATGCTGCTTGCCTTTTTTCTGGATCTCCTCATCGGGGATCCGCCTTACCGCCTGCATCCCATACGCCTCCTCGGACGATGGATCGAAACGGTAGAGAAAGGATTGAGGCGGTGCTCCCTGGACAACAGGGCCGGCGGCATGATCCTGGTGGTGCTGGCCTCCGGAATCTCGCTGGGGGTCTTCTTGCTGCTCTCCTTTGCCGCTGCACACGTCCATCCCTGGGCGGCCTTCCTCTTTCACCTTTACGTGGCTTACTCCGGCCTGGCGCTCGGGGACCTCCTGCGCCACATCCGGCCGGTGATTCACGGCCTCGAGACAGGGGACCTGACTGCTGCGCGCCACGCCCTGGGACGAGTGGTGGGACGGGATGTGGCCGCTCTGGATCGCGAAGCCGTGGTCCGCGCCTCCGTGGAAACCCTGGCTGAAAACTTCGTGGACGGTTTTCTCAGCCCCCTTTTCTGGTACACCCTGGGGGGGATCACAGCGCCAGGCTTGGGCTTGCCCCCAATCCAGACGGCCCTGGGGGCCCTGCTCCTCTTCAAGACGGCCAGCACCCTGGATTCCATGGTCGGATACCGGAACGATCGCTACGAGCGGTTCGGGTGGGCCGGCGCCCGCATGGACGACGGGATGAATTTCCTTCCGGCCCGGCTCTCCATTCCCATTCTGTTTCTGGGGACATGCCTCTCGGGACTCGATCCGTGGCGGGGGCTTCGTACCGCCCTTCGCGACCGCCTCAAGCACGACTCCCCCAACGCCGGTCACCCGGAAAGCTTTGCCGCTGGGGCCCTCGGTATCCGCCTCGGCGGGCCTACGCAGTACCGCGGTGAGATAAAAAACAAACAATGGCTGGGAAAAAGCATCAATAAGGCTGAGATCCATTATATCTCCTTCACTGCCACCCTGATCAAAAGATCGGCCTGGATTGCAATGGCCTTGCTATTGAGCCCTTTTTTCTTCCAATAATCCGTCAATCCACCATCATTCAGAATCCGCGTCTTTTGACGTCACCATCCGTAGAACGGATGATCTTGAATCACTCCTTGTTGTTTTCAATAAATTTCACCTCCGACATCGATATTTGCTTGACTTTTACTCTCTTGTCATGTAATTCCTTTCAAAGGATATCGAAATATTGTTCATTCAGCAGGAAAGGAGCGCGTATGGCCACCACTGCCAAGCAGATCCAGTTTCGGCTGAAGCAGCAGAAAAAGAAGCTGCAGAGAGTCAACAAGGAACTCACAGCGACGAAAAGCAACGTCAAAAAACTGGAAACCCAACTGAAGAAGGCGCAGGCGGCGGAAAAAGCAAAGAAGAAAGTCGCGCCCAAGAAAAAGAAAGCGGCTCCGAAGAAGAAAGCCGCCAAGAAGAAGGTCGCTGCCAAAAAGAAAAAGAAGTAGCCACCCTTATTCTTAGAACAATAACGGGGGCAGAAAAGGAGCCACACGCCTGAGGGGGTTGTGTTTCCTTTTTCTGTCCCTGTTGTTTGTGAGGCATCGACAAGGCCTTTATCGACTCTTCCACAGGAAGGTGAAATAAACCTTTAAATTACTCATAAAAAGTTTGAAAATTACATAAAATGCTTCAAAATTTCAGAGCGATCCCTCCCCTATTCCATCCCTTGCATGCGACCTGATCCCAACTCGAAAAGGATGCCCCAGGCCTTCAATTGAGCGCGCATCCGATCCGGATGGGTGCCCCTCCAGAAAATGCGGCCGCAACACGGGCACAGCCGGAGACAGGACCCGTGCTGAAAAAGGACATACTCGGGCACGCGATCCCTTACCGAGTCCAAATCCGCGACACGAAGCCGCTCGTTGCAGACCGGGCAACGCTGAAACGAAGCATTCGGGTCCAATCGAAGGTCTCTCTCCTCTATCAACTGTCGGAGCTGCTCTTGAATGTGGTCCGATCGAATGAACACACCACCGCCCTGCCGCTTCAGTGTTTCCCAGCACCGGGTAAGCAGGATTCGATCCTCGCTCCTCAGCAGGATCTCCACGGCACCTTTCGCATACGCCCGCTCGTAGTGCGTATCATACCCGAAGATGCGAAGCCACTTGGCCAGGCGCCCCAACATGCTTTCGGCGAGAAATCGTTCCCTCCCGCGGTTTCCGTCCGGATTCACGTTGACCCCGTGCGCAGGATTGTACTACGTTTCTCCCGTAGGCCTTGGGGCGCCTTCGAGAGCGCTTCTGCCGATTCAATAGTATCACTATATCGGACAACCCGCTTTACAAACAAGACGCCGGTACATCCCCTTGTGAACCTTGTCGCAACGGCCAAGCGGCTGTATCGGCGGGAACATGCCATGGACAAAATTCTCATTCGAGGAGCGCGGCCCCTTCGGGGCCGGGTTCGCATCAGCGGTGCCAAAAACGCGGCCCTGCCGATCATCGCCGCCTGCCTTCTGAGCCCCGGGGAGCATTGTCTTCAATCAATCCCCCGACTGAAGGACATTCAGACCATTCGAAACATCATGGCCGGCATGGGGACCTCCTTCCGGGAAACCGACGACGGGCTCGTCGTGAACACCTCGGATCTGTGCGAGTACGAAGCCCCCTACGATCTGGTGAGGACCATGCGGGCCTCCATCCTGCTCCTGGGCCCCCTGCTCGCCCGGTTGGGCCGTGCCCGAATCTCCCTTCCCGGTGGATGTGCCATCGGGGCCCGTCCCGTGAACCTCCACTTGAAGGCACTGGTGGCCATGGGGGCGGACATGCACCTGGACCGAGGATACATCCATGCGCAGGCCGAGAGCCTTCATGGTGCCCAGGTGTTCTTCGATATTCCCACTGTGACCGGCACGGAAAACATCATGATGGCCGCGGTGCGGGCCCGCGGGCGGACGGTTCTCAAAAACGCGGCAAGGGAGCCGGAGGTCTGCGACCTGGCCGACATGCTCCGCACCATGGGAGCGCGAATCGAGGGGGACGGGACCGATACGATCACGATCGAAGGGGTTCAGGAACTCGCTACCGCACGACACACCGTCATCCCGGACCGCATCGAAGCCGGGACGTTCATGATCGCCACCGCCATGACGGGCGGGGATGTCCACATCGAGGGGTCCCGCCCCGAACACCTGTCCGCGGTCATCGAAAAGCTGCGAACCGCAGGCGCGGAACTGGAGCCCGAAGGGAACGGCATACACGTTCTCGGACCGGAAATCCCCCACGCCGTGGACATTCAAACCATGCCCTTTCCCGGATTTCCCACCGACCTCCAGGCCCAGTTCATGGCCCTCATGTCCGTGGCCCGGGGGTCCAGCATCATCAAGGAAACCGTGTTCGAAAACCGGTTCATCCACGTCAGCGAGCTCAAACGGATGGGCGCGGACATCGAGATCGACGGTCATCAAGCCCTGGTGCGAGGCCGGGACCACCTGCTCGCCGCTCCGGTAATGGCCACGGACCTGCGCGCCAGCGCCTCCCTGATCCTGGCAGGCCTCGTGGCGGAAGGGGGGATCACCGAGGTCCGGCGCATCTACCACCTGGACCGGGGTTACGAAGCCCTCGAGGAAAAGTTCCAGCGCCTGGGCGCGGACATCTGGCGAGAAAAGGTCTGACATGAACCGCCCCCTGGTCCCGATTCTCGCTGCGTTTATCGGGGGCCTGCTGGCGGCGCAAACCCTGCCTTTCACCGAACCGTCTCCGTTCCTCCTCCTGACAGCCCTGCTGATGCTCCCGGCCCTGGCCCCTGCTGCTTTCCCTCCCCGGCGAGCATCTGCCATGCTTCTTCTTCCCGCCTTCTTCCTGGCCGGGGCCTTCCTGGATCTCGCAGACCGTCCCAACTGCCCGCTCCAGGCGGTGGCCCTTCAGGAAAGGCCCGTCATGGTGGAAGGAACGGCGCTGGAGCCTTGCCGGCATTGCCGACGCGTTACGCGGTTCCCTTTCCGTGTGGATCGCCTCGTCCCGGGCACCCTGCCGCACATACCGGGAGAGAAGCTCCGAGTCTCGGTGTACGGTCCTGACCCCGAAGTCCGCCCGGGTCAACGCATTCGGTTTCCTGCAAGGCTTTCCCCTTTTCGAAACTTTCACAATCCCGGAGGGTACGACTACGAGGCCGCCATGGAGATCAAGGGCTTTTCCTGCGCGGCTTCGGTCTCGGACGGCCGGCGCGTGGTCTCCCTGGGTCGGGGCACCCTGGGTGGAATTCAGGACACCCTAGAAGGGATTCGTGCACCGCTTCGGGACTGGTTTCACCGCGAGCTCGACCCCCCGAACCGAGGCCTGATGCAGGCCTTGATTCTCGGAGAACGCCAGGAGATTGCACAGGATCTTCGAGAGGCCTTTCAAGTGGCCGGACTGGCCCACATGCTCGCCGTATCCGGTCTCCACGTGGGCCTCGTGGCCTGGCTCGTCTTCACAACCCTGTACGGACTCCTTTCACGATCCTACGTGCTGCTTCTCGCCACGAACGTCCGAAAAGCGACCGCAGCGGCCACCTGCGTTCCCGTGATCGCATACGCCTTGGTCGCGGGCTTTCACGTGTCCACGCAGCGGGCCCTGATCATGGTGCTGGCCTACCTCGTCTCCATCCTGGTCGATCGTGAGAAGGACGTCTGGTCCACCCTGGGGCTTGCGGCCCTTCTGATTCTGGCAGCAGACCCGCGCGCCATTCACGCCCTCTCTTTTCAGTTGAGCTTCGGCGCCGTCGTTGGCATTCTCTGGCTCGCACCGTCCCTCTACCGACGCATACCCAACCCTTTCCAGACCGACGGTCCGTCCCGAAGCCTCTTGAATCGGGGGTTCATGTACACGGCCGGTCTTCTGTGCGTCACCCTGGCCGCAGTGGTGTTTCTCCTGCCCCTCACGGTCTTCACCTTTCACCGCATCTCCCTCGTGGCGATTCCAGCCAATCTTCTTGCTTCCCCGCTCCTGGGTCTGTGGATCCTTCCCCTCGGGCTCCTCGCCACTTTCCTGTACCCTCTGTTTCCCTCCATCGCGGCGCTCCTGCTTCAAGGTGCCTCCCTGGGACTCGATGCCATGACAACGATCGTTCGGTTCCTGGCCGGTTTCGACCTGTCCGCCGTCTGGACCCTCGCGCCCACGCGTTTCGAGCTGGTCCTCCTATACGTAGTTCTGATCTCCGGCGTGTTCAGCCTTCGAGGCCGCTTTCGGCCTGTCTTCCTGGCCGCCTGTATCGTCCTCGTCCTGGACGCGGGATACTGGATCTACGACACACATCTGCGACAAGACCTCCGGGTTACCCATCTGGACGTGGGTCAGGGCAACGCCGCACTGGTTCAATTTCCCGGGGGCGTTCGCATGCTCATCGACGGAGGCGGCTTCCGGCTCGGGGGGTTCGACGTGGGACGGATGGTCGTGGCCCCTTACCTCTGGCGCCGCAAGATCGGCCGTGTCCACTACCTGGTGCTCTCCCACCCCCAGGCGGATCACATGAACGGACTCCACTTCATTGCCAAACACTTCGCACCGCAGGAGCTCTGGAGCAGCGGAGACAGGACAGACAGCGAAAGCTTTCGTCAGTTCATGAAGATCGTGAGGGAACAAAGGATCGCCGTCCGAACGCCCGGAGATTCCAGGATTCCAGAGCGCATCGCCGGGGTGGACGTGGACATTCTCCACCCGCAGGGTCCTTCCATCAACTGCCCGGAGGACCGGCTCAACGACCGATCTCTTGTCCTCAGGCTCTCGTTTGCAGATACTTCCTTTCTCTTTCCGGGCGACATCGAGCAGGACGCCGAGGCGGCCCTGGGAGCCCGCGCGGGTCTGCGGCTGAGAAGCGACGTCCTCCTCGCCCCCCATCACGGAAGCCGCACGTCCTCTACGAAGCCATTTCTCGCACTGGTTCGGCCCGCCTGGTGCGTGATCTCGGCAGGGGCCGGGAACCGACACGGCATGCCGCACACCGAGGCCCTGGAACGCATGCAGGAGACGGGCAGCCGGATCGTTCGCACGGACGAGGAAGGTGCGATTCAGTTCACTGCTTCGCCCGGAGCCCTTCATGTGCAGGGATTTCACTCCGGGACATTGCAATGAAAAAGCAGGCATATTGTGATATAGAAATAAAACCATCCAAAAAATTCAGGAGAACGGACTGAAGCCATGAAGCTGAATCTTCGTACCCAAAGCCTCGGGATCACCCTGGTCATCTTGCTCCTGCTCCCAGGGTGCCTCTCCTTCTCCGGTTACGGCCGGATCACGCCCCTGGAAGAAGGGACAACGATCCAGGACCTCGCAACCGACTGGAAGGCCTTCCATGTCACCTATTGCGGAGTTCGGCCGGAGCGCCCCCTGGGCGTGATGTTCGACCCCAAGGACGACCCTTACAGCCTCACCGGGAAGAGCTGGAGGTCCATTCGGGATTCAGGGGGCCTGGAAAGGACCCTCATGTGGCTCGAGGCGACCGATCGGCACCCGCCTGCACCCCGCCTCTGGCGGATCGTAGGGCCGGAAGGACAATTCTTCGGGTACCTGTACACGGGGAACGAGCCGGTGGTGATGCGATCCATCGATGAGCACACCCTGTACGTCATGGAGCTGACCGAACCCCATATCAAAAACATGCGGGAAAACGCCGGCCCGTTCTGAGTCCCGACCGGCGGCGGATGGCCGCCGTTCCGTGCACCTGCGCCGAGCTGCTGCGGAGGACGTGTGAAACGCATTACCGAAGAGGTGTTTCAAGTCGGAGGAGGCGATCTGACCTCCCCGGAGGATGCGGCCGTCTACCTCATTCGAATCGACGGGCAAGCGGCCCTGGTGGATGCCGGGTGCGGACGTTCCACGAACCGTCTTTTCCGGCACATTGCGGAGCGCGGTGTGACCCCTGACCAGATCGGCTGTCTCCTCATCACGCACTGCCACTACGACCACACCGGGGGTGCCGCAGCCGTGCGGGAACGCACGGGGTGCCGCATCGTGGCCCATGCACTCGAGGCCCCTTACCTGGAAAATGGGGACAATACCGTGACCGCGGCGGCCTGGTATGGAGCCCGGCTCGATCCTCTGCCCGTCGACCGAAAAATTCAGGGAGAGGAGGAAACGATTCTTCTGGAAGGTCGCCCGATTCGGGCCATCCACGTGCCCGGGCATTCCCCGGGCTCTCTCGTCTACCTCCTGGAATCGGAAGGGCAAAAGATCCTTTTCGGGCAGGACGTCCATGGTCCGCTCCACCCGGATCTCCTGTCCGACCCTGCGGCGTATCGGCGCTCTCTGGAACGCCTCGCCGCGCTGGAGGCGGATATTCTCTGCGAGGGACACTACGGGGTCTTTCGAGGGCGAAACGAGGTTCGGGACTTTATCCGGTCCTTTCTCTAGCCTCCTGTTCCCGCTTCATAAGCGGGATGAGGAATTTGCGAGCGAAGCATTTTCAACGCCCGAGGAGCAGGAGGGGCCATCAAAATCGAGATTGGGATCGCGATCGATCCCGATGAAATCAAACCCCAATTAGAGGCACTGGAAGCACCATCTTCGTGCCAGTGATCCTCGAGGATACGCGATGAATCCTCTGAAGGAAACCCACGACCTGATTGATCGCCAGGGGACCTGCCTGGTGGTCATTGACATCCAGGAGAAGCTCTACCCCGTCATGTCGGAGAAGGACCGCCTCCTGGAGAACACCCTGCGCCTGGCCCGGTTCTCGGAGATCATCGGCCTGCCGGTGATCGTCACGGAGCAGAAGAAACTCGGTCCCACCCTTCCAGAGATTCGGAAAGCCCTGCCGGAAGCCCAGCCCATTGAAAAAACGGCGTTCGACGCCTTCCGGTGCGAGCCCTTTCGGAAGCGCGTGGAGGAACTGAATACGCGCACGCTCGTCCTCGCCGGGATCGAGGCCCACATCTGCGTGACGCAGACTGCGCTGCACGCCCTTTCCACCTACCGGGTCCACGTGATCTCGGACGCCGTCTCCACCCGGCTTCCGGAGAACCGCCGGGTGGGTCTGGAGCGCATGGGGGCCGCGGGGGCGACCCTCTCCTCCACGGAGATGTTCCTCTTCGAGCTCCTCGTGGAGGCCGGCACCGACACCTTTCGAAAAACCCTGGAGCTCATCAAGTAGAGCCGCCTGAACCGCTTATCGCCCCTTCCATTCGGGCTCACGGCGGTTCAGGAAGGCATCGATCCCTTCCGGGGCATCCTCGGTCATGCAGAGCGCGGCAAAGAGTTCGTTCGTGTACGCCAGGCCTTTCCCGTACTCCAGATCCGCCATTCCGTAGTAGGCCTGCTTGCCCATCTGGATCGCCAGAGGGCTCTTTACAGCCAGCTTTTCCGCCAGCGCCATGGTCTCTTCGTGAAGCTTTCCCTCCGGTGCCACCCGGTTCACCAGACCCCACTCCAGGGCTTTGGCCGCGTCGATCATATCTCCGGTCATGAGGAGTTCCAGGGTGCGCTTCCGCCCCAGGGAGCGGGACACCGGCACGGCCGGTCCCATGCAGAAGAGTCCCACGTTGACCGCCGTAAGGCCGATCTTGATCCCTTCCTCCACCACCGCCAGATCGCAGGACGCAATGAGACCGGCCCCATTGGCCACCGCATAGCCGTGGGCCGAGGCAATCACGGGCTTTTTCATGTAGGCGAGAATGGGAATCACCCGTTCCATGAGGGCGATCCACTCCCGGTACTCCTTCTGCGATTTGCCGTGGAACTCGGAAAGCTCGATACCGCAGCAAAAGGCCTTGCCCGCCCCCCGAAGGACGATCACCCGGACCTCTGTATCGTTGTCCAGCTCGACAAGCCCTGCGCAAAGATCCCGGGCCAACTGCGAGGTGAAGGTGTTCAACTGCTCCGGTCGATTGAGGGTGACAAAGCCCACGAAATGCTCTCGTTCCACCAGGATGGTCTCATACGTCATACCGGGTCTCCTTTCATGGGTAGGAAAACGTGCAGTGCGACGAAGCCGCGGCGGCATCGCCGGCCCAAGAAACACGCCCTTCAAAGCAAACGGGGGGTCTCGATGCCACCCCTCTCAAAGCGGGACCTGACAAATCCTGCGGGCATTGAGGTAGCAAACGCTCCCTTCCGTCAAACCGGAAGGCCCCTCCTCGCGCGTTGCGCCGGGAAAACCGTGGAGAGGCAGGGCAAGGACATCTCCGGGCTTGGGCATGGCAGGGACGACCACCGGCCACGCAGTGGCATCTCCGCCCTCTTCCGGTTCGCAAAGCGCTACGTGTGTCACCTCCCCGCCTTCATCGCCGGTGAGATTCCAGGCCGCCATTCCGTCTCCCCGAAGGGCCCCGGAGATCGCCCTTCCGGTTCCCTCAGGCATCTGGACGCAGATCCGCTCGCCCGATCGAAATACTTTCTCCACCGGGACCAGGAGCACCCCGATCTCCGAAAAGATACGCTCCCCAGGATCCAGCCACACCGCCCGGGCGTCGACAAGATCCC
>JASFQI010000151.1:0-10997 GCA_050115555.1 Desulfobacteraceae bacterium
GGACCGCAACCTGAAGATGGAAACCGCCCGCTTCATTCGAAGCACACAAAGAGAGTTCGGCATTCCGACCATCAGCGTGACCCATGATCTGAAAGAAGCCCTGGCCATGTCGGACCGGATCGGGATCCTGCTTGACGGTCGACTGGAGCAGTTCGATACGCCCAGGGAGGTCTACTTTCGCCCCGAAACCTACGACGTGGCCAGGTTTCTCGGGCCCGTGAACATCATTCCCAAGACCCATTTTCACCTGTTCGGCATCAACGGGGACCGGTCCACCTCCGATCGGATCCTGGCCCGGCCGGAATCCCTGGCCGTCGAGGTGCTCGAAGACGGCCCGGGCCGGATCGAAGAGGTGACCTTTGCCGGGCACTACGTGGACTACACGGTTCGTGTTCGGGACAGGCTCTTCTCCGTGTACAGCCAGGACGGTCCCCTGCGTCCGGGAGAACGGGTGGCCCTGAAGTATCAACCCTTCGAAGACAAAGGATGAGACCATGGCTAAAAAGGGATGGCTCGCAATGCGGATAGCCTTTTTGGTCGCATGGATCCTGGCCGGCCCGGTTCAGGCCGGGGACCCCCGGCTTCTGGAGGCGGCCTTCGAGGAGGTCGTAAAGCAGGCCGAGGGGACCGAGGTCCGATGGTACATGTACGGCGGGTGGGCCCACGTCAACACGTGGGTGGACACCTACGTGAACCGGGAGATGAAGGATCGATACGGCATCGATCTCACCCGGGTGCCCATGGACGCCGGCGTTTTCGTGAACAAGCTGCTCAATGAAAAGGCCGCGGGCAAGCGGAAAGGGACCATCGACCTGTTGTGGATCAATGGGGAGAACTTCAAGAATGCCAAGGAAGCCGGTCTGCTCTTCGGGCCTTTTGCTTCCAGGCTTCCGAACGTGCAGAGGTATGTGGATCCGGGCAGTGCAGCCTTTGACTTCGGATACCCTGTCGAGGGCTACGAGGCCCCTTTTGGCAAGGCCCAGTTCGTCTTCGAGTACGACAGCGCCGAAATCGAAACACCGCCACGCACGGTGGCGGCCCTGAAGGCTTGGATCAAGGCCCATCCCGGCCGGTTTACCTACCCGCAGCCGCCGGATTTTACAGGATCGGCGTTCATCCGTCAGGTTTTCTATGCAGTCACCGGGGGGCATGAGCCCTATCTGAAGGGGTACGACCCGGACCTCTTCGCCCGGCAGAGCCCCAAGCTCTGGGCCTGGCTGAATGAGATTGAACCCTGGCTGTGGCAGAAAGGCCGGACGTATCCCAAGGACAGCGCCACGCTGGACACCCTCTTTGCCAGGGGGGAGGTGGCCTTTGGCATGTCCTACCACCCCCCTCACGCGCAGAACAAGATCCTGGAAGGGACCTATCCGAATACCGTACGAACTTTTGTGCTCGAGGACGGTTCCATCTACAACATCCACTACACGGCCATCCCCTTCAATGCGCCGAACAAGGCCGGGGCCATGGTCCTTTCCAATTTTCTCCTCTCGGTGGATGCGCAGCTCTCCAAGTACCTCCCGGCCGCCTGGGGGGACTTTCCGGCTCTGGATCCGCAGCGGCTTTCCCCCTCTGACAGGAGGCGGTTTCAAGCCGTGGACCTCGGCCGGGCCACCCTGCGTTCGTCCGATCTGGTCCCGGTCGGGGTGCCGGAGATACCGTCGGGTTATCTGGAGGCCCTGGAGCAGGGGTGGGAAGAACACGTGCTGCGCTAGATTCAAGGGAGCCGTCGCGCATGAACGGTACGAAAACCCTCCTGAAGCTCTGTCCCCTGCTGGTACCTTACGCAGCCCTGTTCTGTGGAGGAGTCCTTCTCACAATCAGCCAGTCCTTCGGCCTGCTTACGCCGATCCCCTATGATGGAGGACGCTTTGAGGCGTATACCGAGCTTCTGGCCAGTTCCTCATTTTATGCCTCGTTCCTGTTCTCTATGCAGGTTGGGGGGCTCTCGGCACTCTGCGCCGTGATTGTCGGCACCCTGCTGGCCTACGGGGTCTGGAAGCTCCCGGCCAAATTGCAGGCAGCGGCCTTGATCTATAAGATCCCCCTGATCCTGCCACATATCGCGGTGGCCTTTGTGGTCCTGCTTCTTTGGAGCCGGTCGGGGATCCTGGCTTCGATTGCTCACACCGTGGGGCTGATCGACTCCATGCGCGAGTTTCCCAACGTGCTTTACTCGGGGTGGGGGCTGGGCATGATCCTGGCGTATGCCCTCAAGGGCACGCCCTTTGCCATGCTGCTCGTCATGGCCCTGCTTCTACACTTTGATTCCAGGCAGATCCAGACCGCAGAAATGCTTGGGGCCACCAAAAGGACGGTTTTCTTTCGCATCGTCCTGCCCCGGGTCGCACCCGCGATGCACACCGCTTTCATCATCCTTTTCCTGTACGGCTTTGGAGCCTTTGACATTCCCTACGTGCTGAGCGAGAGCCGCCCCGGCATGCTCAGCATCCATGTGTACAACCTGTACTTCAAACGGGACCTGGCCAACAGGCCGGAGGCCATGGCCATTCTCGTGATTATGTTCTGTTTTGCGGTCTTGTTCATCATGGCCTATTCCGTGGTTGTCCGCAGACTGGAAAGTGCGGAGCGCAAAGTATGAAACCCCTCTCGTTCCTGCTGCTGCTGTTTCTGCTCTTTGCCGTGCCGGTCATCGTGCTCGTCTTGAGCAGCCTTGCACCGGGTTGGCGTTTTCCGAATGTCTGGCCCGAAGCGTTCAGCCTCAGGGCCCTGTCCTATTTGCTTCAGCACAGGGATCAGATCCTGGTCGCACTCGGCTCGTCCTTTCTGTTTTCCCTGCTGACGGTCCTGACGACCCTGGGCATGTGTCTTATGCCGGCCTCCGTGTTTGCCCGAAGGGAGTTTATGGGGAAGACCCTCCTGGAGGGGCTTCTTTTGACCCCGGCCCTGGTGCCTCCCATGACCTTTGCCATGGGGCTGCATTTTCTGTTTATCAAATGGTCTCTTGCCGATACGCTGATCGGGGTGGTGCTCGTCCTGGCCATGTTCAGCTATCCCTACATGTTCAGGGCGCTGGTCGCCGGTTTTCAGACCATGGGGGAGGATTATCGGACCTGCGCTCACAACCTGGGGTCGGGGCTGCTGAGGATCCTGCTTACGGTAGAGATGCCTCTCCTCCTGCCGGCGATCATTGCAGGGGGAAGCGTGGTCTTCCTGGTGGCCTTCTCCGAGTATTTCCTGGTCTTTCTCATTGGAGGGGGGAACGTGCCCTCATTCACCGGCCGGCTTGTCCCCCTGCTCAACTCTTCGGATCGTTCCCTGGCCTCGATTCTGACCCTCATCTTTCTCTTCCTGCCCGTGGCCCTTTTCGTGATCCTGGATACGACGCTGGTCCGGGCCTATCGAAAGAGGGGGATGATATGACGGGAGCAACGACGATGACAGCCTATGTGACGGAGCACGAAGCCATGATTCGAATGGCCTTTTTTGTGGGGATCCTTCTAATGCTCGCCTTGGTGGAGCTGCTCGCACCCCGCCGAGCCCTCACCACCTCCAAGGGGAAACGGTGGTTTGGAAACCTAGGCATCGTGTTCGTCAACAGCTTCGTGCTGCGTCTGCTCGCGCCTGCCGGTGCCGTGGGGATTTCCGTGTGGGTCGAGGTGCAGGGATGGGGGATCTTCCACGTCGTGGGTTGGCCCTTCTGGCTGGAGGTGGTGCTCACGGTGATGGCGCTGGATTTCGTTATTTACTTGCAGCACGTGATGTTTCACGCGGTCCCGGTCCTGTGGCGGCTTCACATGATCCATCATGCGGATCTCGACTTTGACTTGACGACCGGGATCCGGTTCCACCCTATCGAGATCCTCATCTCTCTTGGAATCAAGGCCGGCGCCATCGTCATCCTGGGCGCGTCCCCCCTCGCGGTGATCCTGTTTGAAATCCTTCTCAACGGCACCGCCATGTTCAACCACGGGAACTTCTACATCCCCCTGGGCGTAGACCGGGTCCTGCGGCTTCTGTTGGTGACCCCGGACATGCACCGGGTGCACCACTCGGTTTTTCCCTTCGAGACCAACAGCAACTTCGGTTTTTGCCTGCCCTGGTGGGACCGCCTGTCTGGCACGTATCGCCCGCAGCCCCGGGACGGGCACGAGCACATGACCATTGGCTTGAACCAATTTCGGGATGCGTCCCGGCTCACCCTGCCGTGGCTGCTGGTCCTTCCCTTTTTCGGCAAGATCGGCACCTACGCCATCGGTCGGCGGGGGATGAAAAGCGAGGAGTAGCCGCCTATACCGTTTTTTTCACCCGGATGCGGAAGATGATCCTGGATGGCGTCTTCGAATCCCCCTCTGACGATAGAAACGCTGCAGCGTTTGGACAGGCACACCGCAGAGGAAGCCCAGGATCATGATCTGGTTGATCACGGTGGTCTGAAGGACGCCCAATTGCTGCCATCGCTTCGCCGATGTCACCGCCGGATGGGGCAGGGTCAACACGGTTCCTCGACGGCGAAGGCGACGCACCAGCTCAAAGTCTTCCATGATCGGCAGCGGGGCAAATCCTCCCATCTCGTGGAAGATCCGCTTTTCCAAAAAGAGGCCCTGGTCCCCATACGGATATTGAAGAAAGGTGGAGCGAAGGTTCGTGAGCCGTTCGACCCATCGCATCCCGGCCCCGGTCCCGTTGGTTTTGAACTGAAATGCTCCCGCCACGATGGACGGGCGTTCCAGCGCTTCGCATATCCTGTCCGCGAACCCGTGAGGCGGCTGGGTGTCGGCATGAAGAAAGAGCAGCAGGCGTCCTTTGGCTATGGAGGCTCCAGCATTCTGCTGAGTCGCCCGGCCCCCGGAAACGTCCAGCACCACGGCCCCGTTTCGGGCTGCGATCTTGCAGGTGTCGTCCCTGCTCCCGCCGTCCGCCACAATGCACTCGACGGCGGTTTCGCGTGCAAGCCGCTCCAGCAAGCCACCGATGTTGGCCGCTTCGTTCAACGTGGGAACGACGGTGGAGACCAAGGATCGGCCGGCAAAGACATCTTCAAAGCGCGGATCGTTTCGGAGGGAATCCAGGTCTTCCGGCCGGTCCACATCCACGAGCGGAGTCAGCTCCGAAAGGGTCCATCCGCAGCTCGAGATCGTGCCGCGGGTCTGGTCGTAGACGCGGTCGCTTCCCCAATCCTTGGCCTCGAAAAGGGCAGGATGCAGCGCTTTCATGCCGATGAGGTAGTACCCGCCATCCACGGCCCGCCCCAGGACGATGTCCTTTTCTTTGAGACCTTCCATGGCTCGAAGGAGGATCTCGGACGTGACATCCGGAAGATCGGTCCCCATCAAAAGGGCGGCTGCGGCACCGGTTCCGAACGCCCTTTTGAAAGCACCCTGCATCCGATCGCCCAGCTCCCCGGAGGATTGCGATGCATACCGGATGTCCGTCCCCAGCCACGCTCGAACTTCCTTTTTGGAGGCGCCCGCGGAACACACCGTGATGTCCACGCGGCAGAGCGCTCCTGCGACTTTTCGGGCCTCGCGCGCCACGGCCACCGCATGCTCGGTCATTCTCCGGTGCAACCGCGCCGCCCGCTCCGGTCCCAGTGCGGGGATCAACCGTGTCTTGACCTTGCCCGGCGTGGGGTATCGCGTAAAGATCAGGATATGTGAATTTCCGTTCCTCTTTCTCATGAAAAATGAGCTCCCGGGTGGCGAATCGGATGTGCGCATCGAGGAAATCGCCTTGAGACGGACGGCCCGTCAAAATCAAAAAACTCATTCGATTCGCGTGAATACACGAAGAAAAGGCCGGGCACGTGCGGGTGCGCATCCCCTACACAGGCATGGTATTTCAGTCGGAAAACGATTGGCAAGTGTCCATCAAAGAAGGCGTTTCAGGAACGGGATCGCGGGAGGGCGGATTCTATTTCCCCTTGATTTCTGATTCGCGGTCAAGTAGGATACGAACGTAGTGGAACAAACAAAGAAATAAAAACGAAATCAATGAGTTGGGGCTATATTTTAGGTTTCGGATTCCACCCTTTTCACTACGCCTTCCACAGGCTGACGAGGGATTTCCCTCCTGTTTACGGCTGCTCGAACAATGGGATGAAGGGGGAGTTGGTGTAGTCGACGATTGAAAAAGCGCACGAGATCACGCCGGGAGCACCCGAGCGTGGAAGCGGAGAGATGTCCGAGCTGGCCGAAGGAGCGCGATTGGAAATCGCGTGTACCGCATAAACGCGGTACCGAGGGTTCGAATCCCTCTCTCTCCGCCATTTTTTTCTTCCCACAGCACGCGGTTTCGATTTCGCCCCTGCCGAAACCGGGATGAAGACCGTTCGAGGGCCTGATCCGCAAGGAACGATCCGCTATGGCATACGAGGTGATCGCGAGGAAGTGGCGTCCGCAGGTCTTTGAGGACGTCGTGGGCCAGGATCACATCACAGGGACCCTGGTCAACGCCATCAAGACGGACCGGCTCGCCCACGCCTACCTCTTCAGCGGGGCCCGTGGTGTGGGAAAGACCTCCGTGGCCCGCATCCTGGCCAAGGCCATGAACTGCACCGAGACAAAAGAGCCTGGCGTCCCATGCAATCAATGCAGCTCCTGCATCGAGATCACGAACGGCTCGTCCGTGGATGTGCAGGAGATCGACGGCGCCTCGAATCGTGGAATCGACGAGATTCGAGAGCTTCGGGAAAACATCCGGTACATGCCCTCGTCGAGTCGTTATCGCATTTACATCATCGACGAGGTGCACATGCTCACCAAGGAGGCGTTCAATGCACTCCTCAAGACCCTCGAAGAACCGCCCGCCCACGCGAAGTTTTTTTTCGCCACCACCGAGCCGCACAAGGTCCCCATCACGATCCTTTCCCGCTGTCAGCGATTCGATTTCAAGCGGATTCCACCGGCCCTGATCGTGGCTCAGCTCGAGAAGATCGTAAAGAGCGAGGGGCTTCGGATCTCTCGAGAGGGTCTCGCCTTGATCGCGCGGGAGGCCCAGGGTGGGATGCGGGACGCCGAGAGCCTTCTCGACCAGGTCGTCTCCTTTACCGGCCCTGAGGTGGAGGACCATCAGATCACGGACATCCTCGGGATCGTGGATCGAGACCTGATCTTCGAGGCCTCGCGGGCCGTGGTGGAAGGAGATGCAGGGGCATGCATTCAGCTCGTTGAGAGACTCTACGATCGGGGATACGACATCAAGACGTTTTACCAGTCTCTCATGGAGCAGTTCAGACATCTCCTGGTCAGTCTGGTGGCACCCGATGCAGGAATCATCGACATGACCGAGAGTGACCGGGAAGAGCTTCGGAAGCAGGCCGGGAAGGCGGGGCGGGAGAAGATTCAACAGGTGCTGAGCCTGCTGATTCGCCGGGAGGAGGACCTTCGGTTTACGGCCAATCCGCGGTTGATTCTGGAGGCCCTTCTGATCAAGCTCTGTCACATGGGAGAGGTCCTGGGGTTTGACGAGCTCATGGCCAAGCTCGAAACCCTGGAGCAGCGCATCGGTGAGGGAGGCGTGACCCCGTACGTGCCCTCCGAGGAACCCGGCAAAGGCGCCGTCCGAGAGCCCGCAGGGTCCGGTCGAGGGGAGTCGGAGCCAACCAGGACCGAAGCGCCGGCGCAGACCGGGCAAGGGGAAGGATGGGAGGGGTTCCTGTCCTTTCTGGCATCCAAAAACCGGGCCATGGCCAATGTGCTTCGGGATTGGGGATTTGTGGACCTGGACGGGGACACGCTCACGATTCGGCGGGGAGAGAACCCTTTCTCCTCCTCCTATCTCGACGACCCGGATCGGCTCGAGCAGTTTCAATCGTTTGCAGGGACATACTTCGGGCGGTCGTTGAACGTACGAATCACCGGGGTGCGCGCGCCCAAGGCAGGGAAGACGGAATCGAAATCCGCGAACAAGGAGGTGAAGGAGACCGATTCACGGAAAGACCTTCCAAAGCCTGTTCAGGACGTGCTTCAGATTTTTCAGGGGGAGGTTCGGGAGGAGATTCCCTCCGGTCAGGACAAGGCCGAGGGACCGGATCGCTCCTAGTAGAAGGAGGAAATCGACGTGAAAGGGAAAGGGATGCCCAACATGGGCAACATTCTAAAGCAGGCCCAGCAGTTTCAGTCCAAGATGGCCAAGCTCCAGGAGGAGCTGGGGGAGAAAACCGTCGAGGCCACATCCGGTGGGGGCATGGTCACGGTCGTGGCCAATGGAAAGCAGGAGATCGTATCCATTCGGATCGAGCCCGAAGTGGTGGACCCCGAGGACGTGGACATGCTTCAGGATCTGATCCAGGCTGCGGTGAACGATGCCATGACTCGAGCCAAGGAGATGGTCAACGAGGAAATGGGCAAGCTCACGAGTGGCATGAACCTGCCGAACATCCCCGGACTGATGTAGCAGGGGAGCCTCGGCGAATATCGTCGGGTTGGAAGAGGCATGGGCCGATGGCGGCTCACCGGCCATGGCTTCTGTCCTGCCCCGAACCTTTGGACGGAGAAATATGGGCATTTATCCTCCGCCCCTCGAGCGGCTGATCGAGCAGCTCACGCGGCTTCCCGGGATCGGGCAAAAGTCCGCCGCTCGCGTGGCCCTTTACATTCTGAAGGAGGATCGAAGCCTGGCCGAGGGACTGGCTCAGAGCCTCCTGGACGTCAAGGACCGGATTCGATTCTGCTCCACCTGTTTCAACTTTACGGATGAGGACCCCTGCACGATCTGCCGGGATCCCCGGCGGGCCAACGGTTCGATCTGTGTGGTGGAGGGTCCCGGGGACCAGTTGGCCATCGAGGAGAGCGGCGTGTTCCAGGGACGCTACCACGTACTGCAGGGTGTGCTTTCTCCCCTGGACGGCATCGGCCCCGACGCTCTCAGGATCGGTGAGCTTGTCGCTCGTATCGATCGCGAAGGTATTCAGGAGGTGATCCTCGCCACAAACCCCACAACCGAGGGGGAAACCACGGCCTCGTATCTGGCAGACGTCCTGCGCCGAAAAGAGGTTCGCGTCACGCGGATCTCGCTGGGTGTGCCCATGGGAGGAGATTTGAAATACATGGACGCCATGACCGTGCAGCACGCCTTGAAAAGCCGTGTTCCCGTGCCCTCATGATTTCCGATCCGATTCTACGTGACCTCGCCGAGATCGTGGGTCCCACCCACCTGACCACGGAACCCGACGATCTCGCCGCACACGCATCGGACGCCACCCGACTCACCTATCTGCCCCATGCCGTCGTGTTTCCGGTGGACTCTCACGAGGTGTCCCGCATCCTCGCCCTGGCGAGCAGGGAACGGTTCCCTGTCATCCCTAGAGGCGCGGGCACCGGACAGAGCGGGGGGGCCTTGCCCGTTCAGGGCGGGCTCGTCCTGGCCATGGACCGGTTCACGCGCATTGTTGGGATCGATGAGGAAAACCTGGTCGCCCGGGTGGAGCCTGGCGTCATCACGGCCCACCTCCAGGAGGCGGTGGAGGCGCGAGGCCTTTTTTACCCGCCGGACCCGGCAAGCATCCACATCTCGACCATCGGCGGCAATGTGGCCGAGTGCGCAGGGGGCCTGCGCGCGGTCAAGTACGGCGTGACGCGGGACTACGTCCTGGGGCTGGAGGCGGTTCTCCCCACGGGAGAGATTATCCGCACGGGTGTGGCTACGGCCAAGGGTGTGGTGGGGTACGACCTCACCCGTCTCCTGGTGGGCTCCGAAGGAACCCTGGCCGTGATCACGGAGATCGTGCTTCGGCTGATCCCCCTGCCCGAGGCCAAAAAAACCATGCTGGCCTTTTTCGAAGACCTGGCCGTAGCGGTCCGGGCGGTGTCCACCCTCATTAGAAGCCGGATCGTTCCCACGACCCTGGAGTTCCTGGACCGGGTGTGCATCGAGTGCGTGCGTGAAGACATGGGGATCGCTGTGCCCGAAGGCGCCACAGCCCTTCTCCTCATCGAGGTGGACGGGGATGAGACGCTCGTGGCCAGGGATGCGGAGCGGGTTCGGGAGATCGTCCGTCAAGCCGGGGCGACCCGGTTTCTGGAGGCCCGGGACCCGGTCGAGGCCGAGCGGCTCTGGGAAGCGAGGCGGAACGTATCCCCCGCCCTTCAGGGGCTGAGGCCGGGCAAGGTCAGCGAGGACGTGGTGGTCCCCCGAAGCCGGCTGGCCGATCTCGTGGCTCACCTGCAGGACCTTTCTCGGGAACACGGTCAGCCCATTGCCGCATTCGGGCACGCAGGGGACGGGAACATTCACGTCCACATCCTCCTGGACCCGGACGTGCCCGAGGAGCGCGAGAACACGGAGCGCATCGTACAGGCCCTTTTCGAGGAGGTGATTCGCATGGGCGGGACGCTTTCAGGCGAGCATGGGGTGGGGATCACCAAGTCACGGTATCTTCACCTGGAGCTCTCCCCGCCGGTCCAGGGGCTCATGCGCCGCCTGAAGCAGTCGTTCGACCCTCACGGCATTCTCAATCCCGGCAAAATCTTTCCCGAGCCCGTTCCCTCCGGCACGATACAGAACTGAGGCACGTTCCCCTGAGGAATGCCGGCTCCGGAGGGAGCCCCTTTCCTCGCTCCCGGTCTCCCTGCCTGGTGATGGCACAGGGTTGCGGCTGGGGGATTCCTGCCCCCTCCGCGTTCCATCCCCGCCCCTGTTGCCCGTCATGTCGGGAATGGACGGATTCTGCCTACCCTTTCAACTCTTCAAATTTTTCCCAGGGCGGGGAGTGGCCGCGGTTTCCCCCAGCTGCAACCCTGGCCATCACGAAGGCCTCCCGCCAGATCGCTCGGAAAGGGGCACCCTCCTGCGCCTGCGTGCCGCTTTCCGCCTTTTCATTATCCGCGCACCTGAGGGGTAGGGCGTACGGGAACCCTGGGCTTCGGCATGGAGATCCCTGTGGATCCGGGCGGAGGGATGGGGAGGGCGATCGTGACCTCGCGTGAAGGGCCTCGTCTTCGCCGGACTTCTCCGTGGGGGACCCCCTGGCCAGTCCCCGCCGGACGGGTGCGACGATGAAGGGGAATACGTCACGAACAGCGCAGGCAGAGTTC
>JASFQI010000152.1:0-10887 GCA_050115555.1 Desulfobacteraceae bacterium
CGTAAACACCCTGCTTTACCTTCACGAATCAGGCGTTCTTCGAATTCATCAGGGTTTTGTTTCAAACGAGAGATCACGATACGGGGGACCGCCGGGTTGGTCCATGGCCTGGCCTGGACCTTTCAGGTACTTGAGGAACTCCGAATCCGTGGAGAGCACCAGCGTGCTCTCTTGATCCATGGTCTCGCGATAGATGTCCAGGCTCTGCGTGAAAGAGTAGAAATCCGCGTCCCGGCCGAATGCCACTGCGTAGATCGCAGCCGCTTTGGCGTCGGCCTTTCCCTTGATCTCCTGGGCCGTCCTGTAGGCCTCGGACTCGATGCGCTTGAGTTCCTTTGCAGCGTCTCCCTCGATCTCCCGCGCTTCCCCCTGACCCTCGGAACGGAACTTTTCCGCGATCTGCTTCCGCTCTGCGATCATGCGCTGGTACACGGACTTGCGCACGTCTTCGACGTAGTTGAGCCGCTTGATCTTCACGTCCACCAGCTCGATACCGAAACCGGCCAGCTTGGGCTGGGCCTGCGCCAGCATGGCTTTGGTGATCTTCTCCCGGCCGGTGCGAACTTTTCCGAGGGGGCTCTTCTGCTGGATGTCCTCCATGCCTATCTCATAGGTGTCGAGCTCGCGGTTCGTCTTTCGCACGGTCTCGATCAGCGGGTACGAGGTGATCAGGTTGCGCACGGCCGAGTCGATAATGTCGTCCAGGCGCGCCAGGGCGCTCACCTCGTTGTTGACCGTCTGGAAAAAGAGGAGGGGGTCCGTGATCCGCCAACGGGCAAAGGTGTCCACGTAAATAAATGTTTTATCGAGCGTGGGGATCTGCCCGGAGTCCCCGTCCCAGTTGAGGAGATTTTTGGGAAAGTAGTTCGTCTTCTGAATAATCGGGATCTTGAAGTAGAGCCCCGGGTCCTGCTTGGGCTCTTTAATCACCTTGCCGAACTGGGTGATCACCACCTGCTCCGTCTCGTCCACGACGTAGGCCGAGGTAAACACGGCGAGGAGGGCCAGAATCACGACACTGATCAAGATCTTGCTTTTCATTGGCCGCCTCCCTTCGTGATCCCAGTTTCCCGTCCGAGCTGGAGCAGCGGAAGCACGTTCTTCTGATCAGCGTCCATCAGGAACTTTTGCCCGAGTTTGGGGTAAACTTCGCGGATCGCCTCCAGGAACAGGCGCCTTCGCGTGATATCCGGTGCCTTGGTGTACTCCTCGTAAAGGGCAAGAAAGCGGGCGGCATCCCCCTCGGCCCGGTTCACTCGCCGGAGGGCATACCCTTCCGCGGTCTTGATCGTTTTCTGCGCATTTCCCCGGGCCTGAGGGATCAGCTTGTTGTACTGCTCCCTCGCATTGTAGATCATCCTCTCCTTCTCCTGAATGGACTGGTTCACCTCGTTGAACGAGGGCTGAACCGGCTCGGGCACGTTCGTCTTTTTCATCTCGATCGTCGTGACCTTGAGCCCGGTCTCGGCTTCGTCCAGCTCCTTCTGAAGAAGCTGCTCGGCCTGGGTCGCGATCTCCTGGCGCTTGCTGATCACCTCGTTGATGCTTCGGTCGCCCACCACGAGCCGCATGGTGGACTCCGCCAGGTCCCGCAGCGTGCTGTTGACGTTCTGGACCTTGAAGAGGTACTTGTACGGCTCGTTGATTCGATACTGGACGATCCAGGGCACCACGGCCACGTTCAAGTCGCCCGTGAGCATCAGGGATTCGTCCAGATAGGCCGAGCCGGCGGCGTACCGCGTCTTGACCCCGGCCTGAAGGGTCCGCAGGCCGAACTCCTCCTTGTACACGAAGCGGACCTTGACCTTGGTCACGGTCTCGATACCGCGAGGAAGTTTGAAGTTGAGCCCGGGCTGGGTCGTTCGGACATACTCCCCGAAACGCTGCACCACCCCCACCTCATCCACGCCTACGGTGTAGAAAATGGTGGTTGCAAAATAAACGGCCACCAGGATCGCAACGATCGATCCCCCGCGCGGCACCTTGCCTTTGAAGCCCTTGAGCTTCTCGAAGAGATCCCCCCACTGTGGCGGCGGACCTTCGGGCCGGTTCCTTTTCTGCTGTTGCTGGAGTTTTTCCCAATCCCAAGCCATCCCAAACCCCTTGTTTCAAAGTCGGATATTTTCTGGTAAGTTATAGACAATGCCAGCGATATCGTCAAGGATGAATTCCCCATGAAACGCTCGAAAAGCAAGCGCCGCCCGGTTTCGGGCCGCTTTCCGCCTCCGGAAGAGCCGCCTGCCGGCGGTCTCACCCCCATTCGCGATGTCCTTCAAGCGGTCTTCAACGACCCTTCCATGCCGTTCAACCCGGACGACGTGCGTATCTTCGATCTCTGGGACGGTGTCGTGGGTCCTGCCATCTCCCGAAACGCCCGCCCTTCCTGGTTTCGGGAGGGTCGGCTTCGAGTCCGCGTCTCCGGCCCCATCTGGCTCCAGGAGCTCGAGTTCGCAGAAGAAACCATTCGGGAGCGGCTCAACCAGGCCCTGGGCAGGCAGGCGGTGAAGAAAATCGAGTTTCGCCTCGGAGATCCTTCGGCATGATTCCCGCTTCCACACAAACGCCTTGCCATCCCACAGGGCCCATGCTAGGATTTGGCCGCACCCCCAAAGGAGACACGACATGGAATGGAAAGGAACTGAACTCGGTCAGGAACGGACATTCGACCGCCGGGCCTTCTTGAAACTCTCGGGCCTTCTCGGGGCGGGCGTGGCCACTTTCGCCTTGCTCCCGGCAGCCGCAGAGGCCGTGAAATTCGACAGAAAGCGCCACAAGATCTCCTCCACCCGCCTTGCCCTGGGCACTGTCGTTTCCATGACCCTCATCCACGAATCCAGGGACCGGGCCCAGGAAGCCATGGGCCGGGCCTTCGAGGAAATGAACCGGCTCTCCGGCATCCTGAACCGTTACGACAGCGTCACCGCGGTGGGTCTCTTGAATCACGAGGGACACCTCACCGACGCACCTCCCGAGGTCTGCAAGGTCGTCTCCCGCGCCATGCATCACTACCGCTTGACCGGCGGTGCCTTTGATATCACGGTTCAGCCCGTTGTGGATCTTTTCAAGCAGCGATACGAAACCCCGGGGCCGCTCACGGTTCACGAGGATGAGATGGAGCGCATGCTCAAGCTCGTAGACACCCGGGGAATTGTCCTGGGCCCCCGGGAAATCCGTTTTTCGCGGGCGGGTATGGGTGTCACCCTGGACGGCATCGCCAAGGGGTACATCGTGGACTGCGCCTCTGAGCTTCTCGAGCGCATGGGGGTCCCGAACCACCTGGTGAACGCCGGCGGGGACATTCGCACACGTGGCGAACGCTCCGACGGAAAACCCTGGTCCGTGGCCATCCAGGATCCCGACAAGCAAGGGAACTATCCCGACGTGATTCGCATGCGGAATGGGGCCGTGGCCACTTCCGGGAATTACGAGGTGTACTTCGACCAGGAAAAAATGGTGCACCACATTGTGGATCCCGAATCAGGGCATTCCCCGAGGCTCCACGCCAGTGTGTCCGTCCGGGCCGGAACCGCCATGGACGCGGATGCCCTGGCTACGGGGGTCTTTGTCATGAACCCGGCCAGGGGCCTTCGCCTCATCGAAGGCCTGACCGGTTGCGACACGTTCGTCATCGAGCGGAGCGGGAGGACGTGGAAAAGTGCGGGGTGGAAGAGCGCAGCCAGATAGTCTGCTCAATTTTTTCCAGAAGCGGAGACAACGTATGAGGGGCGATCGCCGAGATGGGGACGCCCCTCGTGTTCTTTAAGAGGGAAGATACGGCCTCGCGGTCCAGGAGGTCCACCTTGTTCAGGACCAGGAGCCTGGGAATCCGATCGAGCGCCAAGTCCCTGAGCACACGATCCACGGTTCGCGCCTGGTCCTCCATGCGCGGGCTGCTCGCATCCACCACATGAAGCAGCAGATCCGCGTCGTGAAGCTCCTCCAGGGTCGCCGCGAACGCCTCCATCAGGTCCTCCGGAAGGTCCCGAATAAAACCCACCGTATCCGTGATAATGGCCTCCCGCTCCCGCGGGAACCGCAGCCTGCGGCTGCTCGGGTCCAGGGTCGCGAACAGACGGTTTTCCACGGTGACACGACTGTGCGTAAGCGCGTTGAGAAGGGTGGACTTGCCCGCATTCGTGTATCCCACGATGGAGATAACGGGAAGCCCCCGCTCGTCTCGAAGCTTCCGACGGCCCATCCGCTGGCTCTTGATCTGTTTCAGCTCCCGGTTCAACCTTGCGATACGTTCCCGAACGCGCCGTCGATTGATCTCCAGCTTGGTTTCGCCGGGCCCACGCCCCCCGATGCCTCCGGTGAGCCGTGACATGGCCGTGTTCTTGGTGGCCAGCCGGGGAAGCAGATACTTGAGCTGCGCGAGCTCTACCTGGATCTTGCCCTCCCGCGTAACGGCCCGCCGTGCGAAAATGTCCAGGATGAGCTGGCTGCGGTCGATGATTCGAAGCTCGGTAGCGTCGGTCAGGCTCTTGACCTGGGTAGGGCTCAGCTCGTTGTCGAAGATGAGCAGATTGGAGCCCGTCTGAAGGCACCGCAGGATCAGCTCGCTAAGTTTGCCCTTGCCCATGAGGAACCGGGGATTCGGCTTTTTCATCTGCTGAACCACTGCGTCCCGGACGTCCACCTGACTGGAGCGGGCCAGCTCGCGCAGCTCCTCCAGGCTTTCCCAGGCACTCCGCGTCGGGCCCTGGCTCACCGCCACGAGCACGGCACGCTCCTGAGTCTTCAGCCTTCGCCCGTCCCGGATCCGACGGACCAGTTCGTCCTCAAGGGACTGGATCCAGCTTCGAAAGTCCACGTCCACCCGGCCCATGTCCGGATAGGTGATCACCTGCCAGCCACGACCCCGTGCATTCTCGGGCAGGATATGCGCAATGGACACCTTCCCCGGGATCCCGTCCTCGTCCACCTCCACGACGACCATGGCATCCAGCCCAAGGAGAACCAGATCGGTCAGGTCCTCCTGGGACAACGGCTCTCCATTCAAGTGCGTGTGCACGCAACGAAGTCCCTTGAGCCGCCCGGTCCCCAGGCGAACCCGGCCCAGGTCGGGGATCCGGATGTGCGTGCGGTCCCCGATCACCACAAAGGCGATTTGTCCCTTGCGCGTGATGAGAAGGGCCATTTGCCGCTGGGTTTCATGGGAGAGGGAGGCGATCTGGCGGGCGAGTTCCGGGGTGATGATATCCCGGTCGGACACTTTTCGGCGGTAGAGGCGCTGAAGCCGCTTCATCTGTCCGGTCTTGAGACCGGACGTCTTTCCGTAAACCCGTTCTATTTCGTCCCCTTTCGGATGGTCGGGTCAATCCGACATCCTGCGATAAAGCCCTGCAGAAAACCGTCAGAACTCCTGGGAGGTATGATTTTGAAACCTTGTGTGCTCTTTTTCGAACAGCAGCTTGAAGTACCCGGTCGGCCCGTTCCTCTGCTTGGCCAGGATGATCTCCGCGATGTTCCGGTTCTCCTCGGTGGAGGGGTTGTACATCTCGTCCCTATAAATGAACGCAATCACGTCCGCGTCCTGCTCAATGGCGCCACTCTCCCGGAGATCCGAGAGTTGGGGCCTCTTGTTGGGGCGGTCCTCCACCTTGCGATTGAGCTGGGAGAGGGCCATGACGGGTACGTCCAGGTCCTTGGCCAGGGCCTTGAGGTATCGGGAAATCTCAGAGATTTCCAGTTGGCGGGATTCCGCGCTTCGCCGGCCCTGGATGAGCTGGAGGTAATCCACGATGACCAGGCCCAGGTCCGTCTTCTTGGTCAGGCGGCGGCAACGGGCCTTCATGTCCAGGACGCTCATGCCGGAGGTGTCGTCAATGAAAATGGGCAGCTCGGAGAGCTTATTGGCCGCGTCCGTGAGACGGTGCCAGTCCCGATCCGTGAGATGCCCGGTCCGGAGCTTGGTCGCGTTGATTCCGGCCGTCATGCCGAGCAACCGAAGGCCGAGGTGCAGCTTGGACATCTCCAAGCTGAAGACAGCCACTCCCTTTTTCGTTTTATCGGCTGCGTTGTACCCCATGTTCAGCGCAAGCGCGGTCTTTCCCATGCTGGGGCGACCGGCGATAATGATCAAATCCGCGGGTTGAAGGCCGGCCGTGAGGCGATCGAAATCCTCGAAACCGGTGGCCAGCCCGGTAACGAATCCGTCGGACCCGGCCACGCTCTCCAGCTTGCGGAAGCTGTCCTTGATCACCGACTCCATGGGGGAAAGCCCTTCCCCGACCTTCTCTTCGGCGATGTCGTAGATCACCTGCTCGGCCATGTCCAGGAGCTCGTCCGAGCGCTCCCAGTTCTGAAAGCAGGAGTCGGAAATACGCGAGCACTGGCTGATGAGCCTGCGGCGAATGGAGAGATCCCGGACGATCTGGGCGTGGTACGCCACCCCGGCGGAGGTGGAAACGGCATCGGCCAGGGATGCAAGGTACTCGGTTCCTCCTGCCTTTTCCAGGAGATCCCGGTTTCGCAGGTGCTGGCTGAGGGTGATAAGGTCTACCGGCTCGCTGTTGTTGTAGAGCGAGGCCATGCCCGAGAAAAGCAGCCCGTGTGCCTCCCGGTAGAAGTCCTCCTCGGTCAGGATGTCCATGACCTGATTCATGGCATCGTTGTTCACGAGGATGCCGCCCAGGATAGCCTGCTCCGCATCCAGATTGTGCGGAGGAACCTTCAGGACGGTGGGCGCTGTGGTTTCTTCGGGTCTGGCCATAGGGTCTCTTCGGGACCTGCATGAAAGGACGGGGCCGCGCTTCTTCCCGGGCCTTCCTGCGCGTTTCCCGTCATGGGGATCGGTCGGCCTTGGGCCTCCCGGAAATGAATCCGGCTGTGGAATGGAGGCTGAGAATCATTGACGGTTTCGCAAAAACACGCTCGCACGCCGTTGGCTACGTTGTAAGGCCTTGGAATCGCTAGGGGCAAATCACCTGCTTACCGCTTTTTGCGACTCTATCAATCATTCGGATCCGGCAGACTCCGGCGAAACCACGACCTTGACCCGACCGGTCACCTCCTGGTAGATCTTCACCGGGATCTCGAACTCCCCCAAGGACTTGATCGGCTTTTCCAAAAGGATCTTTTTCCGGTCCAATACCACACCCTGCTTTTCGATTTCCTCGGCCAGATCCATGCTCGTCACCGACCCGTAGAGCTTGCCTTCCTCGCCTGCCTTCTGGGAAATGGAGACCGTAATCTCGGCCAACCGGTCCCGAAGGGCCTCGGCCTCCTCACGGGCCCTCACCTTGCGGGCCTCGATCTTTTTCTTCTGCATCTCGAAGACCGCCAAGTTCTGCGTTGTAGCTTCCATCCCCAATTCTTTGGGAATGAGGTAGTTCCGAGCGAAGCCCTTGGCCACCTCCACAACGTCTCCCTCGTATCCGAGCTCATCCACATCCTGCCGCAGGATCACTTTCATCTGTCCTTTCCTCCTTACATCGTCGCGCCTTTCTCGCGCGTGTTTGCCTCTATGAGATACCTTTCATCCGCAGATCCGGAAAAGAAATCCGGTGCACTCGGTGTGTCCAATACATCCCTGGCCGGGGCATTCGGTAAAAATTTGACGGTCTCGCAAAAACCCGCTCGATCACCGGTTGGGCACACTTAAGTCACTGGAATCGCAAGGGGCAAATCTCTAGGTCTCGGCTTTTAACAACTCAATCAAATTTCAGTCTTCGCTGCTCACCTGGGCCCCGCCGATCTTTCGGAAATCGAACCACTGATCGAACAAACCGAGTAGCACCATTCCCGCCAGAAGGTACTGCTGGATCAGAATCAACCCGTATGCTGCAATTCGAAAGGTCCGGGAAATCCGGGCCTTGTTCATGAAAAATTGAAGGATCGAAAGCCCTTGGAATCCGTACATCGCACCGAGCACCACCAGGGCATTCACCGCCAGAAATGTTACCCCTTCCCAGGGCAAAAAGGAAGCGAAACCTGCCGCAATCCCCCCCCAGACCAACCTTTCGGGAGCCCGCCATCGATCGAGCGGGCCGAATTCCGGTTCGGAGAGGCCCCGTGCACGCAGCAGGCGCACACTGACCAGGACATTCGCCCACACCACCACCGAAGAGCCGATAATCACGAGTGCGGGGTAAATCCTCTCGATGATCCCGGTGAGGACCCTCGCATAGTTCTGCATCCTTCGAACGCTCTCCGCACTCAACCCCAGTTGCTCATACCCCCTAATGGAGGTATCCAGATTGCTGCGGAAGTAGTCCAGCACCAGGGACAGCGGTCCCGCGTTCCGGGATAGCCCGATCATGACAAGAAACCCGAACCCCACGACCACCAGGGAAACGGTTCCCCAGAGCACCACGGCGCCGATGTCCGACTTCCGCCGGTATAGCTCGGCCAGAACGAGTCCCAGCAGGCCGAACTCCGCACACAGAAACATGGCGCGAACGAACCCGGCGATATAGGTCACTAGAAGGAGCGCCAAAAAGGAGATGAACGCCACCTTCACTCCTTCGGCACGCCCCAGCTTCACGGAGTAGTAGAGAAAGGGCAGCGGGGTCAGCAGTCCCGAAAGCAGTCCGACCAGGGGGATGAGCTGAGAGGTCAAGAGCAGGAAAAGCGCGCCTCCCGCACACCCTAGCACATCCGAGGGTTTCATGGAATATGCAACCGGTTCTCTCTGGTGTGCAAGCGGACATCCCGGTCCCCAAGGGCCGACTCCCTGCCACAGCCCCTGTCCCGGTTTCTTCCCGGGACTTCCGACAAGGCGTGAGGACGGCTCTCGAAATCCGAAGGATCGACAGGATGAGCGCTATCGCACAGTGGATGTCGTGTAGGGCAACAAGGCGATGTTCCGCGCGCGCTTGATCGCTACCGTCAGCATCCGCTGGTGTTTGGCACAGTTTCCAGAGATGCGGCGGGGGATGATTTTTCCCCGTTCCGTTGTGAAGTAGCGCAGCGTCTTCGGGTCCTTGTAGTCGATCTCGATGCTGCTGTCTGCGCAGAAACGACAGACTTTCCTGCGGTGAAATGGAGGTCTGCGTCCCCTGAAAGGTCTCCTAGCCATTCTCCTCCCCCTCTTTGGTTTCGGGGTTTCCGGTTTCGCTCTCCTGCTCGGATTCCGAGGCGTCTTCTTCGGAGGCTGTGCTGACCGCATGCCGTTCCTGCTCCTCACGGAGCAGAGCTTCCGGGTCCGCCTTCTCTTCGAGCTTGACGGTCATGTACTTGAGGTAGCGGTCGTCCAGACCGAGGGTTCGTTCGAGCTCGGAGCTCACTCCCGGGTCCCCGCAATAATTGAATACGGCGTACGACCCCTTGTCGTATTTCTTTACAAGGTAGGCGAGCTTTTGCTTTCCCCACTCCTCGACCTTTACAACGACCCCCTTTTGTTTTTCAATGACCTCCCTGGACTTGGAAAGCGCAGCCTGGTACTCTTCATCGGCCAGGTCGGGGTTCAGGATGCAGACGGTCTCGTAATGCTTCATGAACGTTCTCCTTTCGGACGGGTTCCCTTGGGGAACATGCAGGTCCCGCATTCATGGAAGGTGCGGAACAAGGAGTTTTCCTTACCAAAACGGAAATATTTACCAGGGCTTCGAGTGCTTGTCAACAGGATTTGTTGCACGGGGGTGGGGTTATGTGGGAGCCTGAAGTCACAGCGGCCCGGGAAGCCGCCCGTCTGGCCGGGGATGAGCTCATCCGCATGGTCGGGCATACGAATCGGATCACGAAAAAAGGGGAGATCGACCTCGTGACCGAGGCGGATTTTCGATCCGAGCGGGCGCTGGTCGACTTTCTGTCGAAGCGTTTCGCGGGAGACGGTATCCTTTCCGAGGAGTCCGAGGGGCAAACCGGCCGCTCCGGGCGAACCTGGATCCTGGACCCCCTGGACGGGACCATAAACTACGCGCATGGATTTCCCTTTTATGCCGTTTCCATCGCCCTCGAGGCCGAAGGGAACATCGTAGTCGGCCTTGTGAGCAACCCGGTCAGCGGGGAAGTGTTCGAGGCCGTACGAGGCGAGGGCGCCTCTCTTTGCGGAGAGCGCCTCCAGGTGTCCCAAACCGAGGTCCTGAACGACGCCCTGCTCGGCACGGGCTTCCCCTACACTATTCGCCGCGAGCCGGATCCGGTCCTGCGCCGCTTTCGGGACCTGATCCTTCGAGCGCGTGGTGTTCGGCGGGCCGGATCCGCTGCACTCGACCTGTGCTTCGTGGCCGCCGGCCGCCTGGACGGATTCTGGGAGCAAAACCTCAACCCTTGGGACACGGCCGCCGGAATCCTCCTTGTCCAGGAGGCCGGAGGGCTCGTGACCACCTTTCAAGGCGCGCCCTACCGCCCGCGGAAAGACAGGACCGTTGCCGCGGCCAACCCCGTTCTTCACCAGGCCCTTATAGACGTGCTGTATCGGGGTGAGAAAGCTTCCGCGCCTTAGCACGGAAAATCTCGCAAAAATCCGCTCGCCCGTTGCTGGCTGCGTTTTAGGTCATTGGAAGGGCATGGGCCCGGTTCTTGGTCCATGCCTTTTTCAACGCCATCGGCATTCCCGCTCGTAGGCTTCCTCGGCTTCCTTTTGAAGGGCCGTTTCCCTTCCCCGGTAACGCGGTGAAAAGTGAAACAGGGTAAAGGCACCTGCGCCCGCCCTGCCGGCCAGGGAGCCGGCCTGGGCCGCAGTCAGGTGATAGCGTCGACGCGCCAGATCCTCGTCCTCCTGAAGGAAGGCCCCCTCGATGAAAAGGGAGTCGGCCCCCCGGGCGAGTGCCACGATCCGATCGCAGTTTCCGGGGCTTGCCACGGCGTCCGTGACATAGACGAGCCGACTGCCCGGCGTAATCCTCGCGATCCGATCCCGCAGCTCACCCAGGGGAAACGTCCTCCGGCCCTCACCGTCTAAACCGGTCCATACAACCTCGAACGGCTCCTCCGGGTCCC
>JASFQI010000153.1:0-10883 GCA_050115555.1 Desulfobacteraceae bacterium
GCCTTGGTAAAGGGGGTCTCGTAAAACGGGATCAAACGGATGTCGATCTGCATGAATCGGCTCATAAAACCTCCGAGAAATCCTAAGCGTCCTGAGAAACGGCAAGACGCCCGCTGAACGGGCCACAGGCCTCTACAGGGCGAAAGGGGGTTGGCAGCTCTCTTTGGTCCTATTATAGTGATCGGGAGTCGAATTGCCAATCCCTGCCTGACATGCACCGAAGCGAGGCGCCATGAAAGACGACCGAGGGATTTACTACTACCCCTTTCCGCAGAACCACCAGGTCCGCATGTACGTTCGGGAGGCCGAGAACACACTCTGGTTCCGGCTCTGGAGCGAGGCCGATCCTGCTCTCTGGGAGGATCACGGCTGGCTTCCCTGGGAGGCCGTGCGGCAGGCCATGGCCCTTCGAACGCCCAAGGACTTCGATGCCAAAAGGGCCTACGACCCGGAGGTGGCACGGGCCGTGCTGGCCTCGGAGAACGGAAAAACCGGGGATTCCGGATCGTGAGCCCGGCCGATCAGACCATACGACAGCGAATGATCGACCTGCTGAGCCGGGAGGAGATGACCGATCGGGAGCTCTCCCAGGCCCTTGGGATTGCGGAGCGGGACGTCTATGGCCACTTGTCCCACATTGCCCGGACCCTGGCGGCCCAGGGAAAGAAGCTCGAGGCCGTACCGGTACGCTGCATGCAATGCGGGTACGTGTTTCGGGACCGAAAACGCTGGACTCGCCCGAGCCGGTGCCCCCGGTGCAAGGAATCGCACATTGAACGGCCCTCCTACCGCATCGTGGAGGCCTGACCGTCCATTTGAAAGGACATCCCATGATCCTCAAGATGCTTCAGACCGGCCCTCTCCAGGTCAACTGTTTCATTCTGGGTGACGAGGAAACAAAAGAGGCGGGCGTCTTTGATCCCGGCGGCGATGCCGAGGCCATCCTCGGAATCCTGGCCGCAGAGGGCCTCCACCTCTCCTGCATTGTCAACACGCACGCTCACTGGGACCACGTGGGCGGGAACCGTGAACTCCAGGAAAAGACCGGCGCTCCGATCCTCCTGCACTCGGACGAAGCCCCTTCCCTCGGGGCCGTGAGCACCCGGTCCCGGGTGTACGGCTTTCAGTCCGCCGACTCCGAGGCCTCCGGATTCCTGGCGGAGGGCGATACCCTGGAGATCGGCACCCTGCGGCTCGGCGTGCTGGACTTGCGGGGACACTCTCCGGGAGGTCTGGGATTCACCTTTGAAGGTGAGATCACGGCGGACGGCGAGCGCCGGGCCGTTCGCGCCGTGATCTGCGGGGACGCGCTGTTTGCGGGAAGTATCGGGCGAACCGATTTCCCCGGCGGGGACATGGAGCTTCTCCTGGAGAACATCCGGAACAAGATCTTCACCCTGCCCGACGACACGCTCGTGCTGCCCGGACACGGTCCCATCACCACCGTGGGCGAGGAGCGAATGCACAACCCCTTCTTTCAGTGATCCGTCAGGCTACGCCCCGAGCAGGGTATCCCAGGCCAGGGAAGAAAATCGGCGGTGGAGGGAGTGATCGTCGTCCAGCTCGTGAAACTGGAGATTCTGAAAGAGGCGGGGAGCCTCCGTTCGCACGTCGTCGATGGGAATGACCTCATCGTCTCTGCCGTGAAAGATCCAGACCGGAACGGAGAGTGCGGTCCCACCGTGGGGGATTTCCCGAAGAAGATTCACGGCCGGGGCGAGAAGGATCAGGCGCTCCACCCGGGACTCGTGCTCCAGCGCGAAGAGCGTTGCCATAAGCCCGCCGAAGCTGGACCCCACGATGCACAGCTCGTCCTCGCCTTCCAGATCCCGCTCGAGCTTCTCCATTCGATCCTTCAACGGGCCCGAGAAGTTCGGGATCCGCATGTCCGGATAGCGTTCCCGAAAAAAAACAGACTTGGTGCCCTGGTTGCTGCTTTCCAATCCGTGAAGGAAAACGCGCAGCATCGTCGCTCCGGAGGTTCAATAAATCTCTACAATCTCGAAATTCTGCAGGCCGCCGGGCGTCTTGACCCGAATTTCTTCCCCCACTTCCCGGCCGAGCAGGGCCTTGCCCAGTGGAGACGTCACTGAGATTTTACCGTTCTCAGGGTCCGACTCGTAAGGACCCAGGAGCTGGTACTCGTTCTCCTCGTCCTTTTCCACGCTGTAGAGGAGGACGGTCTTTCCAAAGAACACGCGGTCCGCAGGACCTTGCTCCACCTCGATGACCTCGGCCCGACCGATGGAATCCTTCAGCTCTTTGATCTTGACATCAATGAAGGACTGACGTTCCTTGGCGGCATGGTACTCGGCATTCTCGCTGATGTCGCCGTGAGAACGGGCCTCTTCAATGGCACGGATGTTCTCGGGACGCTCTACGCTTTCGAAACGCTTCAACTCGGTCTTAAGCTTTTCCAGTCCTTGTTTGGTGATGGGTATTCTTTCCATGCCTTCCGATCTCCGTTCCCGCCTGCTCTCCTCACAGCACGTGCGTGGACCCTGTCAGGTTCGGGTGAATCAAACGATGGGCCTCTACAGTTCGATGAGCTTGATGGGAAGATTAAAGTGGGAATCCGAAAAAATGTCAATTCCTATCCTCCCCCACGCCCCGGACCGGCCAAACCACGCACCCCCATTTTATCCTTGCGAAAGGGTCGTGCGTGTAGCAGGGTCAAGAGGGTCCATCAACCTCCTTTCCCGACAAATAAGGAGAACCCTGTGACCGACACGCCTGCCTTTGAGTGGATCGACGAACCTCGCGGCCTTGCGCGTCTTCAAGAGGCCCTGTACGAAGAGCCTGCTTTCGGTATGGATCTCGAGGCGGACTCCATGTTCCATTTTCAGGAAAAGGTCTGCCTCATCCAGGTGGCTACGCGCACGCGCTGCTTCCTCGTCGACCCCCTTGCACTCCCGGACCTCACCCCCCTGGCTCCGATCCTCGCGGATCGCTCCAAGACCAAGGTGCTCCACGGATCGGACTACGACATCCGCTCCCTGGGCCGGGACTTCGGGCTGCGAATCCACGGCCTCTTCGACACGCAAATGGCAGCTCGTTTCCTGGGCCTCTCCGAGACCGGCCTGGCCGGCCTATTGCTGGAACGATTCGGGGTACACGCGGAAAAGAAGTATCAGAAAAAAGACTGGTCGGTCCGTCCGCTTTCAGAGGACATGCTCGCCTACGCGGCCGGGGACGCCCTTTACCTGGTGCCCCTCTTTCGCATGCTCAAGGCGGAGCTTCGAGATCTGGGAAGGCTTTCCTGGGTGGAAGAGGAGTGTGAAATCCTGAGCCGGGTGCGCTACAGCCCGCCGAACGACGGACCGCTCTTCACGCGGCTGCGCGGGGCCGGCCGCCTGGACCGAAGGGGGCTTGCGATCGCAGAGGAACTCCTGAATTATCGACTCCGCATTGCCCGCAAGCGGGACCGCCCTCCGTTCAAGGTGATGGGAAACGGCCCGATCCTTGAGATCGCCAGAACGAAGCCTGAGACAAAATACGACCTGTCCGCCATTCACGGACTGAGCCCCGGTCAGGTTCGAGCTCTTGGCTCAGACCTCCTCGCATGCGTTCAACGGGCCATGCGCCTTCCCGAGGCGTCCCTGCCGGTGTATCCCCGCAGAAAGGCCCAGCGCACGGATCCCCGTGTTACGAAACGGGTTGTGGCTCTCAAGGCCTGGAGGGAGAAGAGGGCAAAGGAAGTGCAGCTGGATCCGTCGGTCCTGATCACCAATGCACAACTCCAAGCCGCGTCCGCAGCGCATCCGAAACGGTCTCAGGACCTTGCCGGTGTTGAGGATATCCGCGAGTGGCAGGAAAAGGCCTTCGGTGAGGAGATCTGCGAGGTTATGTCGCGTATGTCATGAGAACGGGATTTTCGTGCGCACCGGCCCGGGCATGAGTCTTTGCCTCAGGCAGAAACGCCTCCATGGACCACCGGACCACGGCCGATGCCCAGGTGAGACCCGCCCCGAAGCTCACCAGGAGCACGTTGTCTCCCGGCCCGATCAGGCCCTCCCGGTAAGCCTCATCCAGAGCGATGGGGATGGACGCTGAGGAAGTGTTCCCGTATCGGTCCACATTCGTGTAGACCTGCTCCATGGGAATCCCGAGGTTGCGAACCATGCCGTTGATAATCCGGAGGTTCGCCTGATGGGGCACCACGAGCTTGATGTCGGAAGCGACCATGCCGTTGTGCTCGATCGAGGCCAGGGCGATCTCGGTCAGGGCGCCGATCGCCTTCTTGAACAGGCGGTTCCCTTCCATGCGCAGCTTGAAGGGCTTCGTGTCCAGATGGCTCAGGATTTCGGGAACGTGGTTTTCGCCATAGTAGGAGTACAGAAGCTCCCAGAACTGACCGTCCGATTTGATGTGCGTGGAGAGCACGCCGCCCTCCGCCGGCTCCGCCGAGACCACCACGGCCCCTGCGCCGTCCCCAAGGAGCACGCAGGTCCCGCGATCCTCCCAGTTGATCACCGAGGATAGGCGTTCCACACCGATCACCAGCGCCTTACCGCAGCTTCCGCAGCGAATCGCATTGAGCACGGTGCTCAGGGCGAAAAGGAAGCCGGAGCAACCGGCCGAGACGTCGAAGGCCACTGCATTCCCCGCGCCCAGAGCCTCCTGGACCATACACGCCGCCGAAGGGAATTGACGGTCCGGTGTCACCGTGCCCACGACGATCATGTCCAGCTCGGATGGGTCGAGCCCGGCCGCTTCAAGGGCCCTACGGGCTGCGGCGGTGGCCATGTCCGAGGTGGTCTCCGGCCGCTGCTTGGATGCGATTCTGCGTTCCCGAATGCCTGTACGCCGAACGATCCAGTCGTCCGACGTTTCTATGATTTTTTCCAGGTCCTGGTTCGTCAGCACCCGTTCGGGGATAAACGAACCCGTCCCCAGGATATGGCCATACGTATTCATGGGGTTTTCCACTTTCAGGGTTTCGAGCGAAGGCAGCGCCGCGCTCGCAACGATTCCGCCGGCAAATACCCTACGGAACCGCCGTCGGTCGCCTTCGTCTTCCTATTCATCCGCGCTGATCAGAAGGAAGCGTGGGGAAGGAACGATGAGGGGAGAAAAGGCGGAACCCGATTGGGGCGGGATCCGGCTGAACGATATTTAATTAGGTAAGTATAAATAATCACTTTCTTTTCATTTGTCAACGCCAAAAGCGTATGTATCGCCTGCTCCCATAATCCGGTTGCCGCTCCGTTCCGGTTTTGCCATACTTTTCTTAACCCGTCCATGTGCGGGCAGTTCCACGCGGCCCCTGGACCCCTTTGCGCGTCCCGGTTTCGGGCGGATCCGATGCCTTGAAAATTGCTCTTTTGGGTCATGAAAGAGGAAAATCCGTGCAGATCAAAAACTGGATGTCCAAGCATCTTGTGAGTGTAGAAGAGGATACGCCCGTCGTTCGGGTTTCCAAAGTCATGGAGGACCACCAAGTGCGTCACCTCCCGGTCACACGGAACGGTCGGCTCGTGGGGCTGATCACGGATCGGGATTTAAAAGAGGCGCTTCCGTCGCGATCCGTTAGCCTGAGTGCCCAGGAACTCTACCACCTCCTTTCCGAAGTCAAGGCCCGGGACGTGATGCAGACCGAACCGATCACCATCCGGCCCGAACAAACGGTGGAGGCCGCTGCGGTTCAAATGCTGGAGCACAGGATCACCGCCATGCCCGTGGTCACCCGGGAGGAAGAGCTGCTGGGAATCATCAGCCAGGGGGATGTGTTCCGTGTGTTGATCGCGATCACCGGCATCTACCAGGGCGGCGTCCAGTTCGCGGTCATTCTCGAAGACACGCCCGGCTCCATTCGGCAGGTTGCCGACGTGATTCGGGAGGAGAAGGGGCACATCGTGAGCATCCTGAGCATGACCGATACGGTGGAAAAAGGCTTTCGGAAGGTCTTCCTCCGCATCAAACCCGTTCCCCACGCCGCACTGAAAGCCATAATTCGAAAGCTCGAGCAGCGCTGCACGCTCCTCTACGTGTCCCAGGACCCGCTCAGGGAGATGGTCTCTCCGTCCGGACTTCCGCCTTCGCCTCGTGACGGATAACGATGGGCTGGAAATCCGTTTCCCGGGCAATCCGGGCCTGAAGCTGCTCGGCCTCGGCCGGCAGGACAAAAGGCCCCAGCAGAACACGGTGATACGTGCGTCCGTTCACGGCCACCCTCTCGATCCGTGCCTTCCTTCCCTGGGCCTCGAACTGCAGGACCGTGTCTTCCGCCCGCATCGGATCCAGAAAAGAGGCCACCTGGAGCTCCAGGTACCGGGTAGGAACCGGTGGGTCCGGAGGATCGGGGATCGCCGAGGCCAGCTCCCGGCTGACCTGGTCCACGAGCCCCACGGCGCGCTCCTCCGTCAGATGGAGACCCGAACGAAGGGCCGCCGGAATCACGCCGAACAGACTGAAAGGAATACCCCCGTCATGGGAGCGTTTGGTCAGGGTTCTCTGCCACACCCCTGTCCCGTCCCGGCAGGAAACCATCTCCAGGCCCACGCCGAGGGCGATCTGCGAGTAGATCCCCAGGAAGGTCTTTTGAAACGTGAGGACTTCACCATAGATCACGAAGTCGGCTCGAAAGAGCTCTCCGAGCTCCTTGGCGGAAAGGGTCTTGGGATTCCGGCCGGGTCCGTCCCCCCGGAATTCGAGAAGACGATCCACCTGAGCGATCTCGAAGTCGCGGTAGTTCTTGGGACTGAAATGACTGTAAAAGCTTTTACGGACGAGGTCTTCGATCTCCGGTTCATCCGTGTGGTTCTCAAAGGGCAGGATCACCACGGTCTTGGATCCGGGCTCGGCGAGCAACGTCTTCAGGGTGTCCTGCTGGGCAAGGTCTACCGTTCTTCTGGTCGTGCAGGAAAAAAGCAGAACGACTGCCAACAGGGCGACGAGCCCTGAAGAGCCCTTACAAAACACCGGGAGCCCCCGTCCCCAGGGCTTCACGTGCTTCACGGAACCTCCTTCCACCCTTCGCCCCCCGTCGCTCGATTCGAGCGCCCCGGGCAAGCTCCGGGAACACGCGCGTGGTGTGTATTCGCAGGAAGTATAGGAGAATCTCGGAAAGGTGTCAAAACAAGCGGTCGGGAACGCATCGATTGAACCCGGCACCCCTTAAAAGCGTGTTTATTTCGGAATCATTTCCGGGTATAATCCCGGCAAACGAATGCTTCCTTTACCAGACTTACCAGAATGGAGGATTCCATGAGAAACACCCTTCGCATCGCGTTCCTGCTCGCAGTTCTCCACCTCGTTCTCATCCCCGCCGGGGCCGCGGCCGAGTGTGTCCAGGGCGACTGTGAAAATGGCAAGGGCAAGCTCACCCTTCCTGGAGAAATCACATACGCCGGAGAGTTCAAGGACGGCCGGTACCATGGGAAGGGGACCCTCACCTTCCCCAACGGAACGAGCTACAAGGGGGAGTTCGTGGAGGGGCAGTTCCACGGGAACGGCGTGTACACCTTTGCAAACGGTGGAAAATACGAGGGAGAGTTCAAGGACGGACAGATCGAAGGCAAGGGAGTTCGCGTCTTCCCGGACGGTCGACGGTACGAGGGCGACTTCAAGAACGGCGGCTTTCACGGGCAGGGAACCCTCACCACACCGGACGGGCGGAGCTACGTGGGATCGTTCCAGGACAACCAGATCCAGGGAGAGGGTGTGATGACGTTTTCCGACGGCAAGAAGTACGAAGCCACATTCGAAAATGGCGTGCCCGTTGGAAAGGGGGTGTTCGTCTGGCCGGGAGGCAAGCGAACCAAAGGGGAGTTTCGAAACGGGAAGTTCTTCGGCCGGGACCGCAAATGATCCGCTTCACCTCCTTCCCGGACAGGATCACCGGTTGTACATGTGAAGCACGGCCTCCAGGACTCCTCCGGCCACGGCCAGGGCCTTGTCCGAAATGGTGTCCAGAAAGGCGTCCTTTCCCCGCGGGTCCACATCCCCGACCTTCATCCCCCGGGACACCGTGATGCCGGGACGGATGAGACCGCGTACCATGCCTTCAATTTTTGCACGGACGGCCTGGCCCTCCACCTCGGCCACCACCTGCCCGGATACGACCAAAGCACCCAGCTCAACGGAGGTATGAAAAACGCCGTCCGCAGGCGCCCGGAGCACACGCTCGGTCGTGTACCCGCCGATGTTGCCCGGTACACCCGTGTTGGGCACGGCCGTTCCCTTTGATATCAGGCGCCCCAGGTTGTGCCCCCGCTTTGTCTCCACGACCTTGTGAACGTCCACACCGGCCGTAAAGCCGGGCCCCAGCCCGATGACCAGAGGGGCCAGGTCCATGGTCACCCCCAAGTTTCTCTTGGCCAGGGTGGCATCCACGATCACGTCCGCCTTCAATGCGGGCAAACCTTCCAGGTCCGGATCCACGAGGACCGGGACCTCGCCCCCGGCATGCACGGATCCCGCCTCCTCGGGGCTCTCTGCACGTCGTGCACGAACGCCCTCCACTTCGGCTGTCCCATCCCACACGGCTTCACAGAAGCAGACCTTTCTCCGCACCGCCAGAGGCCGTGCGACCTCCAGGACAAACACCGGGAACCCGGCCTTGTGGAGCCGCCACGCCACGCCCGTAGCGATATCGCCGCCCCCTCGAATCACAATGCGCCTTTCGCTCAACTTCATGGCATGCCCCCCATTTCCGAATTCAAAACGTACACGTGCTCAAAAAGCATTTCTTTACGGGCACGATTGTCTTGTCAACCTTTTCATTTCACAAAAAAATAATTCAGCGGGGTCCTCGGCCGGCCTATAGAAAAAAGGGAGTGCCTAGATGGGAATCATGTGTCGAGCAGCATCTCTTTGAGGGCAGCACCCAGCTTGGCAAGCGTGTAGGGCTTTCTTATAAAAACCCCGGCGCCCAGATCCTGGGCGGCCACGACATCCTTGCTCAGGGAGTACCCACTGGCGATGACGGCCTTCGCTCCCGGGTGAATTTCGATGATTCTTCTATACGTCTCCAGGCCGTTCATGCCGGGATCCATGATCATGTCCAAAAGGAGGATATCCACCTTGCGATCCTTCAGATATTCCAAGGCCTCTTCGCCGCTGGAGACCGCATGGGGGGCATACCCCAGCTTGGCTAACATGGCGCACGCAATCTTCCTTTGATCCTCCATATCGTCGATCACCAGAACGGTCTCCCCGTTTGCTATGTACTCCTGTCCCGTGCGAGGAGTCATTTCCTCGCGTGGGGCCTCACGCGTGATAGGAAAATAGAGACGAAATCTTGCGCCGCTCTCACGGGTACTCACATCCACATAGCCGTCATGGTCCTGCATGACATTCCACACCACGGTCAAACCAAGCCCAGTGCCGCTCCTTCCCATAACCTTTTTCGTGTAAAAAGGCTCGAAAATCTGATCCGGTTCATGCCCCGATATCCCAGGTCCATTGTCCTCCACGGTGAGGACCGCATACTCTCCAACCTCGACATCACTGTATCCCTTGAGGGGGCGGTCGATATAACGGTTTTCTGTCTTGATGGTAACCAGGCCCCCGATGCGGCCTTGTACGGCTTCCACGGCATTGGATACAAGATTCATGAGGGCCTTGGTCACATGAATCCGGGACGCCCTGATATGGAAAAGTTCTTTGTCCAAAGCCTGTTCCACGACAATCCCCGGATGCACCTGAACCAGCCGTTGATGTTCCGGGGAGTGAAGGTATTCATGGATGACCTGGTTGACGTTCACTCTCTCCCTGGCGCTCGCCACACCCCGTGCCATGGTCAGCAAATCTTCGACAACAGCCACGGCGCGAAACCCTGCTTCGCGAATGTTTTCGATGACGTTTCGCTGATTCGGCGAGAGATCACCACCCATGAGGAGAAGATCGGGATAACTCACGACCCCGGAGAGGATGTTATTCAAATCGTGGGCCACGCCCCCGGCCAAAGCCCCAATGGCCTCCATCTTTCGCGCCCGGGCGAGCTTCTTTTCGCTCTCGATCAGACGACGGTTCAATTCAGCCATCCTCGCCTCGGCGTCCAGCCGCCGCTCGAGATCTGTAAGCTTTTCCATGGATTCCATATTCTGCACGGCCTGTGTCGCCAGCACGGAAAACCGCCTCGCAAGGATGACGTGTTCTTTGCAGAAATGGGCCCGCACCGGATGTGTGCAGACAAATATCGCCTTTTTTTCAGGGGTGTGGATTGAAAAATGAAGCGCGGAACGAACAGACCGTTTCACCCTGTCAGGCTGCGCCTTCCATTCTTCAACGAGGTGGGTGTCGAAGACCGCGACGGGTTGCCCCCTCAAGACCCGCTGGAGCATCGCTCCCGGACTCCATATTGTGCCGAAAAAAGCCTCCTCAGAGGACGTCAGCGGAGAAAAGCTTTCGTCCTCGTTTCCCATGAGGACAAAGGCGGCGTCATACTCCAACGGCTCTTTCATGACCTCAAAGAGGCGGGCAAACATCTCGTAGGGGTCCTCGCTCATCACAAGGACACGAAGGCCGCTTAGAAGCGCCTCAGCCGTCCGGCGCTGCACCGCCTCTCTCTTTCTGGCTTCTTCCAGGTTGAGGAGGACTTCCCGGAGTTCTTCCGACTGATCCATCCGTCAATCCGTTTCCATCGGACCGAAGAGAAGGGAGGCGACCATCAAGTTCCCATGACGGTTTTCACCGCCTATAAAGCACCCCTGCTCCCCGAGTGTGAAGGAACAGAGGAAGGGTTTGCCCCCGAGAGCTTTTTTCAAATCAGCGACAACCTCCTCCATTCGCTCCTGCACCGCAAGCATGCAACCGGCGCAAAAGAGAAAAAGCCCCCCGCAAACATCATCTCCGGGGAAGTCGGCTGCATCGATCGCGGCTTCGGCGACCCGGCCGGGACGGTTTATCAGGCTGTCCGGCGTTCCTTTCATCAGGACCAC
>JASFQI010000154.1:0-10856 GCA_050115555.1 Desulfobacteraceae bacterium
CGGCGGTGAAAACTCGATAACCCAGCTTTTTCAGTATGGCTCGCCCTACCTCGACGATGATCTCCTCATCGTCTACGAGAAGGACCGTTCCTTGGCCGTATTGAATCTCTTTCTGATCCGATCCCTTAGTCATTTCGATGGGCTCCTTTCCTAAGGCAGGAGGAGAGATAGTGAGGCGGCACCTTTTCCTTCGTCATAAAAAAGGGGCCTAGGATCTGATTTATAGCTTTTTTTCATTGCAGATACGAAAATGGCAATGGCAAGAAAAAAGCAAGCGACCGCTGCAACTATCAATACAAAAATATTCTTTGCCAGGCCAGCTTCGAGAAGGGAGGTGCCTGGTTCTCGTGGGTTATAGTATACGGAAACCGCTCCGCCCGCAGGGTATTTTTTTAAAATATCCTTCGCTCCACTCAACGTTTTCTGATACTCATCCGAAGCAGTAATGCGTGTTCCTGTATAGGTCTTTCCCTTTACATTGTAGGTATATTTTATGGAGGGAATGTATTTATTTTGTTTTTTTACTCTCCTTGATTGGGCATGGGCATAGGTGATCTTTCCTTGAACCGACGGCCATTTTGAGCTTTTTTTCCCGATATTATACCTATATATGCCAAAACCTCCCAAGACTAGCCCGAACACCAAAAGGACTGCTATGAGAATCCCCGCATTGCTTTTTGCATTTTCCGGTGCCGCGCCGTCGTTCGCCATGTCAATGCCTCCTGATGAATCTCCTAATCGTGTGAGTAATGAGGAAGAAAAGGTTCGATTCCATCTCAAAAAATCGGAGCACCCTCAGAAACCTGCATATCGACTTGTTCACGCCGGCGCAAATTCCGTCACTGACTCCGTCAAGTGCCTTGCCTGCCACCACGAGCAAGGCAGAACAAGGTACTCGACTCAGTGGTCATTCGTTTGCATTCGCCTTCGGCGCCACAAGTTTCATTCCACTGCTCCGCGTCGGGGAAACCGCCTGGAAGGATCAAAGAAAAACCTCGCCGCCTTTCCCAGGCACAGGACAGCCCGAAATACTTCCTGCCGTTGAAAATTGTCAGGGACAGTCCAGTTCCATCATGTCCTCGAGCAACGTATTCATCTCATTCTGATAGGCCTCGAGTTCCCTTTCGGCCATGTCATCGATCGATTGGATGGGGCCCAATCTGGCGTATTGATCGACATGTGTCCTCTCGTGGTTCAGGGAAGCCTCGAAACGGGACTTCCCCGCCTCGTTGCCGTATTTTTCCTGCCAGCAGGCCACGGGATTGTGAAGATCCTGGTATACGGCATTGCCATTCCCGTCGTAGACCTCTACGGTGACCGGGCTCCCTGTGCAACGATCCTCAATGGTCACGCTTCCCAAGGGGTTTCCCCAGATATTCTCGCTTCCGTCCATGTTGCCGCTCGCCCTGGCATTCATGTTGGTTTGAGCCTGGGCTTCTTCGAGATCTTCGCTTTGGCAGAGCGGGTCATCGCCGTCATCGAGGATGTCCTCCCCTTCGACAGGGGTTTCCGTGGATTCGGGATAAGGGGTGACGTTCTCCCCTTGAGCGTCGGCCACGGCGGAAATCTGGTCGGAGGGATCTGTGTTATCGTTGATCGCGTCCATCACCGCGTTTTCGACGGCTGACTGGTACATCTGCTTCTTTGTCGAGAGATCGTAGTCCTGGCCGTCGACGTACTCCCTGATTGAAGCGTTTGAGTAAGCCGCCATGACGAGGGAAATGAAGTTCACTCTGTTTTTCAAGATCTCACAGAGGTCTTCTTCCTCTTCTTCCTGTTCATCGTCTGGAGTGTCCGTGGAAGCCGGACGCGCCCCAAAGCACCAACTGAGCGTATAGGTCACGTTCCGCTTGCCGCCCTCGGCAGGAGAGAGGGGTTCCTCTCCACCGTGCTTGCCCATGTCGGATACCTGGATGCCGAAATCGGGGGGGAAGCAGCCGTCGCAATCGGCTTGCCAGATGCGGTACCCCGTCATGGCCCCGGACTGGGGCAGCTGTATCTGGAGCCCGATGCCGAAACCGGGATAGCTCTTTTCGACGTCTTCAAATGTGCAATCAGGTGGCCCTGTGCTGCGGATCCCTCTTACCGTGACTTCCTGGGCCTGCTTGGACGGTGTGCCGCCGCCTACGGCGAACTGGTAGAAGTCGGGGAACTTCTTCTTTTGGAACTGAGCCTGTAGCTGGGCAGCATATTGTCTCTCGTTTTCCGAGAGGTTTTGCATGAAGGGCGCCGCTGCCGACTGGTAGCTTTGGATGACGAGCGGGGGGCCGTCTGTGACCGGTGCAAAATGGCTGCCCTGGTAACGCTTTATGAGAGGATTGTCGCAGGAACGGTATTTCTGAGGACGCAGATCCACAACCTCTTCCAGGTATGTGGATGATGCGGTCAGGTTGTCCGGTCGGTAGGTCTCGACGGCCATCGCCATGATTCCCTGCCGGTGAATGATGGGGCTTCCGGAGCGGTCCAGGGTCATGGTTCCGGTGATCATCATGCGGTGAAACCCTGAGTATTTCCTCAGTTCCTCACCGTCTTCATTCCTCACGATCTCTTCCCATTGGGCGCTGGCCTGGATGGACACGGGGAGCGTTTCGGGCGGGCTGTTTGCGGTGAATGCGGATTCTGGAGAAAGCCATGAGGCAGTAAAGAGCAACAGGCTCGCTACCAAAGACAGAAAACAGCGCGAGGACCCTTGCATCCCCTTCCTTCCATCCCGCTGATATCCGGCTGTGTTCTTTGAGAGATCATTAAATCGTTCTTTAATTGCGTTTAAGCTGTTCTTTTCGGTCAATTTGCTTGAATTTTTCATGAGAGCCCGCATATTCAATGGTAGAGGTCGCAATCAAGAGAGAGAACCGGAATCTGGAGGAACTGTCTTTCCATTATTCACGCTCCAAACCCGTAGAGGAGGCATTCATGTAACGTGTCGAGTCCTCTTTTGACAATGGAAAAGTCACCCATGTTCTCTCAACCGCTCCAGTAGACGCTCGTGCAGGTTGCCGAACCCTCCGTTGGACATGATGAGGACCACGTCCCCGGGGTGGATGTTCTCGAAGAGTACCTCCAGGAGGGCTTCAGAAGGGCCGCCGAAAACGGCTTCCAGGCTCCTGCGCCGGAGGTCGTCCACGAGTCGGGGTGAGGAGAAACGCTCTTCCAGGGGAATGGTTCCCATTTGGGGAGGCTCGGCAATGAGAATAAGATCGGCAGGGTCAAAGGCCTCAGCATACTGTGTCTGAAAAATGTTTCGCCGGCTGGAGTTGGAGCGCGGTTCGAATACGGCTACGAGGCGTCGATCGGCATATCGCTCCCGCACGGCGCTTACGGTTTCCCGGACCGCCGTGGGGTGGTGTGCGAAGTCGTCGATGACGAGCACGCCCGCCGCTTCCCCCCGCACCTCCTGCCGTCGACGCACTCCGGAAAATTCGCGCAGGGCTTTCTGGAACCTTTCGGTCGGGATGCCCAGGTGTCTCGAGAGGGCGGCCACGGCCAGGAGGTTGCTCATGTTGTGCCGCCCGTACAAGGGGGTGACCACGGGGATCGCCGGGGCGTCGGGCGAGTGGATTTCCAGGCGTGTGGCCGTACCGTGGAAATGCATGCCTGAAATCGACCATTCGGCCGGTTCCCGCAGTCCGTATCGGGCCACGGGGCATGGCGCCTGCCGGGCCTCTCGCATGACCCGGGCATCATCCGCATTGGCGATGAGGAGGCCGTCCGGGGGCAGTTGGGCGATGAACGCCCTGAAGCTTGAAAGGACGTGATCCAGGTCCCGGTAAATATCCGCGTGATCGAACTCGATGCTTGTGAGGAGGCCTACCCACGGGGCGTAGTGAAGGAATTTAGGTCCTTTGTCGAAGAAGGCGGAGTCATACTCGTCCCCTTCGATCACGAAAAAAGCGCCTTTTGCGCCTCGGAAACTGGTGGTAAAATTCCCCGGGAGCCCGCCGATCAGAAAACCGGGGTCGAGTCCGGCCACCTCCAGCACCCATGAGGCGAGGGCCGTTGTGGTGGTTTTACCGTGGGTGCCGGCAATCACAATGCTCCGGCGGCCGTCGATGGCATAGTGCCTCAAGGCCTGGGGCATGCTGATGTAAGGGATGCCGAGACGGGCGAGTTCCAAAGCCTCCGGGTTGTTCCGCGTGATCACGTTTCCCACGATCACCAGGTCCGGGGCTGGGAAGAGGTTGTCAGCCCGGTAGCCTGAAAGCACTGGAATGCCGAGGGCGTCGAGGAAATCGCTCATGGGAGGATACACGTTCTGGTCCGATCCCGTGACTCTGACCCCCTGTTCCTTGAGGAGTCCTGCAAGAGAGGCCATGCCGGTTCCACAGACGCCCATGAGATGGATGTGACGGGCCGATTCGGGGATACGGTTGAGGTCGGGCCGAAGTTCGGCTCCAATGGAAGGAGGGGCTGCCTGAGTGTTCAAAGTGAGACCGCCTTTGGTCGCTTCTCAGGGAAGGAACGTTCGTTCACGGCCCTGAAGAGGGAGTTTTAAAAAATGGTTGCAATTCGAATTTTGATGGAATAAATTATAGAATTCTGAGTTGGAAGTAAAGGAGAGTGGTGATGGCCAGAGTGTGCGAAATCTGTGGTAAACGACCTGTGGTGGGCTACAATGTCAGCCATGCCCACAACAAGACGAAAAAGCGGTGGTACCCCAACCTGCAAAGGGTTCGGACCCTCCAGAACGGCCGCACCCGGCGAATGACGGTCTGCACCTCTTGCATTCGCTCGGGCCGCGTGGTCAAGCCCTGACGTCTTTCCTCCCTTACGAAGCCCGTAGGCAGCGATCCCCTCGCAGGGCCTGGATCCGTGGGTGAAGAATACCTTTCCCTCAGGCGCTGCAAGCCTTGAGCCCTGCAGGCAGGCCGCTTCCCTGGTCATCCTCAGGAGGACTCCACCGCACCCAGGGTCTGGATTCGCTCGACGATCATCACGTTTTTCACCTTTTTCACCGCTGCCATGATTTCCCGTAGCTGATGGTAGTCCTCCACCTCGATGGTGAAGTAGGAAACCCCCTTTTTATCGGCCGTGGTCTGCACCTCGGCATGGATAATGTTGGCGTCCTTGGATGCCATAATGGCGCTGATATCGGCAAGAATGCCCTTTTTGTCCATGGAGGTGATACGCAGCCGAGCCATGTGCACTTCCTTCTCCGTGGGCTCCCACTCCACGTCCACCACCCGGTCCGGATCCGCGTTTCGAATGTGACGGCAATTGTACTTGTGCACTGTGACGCCGCGGCCTCGTGTGATAAAACCCTTGACCTGCTCACCGGGCAGCGGGCTGCAACAGTTGGCGAACCGCACCAGCATGTTCTCCAGGCCTTTGACTTTGATGCCGTGTGTGCTTTTCTTGCGTGTGATACGTGAGACGACCTTCCGAACCAGGCCGGGGTGCTTGCCTTCATCGATCCCTTGTCGCACCTTGATTTTGCCAACGACCTGCTGAACGGAGAGCTTTCCGTAGCCGATATTGGCAAGGAGGTCGTCCACTCCGACCATGGAGAAGTCCCTGGCCACCCCTGCCATTTCCTCGTTTTTCAAGAGGTTGGGAACGTGAATATGCTGGCTTTCCAAGGCCTTTTCCAGAAGTTCCTTGCCGAGCTGGATGCTCTGATCCCGTTCCTGCCGCTTGATCCAGTGGCGGATCTTGGTTTTGGCCCGCGGTGTCTTGACAATATCGAGCCAGTCCTTGCGCGGCTGCTGCTTCGGGGAAGTGAGGATCTCCACGATATCGCCATTTTCGAGTTCGTGGCGCAGGGAGACCATCTTACCGTTGACCCGTGCTCCCACACATCGGTCCCCAACCTCGGAATGGATGCTGTAGGCGAAGTCGATCGGTGTCGCGCCACGAGGAAACTCCTTCACATGGCCCTGGGGTGTGAATACGTAGACCTCGTTGGGAAAGAGGTCCATGCGCACGCTCTCCATGAACTCCTGGGGATCGTTCAGGTTCTGCTGCCATTCGAGGAGCTGTCGAAGCCACGAGAACTGCGATTCTTCGGTGCGGTTGGCCGACTGTCCTTCCTTGTATTTCCAGTGCGCGGCGATCCCCTCCTCCGCGACCTTATCCATTTCCCAGGTCCGAATCTGGATCTCCAGACTCTGTCCCAGGGGGCCGATGACCGTGGTGTGGAGGGACTGGTACATGTTCGCCTTGGGCATGGAGATGTAGTCCTTGAAACGGCCGGGCACGGGTTTCCACATGGCGTGAATCAGGCCCAGGACCTCGTAGCACTCCTTCAGGGAGCTCACAATGACCCGGCAGGCCACAATGTCGTAAACCTGGTTGACGTCCAGGTTTTGGTCTTTCATCTTGTTGTAGATGCTGAAAAAGTGCTTGTGCCGTCCCTTGACCCTGGCGCGAATTTCCGACTCTTCGAGCTTTCGGATCAGCAGGGTCTTGGCCTCCTGAAGAAACGCCTCTCTAGCCCCTCTCCGCTGTGCAATGCCTGTCTGGATCTGTTTGTAGATCTCGGGTTCCAGGTAGAAGAGGCAGAGGTCCTCCAGGTTGGACTTGAGCCAGTAGATTCCCATTCTTCCGGCCAGGGGGGCATAGATCTCGAGGGTTTCGCGTGCGATTTTTTCCTGCTTCCCCGAGGGCTGAAACCCCAGAGTCCGCATATTGTGGAGGCGATCCCCAAGCTTTACCATGATGACGCGGATATCCGTGGCCATGGCCAGGATCATCTTGCGCATGTTCTCGGCCTGTCGTTCTTCACGGCTCGTGAACTGGACCTTGCCGATTTTGGTGACGCCCCCCACGATGTTCGCGGTTTCGCGGCCGAAGAGTCGTTCGATCTCGCTGATCTCCGCGTAGGTGTCCTCCACAGTGTCGTGGAGGAGCCCGGCTACGACGCTGATGACGTCCATCTTCATCTGGGTCAGGATGTACGCCACCTCCAGGGGATGGGAAAGGTAGGGCTCTCCGGAAAGGCGAACCTGGCCCTTGTGGACCTTGGCCGAGTACACATAGGCCTTTTCCACGAGATTTCGATCGGCCTTGGGATGGTAGCTCAGCAGCTGGCTGGTGATATCATGTAAGCGAATCATAGAGTTTTTTGACGTGTTCCCGTATGTTCCCTGGCGCCTCCTCCAAGGGAACGAGTGCGCTTTCCTTCTCGCTGCGAAGCTTGATCTCCACGAGTCCCTTTTCCAGGCTGCGTGATCCCACTGTGATTCGCAAGGGTGTTCCCAGCAGGTCCGCATCCTTGAACTTGGCCCCGGCACGAAGGTCACGATCATCCAGGAGCACGTCCAGTCTCTCGCCCTGAAGGCCCCGGTAAAGGGTTTCGGCTGCCTGGACCACCGACGGTTCGTTCATCTGGAGCGGAAGGACGACGACCTCGAAGGGAGCAATGGGGATCGGGAAGACAATACCGTTTTCATCGTGATTCTGCTCGATGGCCGCAGCTACGGTTCGTCCCACCCCGATGCCGTAACATCCCATGATGATCGGTCGTTCTTCCCCGCTTTCGTCCGCGTACAGGGCTCCCATGGCTTTGCTGTACTTGGTCCCAAGCTTGAAGATGTGGCCCACCTCGATGCCTCGGCTGAACTTGAGCGATCCGCCGCAGCGGGGGCAGGGGTCCTCCGGAGTGATGACCCGCAGGTCCGCGTATTGCTCCACGGTGCAATCCCGGTCCAGGTTCACGTTTCGAATGTGCAGGTCCTGGTGGTTTCCGCCTGCAACGAGGTTTCTCATGCCCGACACACCCTGGTCAGCCAGGATGCGAACGCCAAGACCCACAGGACCGGCAAAGCCCGTGGGCGCTCCCGTGACCTGCTCCACGAGCGCGGGCTCGGCCATCTCCACCTGATCGACCCCGAGAACGGTTTTGAGCTTTGCCTCGTTGAGATCGTGATCGCCGCGGACCAGGACCGCAACCGCCTCTTCTCCGGCCCGGTAAATCAGCGTCTTGAGCAACCGGTTCGCCGGCAGGGTAAGGAAGTTGGAAAGGTCCTCGATGGTTCGGACATCCGGGGTCTCGACTTCCTCGATCGGCGCGGATTCTTCGTCCTCCGATGCCGGGGACTCCGGGGCCTGAACCTCCGCTTTTTCGAGGTTCGCCGCATACGTGCAGTTCCGGCAGCTCACGATCCCGTCCTCTCCGGAGTCCGCAAGCACCATGAACTCGTGGGAGAAACTTCCGCCGATGGCCCCGGTGTCGGCCTCCACGGCCCGGAACGTCAGGCCGCATCGTTGGAAAATGCGTTCGTACGCATCGTACATAATCCGGTAGCTTGATGCGGCCCCTTCCTCATCCGCGTCAAAGCTGTATGCATCCTTCATAATGAACTCCCTGCCTCGCATAATGCCGAAGCGAGGCCGGATTTCGTCCCGGAACTTGGTTTGGATCTGGTAGAAATTGACAGGCATGTGGCGGTAGGAGTGCACTTCCCGCCTCACCAGGTCTGTGATGACCTCCTCGTGGGTGGGGCCGAGGCAGGCGTCACGGTCGTGGCGGTCCTTGAACCGCAGAAGCTCCCGCCCGTAATAGTCCCACCGTCCGCTCTCCTGCCACAGCTCAGCGGGCTGAACCGCCGGCATGAGAAGCTCCAGGGCGCCTGAGCGGTCCATTTCCTCTCTAACGATCCGTTCCACTTTGCGTATGGCTCGAAGCCCGGCAGGCAGATAGGTGTAAATACCGGAGGTGATCTTTCGAATCATGCCGGCCCGAAGCATGAGCTGGTGGCTGATCACCTCCGCATCGGCCGGCGTTTCCTTGGTTGTGGGGATGAAGTACCTGGAATACCGCATGTCGCTTCCGTTTACTCCTTTCCTTCGAATCTGCCCTCCTGCCCCCCCAACGGGGCACGGAACGGGCACCTTTACTCGACCAGGCTTCGAACCTCGCGAATGAGGGCCTCCGCCAGCTCGGCTTCCGGAATTTTGCGGACTAGGCGCCCCTTCTTGAAGAGGATCCCCTGGCCTCGGCCTCCGGCGATTCCCACATCGGCTTCTTTGGCCTCGCCGGGACCGTTCACGACGCAGCCCATGATGGCCACACGGGGTGAGCTGCGAATGTCGCGCAGCGCGTTTTCCACGGTCTCCACGAGGCCGAAGAGATCGATTTCGCACCGACCGCACGTGGGGCAGGAGATGATCTCCGGGCCCCGGTGCCGCAGGTCCAGGGATCGCAGGATCTCCCAGGCCACGCGGACTTCTTCCACGGGGTCCCGGGAAAGGGAGACACGGAATGTGTCCCCGATGCCTTCCGCAAGAAGAAGCCCGATGCCCAGCGTACTCTTGACGGTGCCGGAGATCAACGTGCCGGCCTCGGTGACGCCCAGATGCAAGGGGTAGTCCACCTGCTCGCTCAAGAGCCTGTATGCGGCAATGGTGTGAAGGACATTGGAGGACTTCAGCGAAAGCTTGATATTTTCGTAACCGAGCCCCTCGAAAAGCCGGATGTGCTCCATGGCGCTTTCCACCATCGCTTCCGGAGTAGGGTGTCCGTGCTTTTTCAGGATTTCGCGGGAAAGCGAGCCCGCGTTCACACCGATGCGAATGGGAATGTCCAAGCCCCGGGCCTCGGAGACCACAGTTTCCACGGCACGGGAGCCCCCAATGTTTCCGGGGTTGATCCGCAGGCCGTCGGCCCCGGCACGCAGGGCCCCCACGGCGAGTCGCGGATCGAAATGGATGTCGGCAATGAGCGGAGGGCTGACCTTCTCCTTGATTCGTTCGAAGGCCCGAACGGCTTCCTCGTCCGGCACTGCCAACCGAACGATTTCGCATCCGGCCTCTGCAAGGCGTTGAACCTGATGGACCGTGGCTTCGACGTCCCGGGTGTCCGTATTGGTCATGGACTGGATTGCCACAGGAGCGCCGCCTCCTATGGGTACGGTTCCGACATGAATCCTGCGGGTTGCTTTACGAGGTGCTGTGGGCATGGAAATTATCTCTCCGGAATGCTGAAACGAGCCCCTGAGATTTCTCTCATGGATGGGCTTCGATCATGTGTCGATTTGCAGTTTCTATGGGTAGCACTCCGGAGAAGAAAAAGCAATTCCTCCGCGCAGAAGGAGTTTCCGGATGCCCTCGAACGGCCCGGTAGCTCAGGAACGATCCTCCTGTCCACCCCAAAACCCGTAAGCCTTATCCTACACGTACACCTACACCTTCACCTCCCCACGCTCTTGATTGGATCTCGTGGCCTGAGGATGTCTTACCTTCCGGGAATTTTACCCCCCTGATGGGGTTGCGGCTCCGGAGGGTTTCCCTCTCCTCGCTCCCGGTCTCACGGCCTGGTGATGGCACAGGGTTGCAGCCGAGGGATTCCTGCCCCCTCCGCGTTCCATTCCCGCCCGCGAGCACCTGGAATGAAGGAAATGTTTCCGTCCCATCCTCTCTATTGAACGATCGAAACGTTTCCAGGGCGGGAAATGGCCGCGGTCTCCCCCAGTTGCAACCCTGGCCATCACGAAGGCCTTCCGCCAGGTCGCTCGGAAAGGGCTTCTCTCCTGTGCCTACGAGCCATCTCAAAACCGCGGGTAATCGCAAAATCCGAATAAACGAACGGCGGTTCTTTTCCCGGCATTTTCGGCTTCGAAGCGTCTGGACGGTGCGGTGCACAGGATTCCTGGAGGCCTTGGCATGCGGACCCATGTGGACCCGGGCGAAAGGGCGGACAGAGGGATCGTGACATTGCGGAAGGGCCTCGTCTTCGCCGGACTTGTCCGTGGGGGACCCCCTGGCCAGTCCCCGCCGAACCGCTGAAAAGCTGAAGGAGAAAGCGTTACGAACAACAAAGGCTTTTTGCGAGTGGAATACGGTGAGCGGCGGGGATGGAACAGGGAGGGGGCGGATTCCCTCGCGGGCAAGTCCGATGCGAAGACCGGCCCTGGAGCTGA
>JASFQI010000155.1:0-10834 GCA_050115555.1 Desulfobacteraceae bacterium
AACCGTTTCAAACGAACAAGGTCTTAATGACCACCTGCGTGTCGAGAATCGAGAAAAGGTTCAGCAATGAGTTTATCGAAAGCAAACCGCGGGGTGCAGCCGGCATGCGGCCAAGAGGGCCGCCTGGTGTGGGGGACAGGATTCGGTCGATCATGGTAAGACCATGGACCGGAAACGATGCATCTGTGCGGTGAACATGGTTTCCTGCCGGCATGCTCGCGGGATACGGGGGCATTATAGAAAATCGCCGGGGCAAGTGCAAGAATTGCTGTAACAGACTGCTGTAACTGCTTGCATCGGTCGGGAGGCCTGCAGGATATCGTTCATATGCCCCGTGTATGAAAAAGCCGAATCAAAAAACGGGTTCCTATGAATCCGTGTCCTGCGCCCCATCCCCTGACCCCGCTTTTCTACTTTGCATGATCCCTGCCTTGGAGTAGTATTGCCGGCGATGGCCCATTCGGCCGTTCAATGCCGGACCACACTGAATCTCCCCTCAGCAAGCTTGAGGAATGCGCGTGCGAAGCATTTTCAAACGCAGGCCCGCCGCGGTTTGGCAGGGACTGCCTGAATCTTTTTTATGCAGGGGTTTACGACCATGGGTGCTTCTGATCCACACCGCCGTTACAGAAAACCGGAGACGATCTGCCTCTACTCGGAGTCCTGGGAAAAACTTTTAGGAGCAGAGGATCTCCCGCTTTTCGTGGATTCAAAGAAGCGGGAAATTGAAGATCGCGTGTCCGCCCTGGGTCTTCATTTGAGGCTGGCAAACCCCCATGACATGGATGGGATCATGGATCTCCACCGCCGGTGCTTCCCTCCCGGAACCCAGTCTCTCGAAACTCCCTATGTCCTTCATCGAATCCTGAACTACGGATACACCCCGGTTATCGAGAGCCCGGACGGCATCATTGTCGGCGCCAATATCTGCGTGGGATATGATGATCCCGACCGCACCGCCTACGGGGTGAGGATCACCGTGGACACCTGTGTTTCCGGCCACAACCTGGGTGCGGAGCTGGTCAATTATTCCTGCCTGACGGGAATGGCGCGCGGATCGCACATGAGACGAGGTCTCCTGAGCCCGACAAACTACGGTTCCGCCTCAAACTTCCTGAACTACGTGGGATACCTCTGCGAATCGTTTCACCCGGAGCTTCCAGGCTTCGGACCCCGGTTCATCGTGGCCCTCCCCCTGACTCCGGGAGGCATCATGAACAACCGGATCGATCCCAAAAAACTCAAGGTTTTCGTGCTCGCACACGAGGAAGGCAGGGATTATCTCCTTCTCGACCCCCTGGATCTGGAGGGCATTGAACGCAGCTACCGGGAGTCCTCGTTCCGCATTGCAGCCTTCTGCAAAAAGGGGACGATCGTGGAAGACAACCGGTTCTTTGCACTCCCAAAGGATCAGCTCGGTTTCCCAAAGGACGGGTAAGCCCGATTCGATTCAGAATGTTCCCCGGCTCACGGCTTGTCCTTTTTCCCACAGAGATCCCACACTGTCAGTGTTCCGTAATCCTTCTCGGTCTCCTCCTGGACCTGTTCCAGGGAATGGATCTCATTGTACACCTGATCCGCGGAGGCAAGGATATCGATGGGAGGATCCCACCCGATTTTCTTTGCCTCGGCCAGATTGAGGGCAAGCCTCGGTCCAGGGGCGAAAACGATGGGCATATCCCTGGGCTTTGCCCCTTCCAGGATTTTGATCACCTTGGAAACAGTAAAACGAGCCCGCTGCTGATACCGGCTGTCCGCAATGGTCATCAGCGCGCCAGCCTTGACATAGTCCGAACCGTACATCGCCATGGAAGGAATCTTATGCTGATTCAAAACTTCCATGAGCGCCGGGACATGTGCGAGCTCGAAGCCGATGCAGATCGTCATGTAGTAGGCATCGATCCGGGGAGCGATTTCCCTGACCCCCTTGAGGACCTCCTTTGCAGCATCCTCTTTGCGCTCGGGGACCTTGTTGTACGGGACAAGGGAGAAGCCGAGCTCCTTGCTCAATCTCTTCAGCATGTCCAGGGCGGCGTACGTTCGTCCCGTGGGAGTGTCTGCATACACGAAGCCGAGGTTCTTGAATCGAAACACATCGTAGAACAGGCGCACCTGGCGTTCATACTTCGTCGGATCAATTCGTGTGGTCAGGTTATCGCGCCCGGAATCCTCGTGACTGGGTACAATACCGGAGCGCACCGCATTGGATACGCTCATGACCACAATGGGCGTGCTGGTATTGGAGGTCTTGACCATTTCCTGCCCCGCCCAGGTCCCAAAGGCCCAGATCATGTCGAGGTCCGTCCGTGCGGCCAGGGTCTCGGCCATTTCCGCACAACGTTCGCGGCTCCATTCGGCGGAAAAGCACGCGTCCTTCGGAAACACCAGGCGATCCGCCCACCCCACCCGCTCGAGCTCCTTCATCACAGAGGAGAAAAGCTGACGGTAGGTGTGGTAGTCTCCTCCCTGAAGGTAGCCGATTCGATAGGATTCCTCGGCCCAGGCCGTTGGCGTTGCCGTACACGCCAGGAGCAGCAAACCGATCAGAACAAGTCGCACCCATTTCCCCTTCATCGTCATTCCCTCCACACGTTTGCCTTCTCTGAACCCGGATTTTAAAGGCCCTGCCCCTTGCCGAATCTCCCATTGAAATAATCGTTGCTATGACTTAACCGAATATAATACGATTTTTTCTTGATAGATTCCAGCAATTCCCTGTGGAGCAACGAAATCTCCTGCGCGAATGGAGCGGAGGAATGGCTGCGGAAGTCAGGGATCCTCCTTTTCTCGGAACGATTCGCGTTCAAAGCCCCGTCTTCGGAATGATGGAGAGCGGATTCGTCCGGCCTCTTCGGATCAGCGGCATGTGAACGGAGGATGAAGCATGGCGAGCATTCGGAATAAAATCACGCTGTCCATTCTCATCTCCATCCTGGTTCCCCTCATGGTGGCGACCTTTTTTTCCGTGTACTTCCTCCTGGACAAGGTGGAGCAGGAGGCCTTGAACAACGTCCGCCAGGACGCCCAGGTCGCATCCATGATCTATCTCAACAAGGCCAAAGAAATTAAAAGCCTGTCCAAGCTGACAGCAAAAGATAGAATCGTCGTGGTTGCCCTGCAGCACAACATCCCCAACAAGCTCGCCGAGCACTTGGCCCCTCTCGTTGCCCGTGAGAGCGTCACCCAGGTCACGGTCATGGACAAGGAGGGACGTGTCGTGGTGGATGTGCCGGGGTGGAACGAGCCTGGCGAGGACCTTGGGCAGGACCCCTTTGTGCAAAGAGCCCTGATGGGAAGCGAGCCATCCGGATCGGAGCGCGTTCCCAATCCCGCAGGCGAGAACCCGGCATGGACCCTGAGCCTGACCGCGGCCAGTCCCATTATGGATCGCGACGATTTCTTCCAGATCGGTGTCCTTAGAATCCGCTATCACGTGGGCATTCGGGAAGAGATGATTCACAAGATTTCAGGCGCCATTCAGGGACGGGTGGACCTGTTTCTGGATTCGGAGCGGGTAGCCTCTTCATCCGTCCTGAGCGACGAAGGCAGCGGGAAATCGAGGGAACTGGACCGTATAGCCATTCAACAAACCTTCCAGGAAAACCGCCCTCATGAGCAGGTCATCGTTGCCGAGGACGGATACCTGGCCGAGTTCCAACCCATCGCAGGCATCGACTATCAACCTGTAGGGACCATGGCCATTCACACACCTGCCCGCGAGTACTACCGTCTCAGGATTCGGTCGCTTGCCAGTATCCTGGCCATTGCAGCGTTTGCCCTGGTGGTGGGGCTTCTCATCGGGTACCGGCTGCAACGCGGGATCACAGGGCCGATCATTGAACTGACCGAACAGACTGCTGCCGTGGCACAAGGGGATTTCAGCCGGGGACCGATCGACATCCCCTCCCGGGACGAGGTCGGGAAACTGGCCTCTTCGTTCAACAAGATGACTCAGGACCTGATCCAGTACATAGAACATCTCAAGACCACTACGGCCGAACGGGAGCGAATGGCCAAGGAGCTGGAGATCGCACATCAAATCCAGCAGCACTTTTTGCCTTCCTCTTTTCCAAAGCTAGGCCATACTCAGATCTTCGGAAAAAGCCTGCCCGCCCGCGAGGTAGGGGGCGATTTCTTCGACGTCTTCCTGATCGATTCGAACCGACTCGGCCTGGTCATCGCCGATGTTTCCGGAAAGGGAGTCCCGGCCGCCATGTATATGGCACAATGCCGATCCATGCTCCGCATCACCGCACTCAGCGGATATGAGCCTCAGGAAACCCTGAGCCGACTGAATCAGTTCCTCTCCCAGGATAATGACGAGTGCTTTTTCATCACCACGTTTTTCGGCATCCTGGACCTTTCCTCCAGAGTGCTCACTTATGCGAATGCCGGACATGACTACCCCTTGATCTACCGCCATGACCCGGGGGACATCGAATCCCTCCCAGGCACCGGAGGGACGGCCCTCGGTATTGTGGAAGACTTTCATTACAAGACCGCCCGGGTCCAGTTCTTTGAGAACGATATCGCGTTTTTATACACGGACGGGATCGTGGATGCCCTGAATGGTTTGGACGAGTCGTTCGGTCTGCGGCGACTACGTCAAGCGATCCTCCGCGGCCGCGATCTGTCCCCTGACCGCCTCGGAAAAGAGATTCAACAAGAGATTCAGGAGTTTGTAAATCAAGCAGAGCAATTCGACGACATCACCTACTTGATCGTCCGGTTCGACGGGAACCCGGATCAAGGCAACGGCACACTGCAAAACGAAGGGACCCCATGAAACCGGGCAGTGAAGGGGTTGCCGCACCTCTCATGAATACACAGCCTGTCCGCTCTCTTCGGCCCAAACGGCAACGCTTCGGCGGGAAGATCATTCTTCTCGTCCTGGCGATCATCGCCGTCTCCCAGGCTCTGGGAACATTCCTGAGCGTGCTCTCCTTCGAAGACATCTATCTCAAGGCTCTCCTGTCCAAGTACGAAATCCTCGGCAAGGATCTGAATCGGAAAATTGAACAGGCGTTGAAGTTCGGGAAACCCCTGGACCGCTTACTCGGTGTGGACAGGCTGGCAGAAGGGTTGTTTCGCCAGGCGGAGGAACTGGAAGAAGCCTCTGTTTTCGATCTCTCAGGCCGCCCCCTGTTCTCTTTCAAAAAGGTCGAGTTCGTATTGGCCAAGGGGGTTGTGGACGAACAGGAACGGAGCAAGGGCAAAGTGCTCATGGCAAGTGAGGAGGAAGTCGAGACGCGGTACATCGGAGACCTTAAGGACCGGCAGGAGCCCTGGCCCCTCGTACAGCTCACCCGAGGAAAGTACCGCCTCCTCTTCCCGATCAAGCCGCCCTTCGGAGCGAGGCAGGGGTACCTGGAGCTGGCCTTCGGCAAGTCCGTCCTGGATGTGAAAACGTGGGAACTGATCCGGCATTCCATCACCAAAGGGATCCTGGCGGTTGTTCTGAGCGGTCTCGCTGCGGCTCTCCTGATTCGTTTCCTTTTCGTGAATCCCGCACGGCGTCAGGTCCGATGGATGGAGGCCGCCGTGTTCAAGGACCCCGAAAGCGCTTCCCCCGTAATGCATAAGCCAAGGGCTCCCGAGGAGATGCTCCAGGTCCAGCAGTCCATGGAGGCCTATGTTGCCATGGCAAAGAACGCTCTCGACGAGGTGCGATCGGGACTGCTCCCCCTGGAGCGCACTACGCCTGAAAACGCTCATACCGCCCACGTGATTCGCCTCATGAAGCAAGTCCTCGCAGGAGATCCACATGAGGACGTATAGCCTGAAGCGCAGAATTCTGCTGATCGTGCTGGGTCTGACCGTCCTTTCGCAATGCGTGTACCTGTATGTGAACGTCCGTTCTTTTCAGACCAGTTACCACGACGTGGTACAATCCAACCTTATGGCCATCGGCACCAGCCTGAAAAGCAATCTGGACCGCATCCTGGCGATGGGCATCTCCATAGACAAGCTGGTCGGTCTCGAAGCCCTCTTAAAGGACATTTTAAAGGATGCAGAAGAGCTCCACGCCGTTGCCCTCAGCGACCGTTCCGGGAAGTGGATGTATTACTGCGACAGGGAACGGTTTGTGAATGTCCCCTCCTTTGAAGATCGAAATGGAGAGCGGATCGTTTCGCATCTTCTTGGTAATGCCAACCCGCTGGTTCTTCCCCTCCAGGGACCGGATCATACAAAAACCGGCGAGTTGCATCTCCAGATGGACACCGGATTGATCCGGAAAAAGATCCGGGAGATTGCCCTGGACTCCGCAACGGTCATCCTGATCTCGGTCCTCGCCGTCATCGACTTCGTGTTCTTCCTGATCGCGTTTACGATCACCCTCCCCGTTGAAGGCGTGGTCCAGGACCTGGATGCGGCCCGGCATCACGGCTCTATGAGCATGCCCGTTCGAAGGACAGGCATGGACTTCCTGGACCGGTTCCTGGACCGGTTCGACCGGTTGCGTCACCGGATAAGAGACGAGTGGGTTCAGCTGACAACGCTCCTCAGCACCCTCTCGCCGCTCGAGCCTGAAGCACACGAGTCACACGAGGCGGACGATTCAGCGGCAACGCCCCTCAGCAGGCTTCGAGGGAGCCTGAAACGAATGACCACAGCGGAAGAGAAGCCAACAGGGGCTCTCTCCCTGGACTCACCCGTGCTGATACGGCCCGCCGTGTTCGTTTTTATCTTTTCGGAAGCCTTGAGCATCTCGTTTCTTCCCCTCTTCGCAAAGACCCTCTATGAGCCCCTGTGGAATCTATCCCAGGAGGTCGTGATCGGCCTGCCCATATCGGCCTTCATGTTGTGTATCGCCGTCGCCCTCCCCATTGGTGGCGCCTGGTCCGAACGCTTCGGACATCGAAAGGCCTTCGTCACAGGCGCGATCGTCAGTGCGATCGGTCTCGTGCTGACCGGCCTGGCCCAGGACATTCTCTCGCTGATTCTCTTTCGATCCCTGGTCGGCCTTGGTTTCGGCATCGTATTCATGGCGTCTCAGAACTATGTCGTTGCAAACACGACAACCGCCAACCGCGCCGAGGGACTCGCCATGTTCATCTCGGCGTTCTACGCAGGAACCCTCTGCGGTTCCGCCATTGGGGGCATGCTTTCCGACCGGATCGGGTTTCGATGGATCTTTCTCCTGGGAGGAGGACTCGCACTGCTCTCCCTCGCCTTCCTATATCTGTTCCTGGGGCCGAAGCGCGAGCCCGATCCATCCGGCTCTTCGGACGACTCGTCCCTCCTTTGGCCTTTGAAACTGAAGGGTGTGCTGCCCCGCCCGAGGGATTTTCGAAGGCTGTTCTCGGACCGTGACTTCCTTGCCCTGGTGCTGTTTCAGAACATCCCGAACAAGATCTGCCTGATCGGCTTCGTGTACTACATTGCACCCCTCTTTTTACAGGAATTGGGAAACAGCCGTTCCGAAACAGGACGATACATTATGGGATACAGCCTCGCGATGATCCTTTTCAGCCAGGGATTGTCCCGGTGGTCCGACCGAAATCAGAAGATGAAGGCCGGCATCTTCTGGGGTGGGATCCTCTCCGGCTTCGTTCTCCTGCCCTTTTTGCTTTTCGACAACACCCCGATGGTAGCACTCGGCATCGCCCTCCTCGGAACGGCCCACGCCCTTTCCGTGTCCAATCAGACGAAAATGGCGTCTCAATTGCCTTCGGTCCGTAGCGTGGGCATGGGCAACGGGCTGGGGATCTACCGCCTTTCGGAACGGGTGGGAAACGTGATCGCCCCCATCCTTGCAGGCTATCTGGTGACGGTCATGGGGTACGCCAAATCGCTGACCGTGCTCGGCGCTTACACGGTCGTCTCGAGCCTTCTTTACCTCCTGGTCTCGAAAAAACGGGCGTATGTGAGAGTTCAAATATCTGACCGCGAGCCCGTCACCTGCGAGATCGACGGTCAGGGGATGCGCTTGCTGGACCTCAGCCTCGGCGGACTATCGCTCGAGTGCGGAGCGTTGACGCCTGGAACGACCGCGACCCTTACCCTGGGATTGCCTGGGCTTTCCCGGCCCCTGTCGGTTCATGTGGATGTGCTCACCAAGGATCCTTCCGGTGTGTGCCACTGCAGGTTCAGGAAGCTTTCTCTGGATGTTAGCGAAGCGATTCATGCCTACGTGCTGCAGAAAGCCGAAGAGAAATGAGTGTACAGAGCTATGGGTCGCCACAAAAAGGGGCGCCCTTTCTCCCCCCTTGTGCGCTTGACACCATGTACCCTGTTCTCTATGCTCAATCGTAAGGTAATTTTCCAAGGCGAACACCCTATTGATCCCGGGAGAAAGCATTTCGTGAAACTCAGATCCCTTCTTTTTCTTGCTGTTCTCTTCTCAGTCTGCCTTCATCCCCTCAAGGGGTTCCCGGCGGATCTCACCGGCCGGGAAATCATGGAACGCCAACAGGACCGTCACGCTCTGGAAACCGAGACCAGCACCATTGTGATGCTGCTTCTGGATGACAAGGGAAATCAGACGACGCGCATCATGAGACGCTGGAGCAAACGGTTTCCCGACGGGCTTTACCGCAACCTGTGTGTGTTCCTGGAACCCAGGGACATCGCCGGAACCGCCCTGCTGACGTGGCAGCTGGAAGAGGGGAAGAGCAAACAATGGCTCTACCTTCCAGGGCAGGAAACCCTCAGGCGCATTGCCAGTCAGGGCCGAAAAAGCTACTTCATGGGCACGGATTTCACATACGAAGACCTGCAGCCGGACACCCTGGAGAACTATCAATACGAGGTGAAGGGCTCGGAGACCCTGGACGGAGACCCGTGCACGATTATTGAAATCACACCCGGCTCCAAGGAAATCGAGCGGGAAAGCGCCTACTCCAAGCGCCTGACCTGGATTCGCAAGGACCTTCTCTACCCTGTGAAGGTGGAGTTCTACGACCGACGAGGAAAGTGCATCAAGACTCAAACCAATCACGAACTGATCCCGCTGGAAGGGGAGGCCTGGACGGCAAAAAAGGCCCTCATGATCAATCACCGCACCGACCACAAGACGATCATGGGGTTAAAGACCTGCGAAACCGGCCACACCATCGACGATTCCATTTTTACAGAAAGACACATTCTTTCCGGAAAGCATCTGGATTAGCCCTCGCCCTCGGGAGGCGATGCATTCTTCCCTTTGCGTCGATCCTGCCCGTTTCGTTCTTCTTTAAGGGCCCGGTCCTTCCGCATGGAGATGCCAAGGCCATTCTGGAAGTTTTCGTTTCAGAACGGCCCCCAGGGAACCCATGAAGACACTGATGCGGTTCAGCTACGAGCACCCCTGGCTTGTCGTCGCCGCCCTCTTCCTGATCTCTCTTTTTTCCGCCCTTCAAATTCCTCGTATCGAACAGGACCCATCTAGCAAAGGGATGACGCTTGGCCATGACCCTTCCAGCGATGTGTATGAAGACACCCTGAAAACCTTCGGTTCCGACAAAATCACCGTCATCTACGTACAGGACAAGGACCTGTTCACACCCGGATCCCTTGCACGCCTGGAGGACCTCGTGTACGCCCTTGAGGACCTGCCGGGCGTGGTGCGGGTGGACAGCCTCTTTTCGGCCACTCAGTTCCGCAGCGAAAACGGAATGCTCTACCCCACCCCTCTGGTGGAATGGCTGCCGGAAACCGCGGAAGAAGCACGCCTAGTAAAGCGCCACGCCTTGAGCAATCCTCTCCTGGTCGACATCCTCGTTTCCAGAGAGGGCAATGCCACGGCCGTCAATCTGTTCCTTGAGCCCAATCCATCCAATCCCCGATTCAACCAGGAGTTCAACGGGCGCATAATGCAGATCCTGCAAGCGTTTCAAGGAGACTTCGAGCGCGTTTACTCCTTGGGAAACCCGTACTTCTGGGACGCCGTCTCCCGCCTGATGCTCAAGGACCAGAAGCTTCTCGTTCCCCTCTCCGTCTTCGTTCTCCTGCTCGCGCTGATGGGAATCACCCGTTCACGAAGCGGCGCCGTCCTCCCTTTGCTCACGTCGGGTATCAGCATCCTGTGGACCCTGGCGTTTATGGGTGTGATCGGAATCCCCATGAACATGCTCACCATTATCATCCCGTCCCTGATTCTGGTCATCGGCGCCACAGAGGACATCCATCTGCTCTCCGAGTACCTTGAGGGTCTTCATCAGAGAAACGAGCGACATCAGGCCATCCATTACATGATCGGCAAAGCAGGGACCGTGATCACGGTGACTGCACTCACCACGTTTTTCGGCTTTTTGTGCATTTCCATCAACCAGATCCCCATCTTGAGGCAGTTCGGTATGGCGGCCGCCTTCGGGCTTCTCGTGAACCCGGTGATCACGGCCCTGGTGGCGCCCGTGTATTTCAGGATTACAGGACCCCGCACACAAAGCTCTACTACCCCGGTCACGCACCGTGCAGAATTCATAGACAGGATGGCCGTCATGGTGACGGGGTGGTTCCACTCCAGGAGAAAAACGGTCCTGGCGCTCTCCATCGGCGTGGCCGCGGCGGTCGCGCTGTTCAGTCCTCGGGTACGGCTGAACAATGACATCCTGGGAGTCTTCAAGGAAAACTCCGAGATCAGTCAGCGCATCCATGAGCTGAGCCGCCATCTGGCCGGTGTACAGACCTTTTCCATTCGCATAGACGCCGGCCATGAGGGACTCTTCAAGGACCCGGAGCACTTGACCGAGGTGGCCTCCATTCAGGACTTCATGCGGGAGCAGGGCCGGTTCGACAAGTCCCTTTCCCTCGTGGATATCTTGAGGACGATCCAGAGCGGTATGGAAGAAGGCGTCAAAACCCCGAACGGGCTCCCTGATACCCAGGAACGGGTGTCGCAGTACCTCCTTTT
>JASFQI010000156.1:0-10593 GCA_050115555.1 Desulfobacteraceae bacterium
CACACCAACTGCGAAACCTTGTTTCAAAGGATCGTTCTATGAGCACCAAGATATTCTCCAAGGAAGAATGGGTCGGGGTCCTGGAGGGGCTGAAAGAAGCATACCGGGTGTTCGTCCCTGTCAAGGAAGGGGACTATCACAATTTCCGCCCCCTGGAAAACGGCACCCGGCCGAATTTCGACTTCCAGAATACGCGCCTCTCCGCCAAATCCGTGGTCTATCCCCAGTCGGAGCGAATGTTCGAATACTCCCTGGACAGCGAGGATGAAAACGCCCACCGGGTGAAAGAGGCCGAGAAGGACTTCGCACCCCAGGCTGTGGTGGGGATTCGACCCTGCGACGCTTCCGCCTTCAAGCTGGTTCAGCGGAACTTCGACAATCCCGAATACCGCGACCCTTGGTGGGTGCAGCGCTACGAATCCACGACCCTCGTAGGCCTGGGATGCAACGATCCCTGTACCACGTGCTTCTGCGCTTCCGCCGGCAGCGGCCCGTTTGACCCCAAGGGGCTGGATGTGCTTCTCCACGACATCGGGGACGCATACGTGGCCAAGGGACTGACCGACAAGGGGGAGGCGTGGCTGAAAAAGGCTGGCGGTAAGAAGGCCGACGAAGCCGTCGTAAAGAAGGCTGAGTCCCTTACCCGGGAGGTGGCCGGAAAGATCGCGACTCGGATCAACACGGACCAGCTCAAGGACAAGAACGTCAACGACCTCTACGATGCGCCGTTCTGGGAGGAGGTGGCGTTTGCGTGCATCAACTGCGGTACCTGCACGTACCTGTGCCCCACGTGCTGGTGCTTCGACATCCAGGATGAGGTCCAGCGTTCGGAGAAAACGGGGGACCGCCTGCGGAACTGGGATTCCTGCATGTTCCCTCTGTTCACGCTGCATGGCTCCGGGCACAACCCGCGATCCAAGAAGCACGAGCGCGTGCGCCAGCGGTTCATGCACAAGCTGAAGTACTACGTGGACAAGTACGGCGAGGGGATTCAGTGCGTGGGGTGTGGCCGCTGCGTGCAGTTCTGCCCCGTGAACATCGACATTCGAGAGGTCGCCGAGAAGATGAACACCCTTTGACGCCGTGTAGAGCGGCTTCAAAGAGTGAGTATCGGGCGTTTCAGCCCGTCCTGTCGTTCGATTCGCCCGTCGAGCCTGCTGCACCTCGTCCCTGGCGGAAGGGTGTGAGGGTTCTGCATCATCAATGTTCAAGATACAGGGGGTGTTCCATTGGAAAATCCGTATCTTCCCTACCCGGTTCGAATCGAGAGCATCGTCACGGAGACCGAGGACCGGAATCTGAAGACGTTCAAGTTCGTGTTTCTCAACCCCGAAGATGAGGAAAAATTCGCGTACACGCCCGGCCAGTTTGCCGAGCTCTCCGTCGCCGGGCAGGGGGAGATCCCCATCGGCATCGCCTCTTCCCCTTCTGAAAAAGGGTTTGTGGCCTTTACCGTGAACAAGGTCGGGAAGGTCACCACGCAGTTGCACAACATGAAGGAAGGGGACGCGATGGGGATTCGCGGTCCTCTCGGGAACTGGTACCCCTGGGAACGGATGGAAGGGAAGAACGTGGTGATCATCGGGGGCGGGTTTGCATTCACCACGCTTCGTTCCAGCATCATTTACATGCTGGAACCGGAGAACCGTTCCCGCTTCGAGAACATCACGGTGGTCTACGGGGCCCGTTCCCCCGGCATGCTCCTGTACAAAGACGAGCTGATGGCCTGGGAAAAACGGGACGATCTGGATATGCACATCACGGTGGACAGCACGGACGATCCGGACTGGAAGTACAATGTCGGCTTTGTTCCCGCCATCACGGAAGAGAAGATTACGAGTGCGGAGAACGCCATCGCCATCGTGTGCGGCCCCCCGATCATGATCCGGTTCACCCAACCCGTCCTCGAGAAGCTGGAGTTTCCTACGGAGAACATTATCCTGTCCCTGGAAAACCGCATGAAGTGCGGAATCGGAATGTGCGGTCGCTGTAATATCGGGGACCAGTTCGTTTGCAAAGACGGGCCTGTTTTCTCCCTGGCCCAGCTCAAGGAGCTACCTCCGGATTACTAATCACGAGACGCCTGCAAGGGAAGGCATTCCGCGTGCTCCGTAAAACGGGCTTGAGACCGGGGAGCGGCGTGGCAGCGGCGGTCGCAGGCCCGCGCTTTTCGCACCTTTGATTCTGCTCCGCTCGACCGGTCTCGAGAAAGGTACGAGCGGGGTCTCTTGCATGAGGGGATATGTCAAAAAAGGCCGGGATATCCTTTGTAGCTGAAGATACCCGCTTGGCCGGAGACATTGAGAGCAATGCCCGGCTGGTGGTGGAAGGTGCTGTGGAGGGGAACATCCGCTGCGCGGATCTGACCATTTCACCTTCCGGTCGCGTAAAGGGCGACATACAGGCCGGAACCGTGTCCGTGGCCGGACATTACACCGGCAGTATCATTGCCCATCAAAAGCTCACGATTCATACCACCGGTGCAGTGGAGGGAAAAATTTTCACGCAGACCCTCGTGATCGAGGAGGGGGGACGCGTGGACGGGGACATCAAGGTCATGACCTCTGCGGAGGAATTTCCCCAGTACACTCCCTGAGCCGTCCTTCCCTCCTTTCCGCCCGGTTTCTTTCCTAGCGCGGTTTTCTGGTTTTCAGTTTATGCCTTCATTCCCCCATCTACTCGCTCCGGGGTCAAAGGGTCACGGTCGTGCCCACGGCACTGAGGGCGAACGCCGACGGGAAGGCCTCTGAAATACGGTGCACCGCCTTCCACCCTGTGCAGTGCATGGGCATGAGAAAGGCAGGCTCAAAGCCTTTCAATCCCTCGATGGTCTTCTCGGTCAGCTCTCCGGAGAGATCCCCTGTCAGGTGAAATCCTCCCAGCACTGCGTGAACGCGCTTCTCGCCGGTAAGATCCACCGCGTATTGGACCGTGTTCACGATTCCTGCGTGGCTGCACCCCGCTACCACAACAAGACCCTTTCCCCGCACGTTCAGGACCAGAGACTGATCGTCCAGGATGTCGTCCTTTTCCTCCCGGCCGTCCCGTTCCAAGAAGGCCGTGGCCATTCCCTTTTCATAGGGGGTGGTGCGGGGTACCTGCCCTGTGACAAGAACCGTTCCGCCGGCCAGGGCGGTCGGCGAGGCGGTTTCCTGAATGACCGCGCCCTTGCCTTCGAGTTTGGAACGGTCGAGGTTCTGGGGGAACACTTGGCGGGGGCCTTCGGGGGGCGCCAGGTAACGGTTTTCAAGAAAGGCGTCCGGATGCGCCACGAGAGAGACGCTCCCGGGGATGCGCTCCAGGACCGCATCCAGGGCACCGTTATGGTCCATGTGCCCATGGCTCAGCACGATCGCCTCTACGCCATCCAGGGAGATCCCCAGCAGGTCCAGGTTATGGGGAAGGCCCACCGGGCTGTACCCTGCATCCAGGAGCACCTCCCGGGTCTGCCCGTCCTGCATGGTGCGCACCAGCATGCTCAGACCGTGCTCCGCCAGCAGGGTATCCGCGGGAATGCGGCCTTCCGGCGCCACCGGTGCCCGGGAGACCTGATCGCTGCCTCCCAGAAGGACGTCCGCATAGTTATCCACCAGAATGACGATTTCCGCCTGATCGACGGGATGGAGCTGAATGGATTCGGGTGTCATGGTTCCTCCTTTCGGGACATCTCCGCCTGAATGGCGGACAATTGGTTCCACAGGTCTTTCACCTGACGACGGGTCTCTTCCACGGAACCCGTGTTGTCGATGACGAAGTCCGCATACCCAACCTTTTCGTCGATGGGAAGCTGGGCCTTGAGCATGTTGGCGGCTTCCTCCTCCGTGATCCCGTCCCGTTGAGCAAGGCGTCGGATCTGTTCCTCGGCCGGGACATGGATCACGACCAGCTTGTGAAACATGAACTGCAGGTTCAGCTCCAGGAGGAGCGGGACCGGGACCTGGATAATGGCGTCGGGGTCGCGCCCGGCGATTTCGGCCACGCGCTGGCTGAAGAGCTCGTAAATGCGTGGATGGGTAAAGGATTCGAGCTTCTTGCGCTTTTCCATATCGCGAAAAACGATTTTCGAGAGCGCCTTTCGATCCAGCGTGCCGTCCTCCTGAAGGACCTGTCGCCCGAAGTAGTCCACGATCTCGTTGTAGCCGCGTTGCCCCGGCTCCACCACCTCCCTGGCCAGCACGTCAAAGTCGATCATGGGCGAGCCCAGTTCCTCCAGCATAGCCGAAACCGTGCTCTTCCCGCTCGCGATGCCTCCGGTGACCCCTACCACCATGCGGTTGTCCTGCCCGCGGATTTCGTTGGCAGTGTAGTCCTCCAGTCGGGTGTAGGCGGGGGGCAGGTGGGAGAAGATGTCGGCCTCTGCTCCGGCAAAGCTGATGGGATACCGGACCCCTCGGCGGTAAAGGGCCTCGAGTCCCCGCACGACCTTTTCCATTCGATTGGCGGGCAGGGCCATGACCATCTCGTCGTCCTGGGCATGGCCGTAACGACGCTCTCCGTAACAGGGAATGCTCAGGGAAGGACGGTTATCGAGGTAGCAGCGGGCAATGGCGTCCGAGCAGGAGGACTCTCCAACGCAGAAAAACTCCATGACCTCGTAGTTCTCGAACTGAAGGGCGTTGATGATCAGGATCATCTGGGCGGGGTTGCCGTAGACGAGCACAATGTCCGGTTCGAACGGATCGTAGACCAGGGGGGCCATGGCCAGGGCCTGGTATTTTCCGAGGGGGAGCTGAGGAATGCTGGCCTCGTATCGCTTTCCGTCCTCCCGATTCTTCACCCAGACGATGCTTCGAAATGTGCCGTCCTTGTAAATGGGCGGCTTCTCGCGAAGGCCCAGCATGGAAGGGCAGGAGGGAATAACGAAGTCGGCATCGTCCGCACCCACGGTCCAGTCGAAGTTGCGTACCAGGCTGATCATCTGGCACAGGGTCATGGGGTGGTCGGTCCTTCGAAGAAAGGGGATGGTTTCCAGATCCTTTTTGTTCTCCAGCATTTTGAAGGCGACCGGGAAAGATCGGAGCCGCAACAGTCGTTCCAGCGTGCGAATGAGCGATTCCCAGCCTGTCGATTTCTCCATCGTCGATGCTCCTTTCTCGGGCTCGCCATCGGCGTCCCGGTTAAGAAGAGGATTCCTGCTCCTTGCGAAAAGCGACAGGGGCGGTTTGCCCCTGTTTGAGGGCAGCGATCAGATCGTCTTCGTTCCGAATGGGACCCGCAAACCGTGTGGCGTACTGCCCAACCTCCATGACCTCGTGGGCATCGCTCCCGCCGGTGACTGTGACCTCGAGGGCTGCGGCCACCTCCCCGGCAAACCGGTTCTCATCGGCCGTGACCTTTCCGTTCAGTACCTCCACAGCGTCCACGTATTGAAAAACAGGACGCTTCGTGGCCTTCTCCGGGGTCAGGCCGAGCTTGCCGATCCCGAAGGTGAGAAAGCCGCGAAAGGGATGCGCAACGATCACGAAGCCCCCGGCCTCGAGGACTTTCGGCCGCAGATCTTCCAAACGGATGACACCCTGGATGTCCTCCTCGAACCCGAAGACCAGCACGTCCCCCTGATCCGTGGTGATTTCATTGCCCCGAAGCACCAGGAAGTTGTGTCGCCGGCTGAGGGCCTCCACGTCCTCGGCGCGCCAGACGTAGTTGTGATCCGTCAGGCAGATCCCGTCCAGGCCGATGCGCTGGGCTTCCTGAATCAGGTCGTCCACCGGGGCCGAGCTGCAGGGAGAGGCGGGTGAGGTATGGACGTGGAGATCGATCACCGGACCGTTCAAAGAGGCGGCGGACACTCCCTGGGACGGGGCGGTCGATTCGCGATCTGCGGCGGCGTGGATTTGCTTTCTTTCCCACTTCGGCTCATCAAGGCGAAGCACGGCTAGGGCCTCCCGCGCCGTGTGGCAGCATTCGATCAGGATGTTCGCGAAGTGCCGGCAGGCCTTTCGGCCCACGCTTTTTTGAAGCGTACCCGAGAGGTCCTCTTGATCGATGCGGATGCCTACCGCGTCCTGAATCAGATCGGCGGCCTTAGGGCACTCCGGTGTGGTCCACCGATTCCACCAGCCTTCAACAGCCCGGATTTCCCGTGTGGACGGATCGATCGCTACGCGAACCTCCAGGCCGTACATGTCGTCGTCGAGGATCCCATGGACCAAGAGGCGCTGCGGCCCCTCGATCCAGATCCCCACCCGCTTGCTTCTCTGGAATCCCAGCATGAAATTTGCCTCCGGTCGTCTTGGAATGATTCCCTTTTAAGAGCTTGAAGGAGAAAGGAGCGCGAATGAGCGGTTCCACGAGTCCGCCTCAGGAGGCATCCTTCGACGGGGGCTCAATCCCCCGTGTGATGGGACTCGTCGGCGAAAACGATATGCACCGGTTATAGAGTCGAATGTTTTTCCGGACCATGCGGGCAAAGAACTGCCGAGAACCTTCCGGATCGTCCGGCACGCCTTCGAGTTCGTCCTTGGTGAAGTATAGAATAATGCCGTGGCAGCACTCCTCCACCATGAAGAGGAGCTGAGGGCACGGAAAGTCCTCACCCACGAGGCCCTGCAGAATTTTGGTCATCCCCGGTCCGATCCGGACCCCGATCGCCTTGTCCAGCGCATCCATGGAACCGAGGCATCCTCCTCTCTCATCCCTGGAAATGTGGCTTTGAATGGCAGAGATGTCCAGGTCGGGCAGGCGAACCGTGATCTCCAAGCGCGCCTCCATCAGGGTGTCCCCGAGCCAGCAGGAGGCCCGGATGGTCTCCTCGTCCACGCGTTCTACGGATGTGGTCCGGTTTCGTGAAAAACGCAGAAGGTGGGGCATAAGCATGGTGATTCCGTCCTCCTTACTTCCCCTGAAAATCCGGCCGACGCTTTTCCAGGTAAGCCTGAATTCCTTCCCTGGAGTCCCGGGTTCTGTAAGCCTCTGCATAAAGACGGGAGGCCAGTTCACAGCCTTCCCGGGAGGATAGATCCGCGGCCTCGCGGACGGCCCGCTTGGCCAGGGCCAGGGCGGCGGGTCCTCTTGAAAGCCGCCCGGCAAGATCCAGGGCTTCGGCCATGAGCCGGTCAGGGGGGAAAACAGCGGTTACGAGGCCGATTTGCTCGGCCTTCCGTGCATCCAAAGTTCGTCCGGTCAGGATGAGCTCAAGGGCCAGCCCCATACCGATCAGGCGGGGGAGCCTTACGCTGGCCCCGTATCCCGGGATCAGGCCCAGCTTGATCTCGGGCTGGCCGAAGGTCGCTTTTTCGCTGCAAAGCCGAATGTCACAGGCCAGGGCGAGCTCGCACCCGCCCCCCAGGGCCCAGCCGTTGACCGCGGCGATAAACGGAATGGGGGTGTTCTCGATGGAGGAAAAAACGCGGCTTCCGTGGCGGGATGCCTCTTCCGCATCCTGGGGGGAGTAGGAGGCCATGGGAGCGATATCCGCGCCGGCGGCAAAGGCTTCCCCGGCCCCTGTGACCACGGCGGAGCGAATACCGGAGGAAGAGGCGATGCGATGCACCACGTCTTCGAGTCGGGTGCGCATTTCCGCGTTCAGGGCGTTTCGTTTATCGGGTCGGTTCAGGGTGACCAGGGCGACTCGCTCGTGGACATCCAGGGTCACGCAATCCATCGCTTCCACTCCCCGGCGCAAAATCTCGGAGGGACGTTTCGCCCCCGGCGGGCGGCCGAGACGCCCCCGGGACCGACATGCGCTGCCCATCTTGACGCGTTTGCGGCCGAAGATCAAGGGTGTTTTCCCGACGATTGAAATCGCTGGGACAGGTCGATTCCTGCAGGCATCAGGGCAAAGTTCAGCAAAAGGCAAATCATGATGTGGGGATGGAATGAGCTTTCATATGCGATGCAAGCACACTGTTCAGCAAAGGCGAGGTCAACCGCCAGGACGTTTTTTCGCTACGAGGACAGGGGGTTCATTCGGGGTGTCTGTCGGTTTAGGCATTTTTGACAGTCTCGCAAAAACCCGCTCGACCGCCTGTTGGGTACACTTAAGTCACTGGAACCGCTAGGGGCGAATCTCTAGATCTCGGCTTTTTACAACTTGATCAAATTTGGCATGTAAAAAAGGAAGGATTGGGCGTAAATGCGAGCCAGGTATCATGCTTTCAACAACACAAGAAGCGATTCATTTGATGGCTAGTGATATTTTATTGGCGGAACTACAGGTAGAGCTTGAGAAAAAAAGAGTGCTTTACATAATATATTTGCTTTATATTGATACAGAGGCTAAATTGTAGGATGTACGGGTGCGGCAACCGGGTGTGAAAAATCCATCAGCGACATTGATGCCGGCGGGTTCTCTTTTATCCTGTGAGAAACGTCGTTCCGTTAGGATTCTACCCGGTTGGTAACGCGTTGTGGGCAGGGGACAAACGCTTTCTCCCCATGGTTGTAATAAGCAAATCCCGTGTCCTGACCGTCGAGATAGGAGGATATCGCCTCATCAATAGAATATATTTCCGTAGCTATACAGGCAATACCGTGTTCTACAATCGCCTGGACCGCGTTACGACCGAAACGCTGCCCGATAAAAATGCTACAATCCTTTAGCAATTCTATGATCTTGAGAGGTTGTCCATGATGATTCTCCTGTTGGGTTTGAATGTACGGATTGGTTCGCCACTCCGATGAGATGATTCTTGCATTCAGGATTTCAATGACCTGATAATACGGGGAATCTCCGAAGTGGCCTGGTGCCACGCTTATCCGATCATTCGATGCAATGGCGACTTTCATTCCTATGTCTCCTTTCTCATGAGGTCATTCCTTTGGATTCACGATCAAGACGGTGTCGTTTTTCGCTTTTCTTGCAGAGCTCCCAGATGAGACACTGGGATCGGAAGATGCAGTAAGAACAAGGATCTGTACAGGCTTCACAGGTTTCAAGGCATTCATGGCAATAGCCAATCCCCAATTTTTGACAGGTTACATAGGCATCACGGTCAGGATGATACTTGCAATACATGGCATATCCCCTAAAAGTATAAATTTGTTTATAGGAAAACAGAAGGTTTGAGCTTTTTTTAAGTTTTAAATGAAATAAATTATTTCATTTTCCATTCGTTTATCAAGCTGGCTCCTATGAATGTATCAGTAATTGATCGAAGGAAACAATTTTCTGTCCGTATGAGGCAGAAACATGGCTGCAACATATTCGTCCATAAAGGGTTGGTAGTTCGAGAGCTCGATGTTTGTGGTGCTCTTGGCGATCTGCTCGGCCCTTTCCGCCGCGTGAGAGGATATCAGGCACATTCGAGCGCCCATGAGGGAACTGTTGCCCACGAAGCGGATTTTATCCGCGTCGATATCCGGGATGAGGCCGATTCCGGTCGCCTTTTTAATATCCAGATAGTTCCCGAATCCGCCGGCGATAAAAAAGGTATCGATGTCCTCAAAGGTCAACCCGATGTAGTCGATGAGAGACTTGATGGCCGCAAAGACTGCACCCTTGGATCGGATCAGGTGATCGATGTCCGACTGCCAAATGGCCAGGGGCTTCTCTGTTTCCGTTTCTTCGGGCCGGGCCAGGATGAACAGCGCTTCCCCATCTTCCTCTACCATGTTTCCGTGATTCCGGTCGAGGCGAAATTTCCCTTCCCCGTCAATCAAGTGGTTGATAGACAGTTCGTACAGGAGATCAATGAGGCCGGAACCACAAATGCCCCGTGGCTTGGCGTCCCCAATGGTGCTGTATTGAACACGGCCGTTTTCGATGTTTACGTTTTCTATGGCTCCGCGGGTTGCGCGCATGCCGTGACGGATACCTCCTCCCTCGAACGCAGGCCCTGCAGATGCCGAACAGCAGACCAGCCATTCGTTGTTTCCTAGGGCGATCTCGCCGTTGGTCCCCACGTCAATGAGGACTTTCGTCTTAGGACCGTCTGCAATTCCGCAGGCAAGGATTCCCGCCACAATATCACCGCCGACATAACTGGCAACCCCGGGGAGGGTTTCCACGATGCCCCGGGGATGCATGTCAAGCGCCAGATCCCCGGCGGTCGTCTGAGGGTAGGTATTTGCCGTGGGAACGTAAGGATCCAAACGAATGGAACAGGGGATCAGTCCCAGCAGAAGATGGCTCATTGTGGTATTCCCCGCCGCCACCAGCGCCTGGATCTCCCGGGCCTGGATATTCCGTTCCTTGATCAACGTCTGAATCAGTTGGTTGATGTTCTGCACAACGGCTGCGTGCAGAGGATCCAGCCCTTCCTCCCTGCCGCACGCATAGATCATTCGTGAGATGACGTCCTCGCCGTAACGGCTCTGCATGTTGTGGCTCCCTGCAACGCCGATCACGTTTCCTGTCTTCAAATGAATCAGTTGAGTGACCACCGTGGTGGTCCCCACATCAACGGCCAATCCATAGTTGCTCTCGGAGGTGTCGCCAGCCTCGATCTGAAGGATTCTCCAGGTATGATTGTCCCGTGCGATGGTTGCCGTCACTTTCCATTCATGCTGCCGAAGCTTACGGGCAAGGCCGCGGAGGCAGCTAAGGGGGATTTCAAAGGACGTGTCCCCTGTTTTTTTTCTCAACTCTCTAACGATTCGATCCACATCACTGACATTGTCTTCCAGGGAAGGCGCCTTGAGCTCCAGGAAGAT
>JASFQI010000157.1:0-10580 GCA_050115555.1 Desulfobacteraceae bacterium
CGCGAATAATCCAGCATAAAAATCACCAACCATTTTTTCTAAGTTTTTTCTTTTTGAATCATACCATTGCTTTTTACCAGCAACATAAGTCTCTATAGAAAGACATAAAGTTCCATCAGGTATGGATCGATATCTCCCAAGTCGATTATTGGCAGGATACCTTTTAATGAATTGATTCTCTCTGTTCGTGAGTGCATAAGAAACGTTCCTTGATTTTTCTTTTAGCTTAATGCTGATTATGCTTTCACCAATTTTAATGCCTGTTCGCGGCTCTTTTCCCCATGAATTTGTTATGATTTCATTCCCTCCTTTTTCAATTTCTCTAAAAAGGGCATTCATAATCAATAATGAGCGCTTAAGAGAATCAGGCCCTACATAAATATGGAGGCATTTTTCATTTGGTTTAATTAGACCATATTCATTGGGCTGCTTGTCTTTCAGTATTTGATATGTCTGATGAATCAACGGATGTGGGTTTGTAAGGACTTTAGGAACTTTAATATATGGTATTTCGATATTTTCTAATATCTTTTTTTCTTTATGCCGACCTTGGTCCTTTCCTCTAAGTACATGTGTACGTGGAGCATTTCTGTTAATTTTTGGCAATCGTGGCGGTGGATTGGTTCGAACTCCATTTTGTACCTTTGCCCAATATCCCATTGGAGGAGTTGGGACATTCAATTTTTTACAGATTTTTTTCAGGGCCACATCTGAAATACCGTATTCTGCAGCTACCTTCGTAACAGGAGTCTTCCAGACCATCTTATATAGCTCTTCTCTCTCAATGAGCTTTTGATCCACTGTGATCCTCCGCTGATTAATAATCCCCATTATTTAGCGATGTACTTGCTCTGCTTTATGTGATCCAAGGAAAAGCCCACCTCAAGTTTCTCGACTGCTTCCTTTAGGGTTTGCGGTCTGTACCTTTTCCCGTACCTCCCCATAGTGATGTTGCCGACGGAGTGCCCTGCAAGCTCAGAAATTAAGGTGTCGTTGACTGTTGTGTCCTGCTTGAGCCTGTTGATGAAGGTGTGTCTGAAACTGTGGAAAACTTTTTTCCCTCCCTCCGCATCAATGCCACAGCGTTCCTTGTACCTTGCGAACCATTTCGTAACGGTCTGACCGTAGCCGTCCCGACGGCGCGTCAATTCAGGGAAGAGCCGAGTTTCACCCTTGCGACGGAGTGATTCAACGTACTGCAGAAAAGCGAGTTCATTGAGCAGAAAGGAGTGGATGGGTACAAGCCTTACAGAGGAGGGCGTTTTCACTTTCTTCTCCTCCTTGTCGTTGACATCGATCACCCAGACGCCCTCCACGTCTCTGATATCCTCAAGGTGAAGCTGTGCGAGTTCCTCAAGCCGACAACCGGTGAAATACGCCAGTAGAGGCATCCAGAACGCGTAGGAGTGCTTATGGTCATCTTCGAGGTAGTCCGGGCTACATAGAAGTTTCTTCAAGTCCTGGTCATCGAACTCTGCCCGATACTCATAATCGCGCTTGCCTTCTGGCAGCTTACCCACTGTCGGTTTGCGTAGGATGTAGCCGTTGTCCTCCGCGTAGCTGAGCAGGGCACCGAAGCGCCTCAGGTGCTTGTTGATGGTCGTCGTCGACATCGGTTTGTCAACGTCCATTTCCAGGATTTCCTGAGGGCTCAAATCTCGGTACTTAGGAGACTTCTTCATGTTGGGAGGAAGCCTCATGAGGCTTTCCTTGTAATCCCGCATGATTTTAGTGTCGATGGATCTAATGGGGAGGTTGCCGAAAAGGTCAACGAACAAGTCGTAAATGGCAAGGTTTTCCGCTAAAGTCTTCTCAGTCCAACCCTCACCGCTCATCTTTTCATTTACGTAGTGCTCAATAACGTGAGAGAGAGGGTAGGACTCCTCTTCCTTCTCTTGAGCATCAGCCTGCGATGGACGGGTATTGGCGACTTGCAGGTCCTCGGAGTAGTCGCCTACGGTCCTCCTTTGTTCCTCATGAAGGTAGCGGACTATCACCTTCATCATCTCGCGGCAAAGCCATTTGTATAGGTCGGAGGAGGGATCAGCCTCGAACTCTCGTTCGGCGAGGAATTCCTCCACTGCTGGCTTTGCGCGGCCATACTGGAGGCGTGCAAGGTCCTCCCTGAAGTCGGACTCAAGGTAACCGAGCATCTCGACTCGGGCCTGAATGGGGTCTTCATCTTCATCGTGTCCCACCCAGATCGGATGAATTCCAAATGCTCTATCTTCCTCAGCCTCCTCAAGGGTCTTCCTGAGGTGTTCTTCAAGCATTCCTTTGATCTCTGCCTTGCTTGGCTGTGTCATGCCTACCTGCCTCCTTCTGAGCCTTCTGAAGAGGGCTTGGACGAATGCTGCCATCCTCCGCGCCCTGTACTTTGCTTCACCGATGGCCCCCGTTCTGAGGGAATATTTCAACTCTCGTAGGCCCACCGTCTCCCTCAGGTCTTTTGGGACGACCATACGGAAGCAGTAGGAATGGCGGGTGCGAACTACATAGGAAGGAGACCTAAACGAAAAGGCTTCCATTTTCAACCTCACTTTGTGCAGGACAAGTGGACAAGGTCGAAAACTGGAAGCCTTTTATCTAAATCTGCAATGATTTCAGTTAGTTGGTGGAGGCGGGGGGAGTCGAACCCCCGTCCGGAAATATTCCACTTAAGCGTCTACATGCATATCCCGATATCGTGTTTTCGCTCCGGGGGTTCCTACCGGGCAAGGTCGCCCCAGTGCTATCCTGTGAAAGCGTTCGCCTCGTCAACGCACAGGAGCAGGGACTCGGCTATCCTGCTAAGTCGGCGCCCTTATCGAATCCGCAGGAAGGAAACGGAAGGACGGTAGCCGTCTTAAGCGGCTACGGCGTACGCATAATCGTCTGCGTCTGTGTTATTCCCACCCGTTTTACGAGCGGATGGAACCTCGGCATGCAGCTTAAACTTCCATATCCCCGTCGAACCCGTTACGCCCCCATAGGGTAGTTCTTCAGGCAGGAAAGCTATAAAAGCATTATAATCATCTCAGACGTGTTCGTCAATGATCTCCTCTCTTTCGGGCCTGGTCCATCTCCCGCTTGAGCTCCTTCTCTTTGAGGCTTCTGCGCTTGTCCACCTTGCGCTTCCCCCGGGCCAGGGCAATCTCGACCTTGGCCCAGTTTCCAGAGAAGTAAACCTTGAGCGGGATCAGGGAGTACCCCTTTTCCTTGGTCTTTCCCGTGAGCCGTTTGAGCTCCCGACGACTGAGCAGGAGCTTTCGCTTGCGGGTCGGCTCCAGGCTCACGTGCCGGGCAAAGGGGTACGGCGAGATGTGCATGTTGTAGAGCCAGGCCTCGCCGTTTTGAATCCGCGCATAGCTGTCCACGAGGTTGGCACGCCCATCCCTGAGCGATTTCACCTCCGGGCCTTTGAGGACCAGCCCGGCCTCGAAGACCTCGTCTAGAAAAAACTCATGCGAGGCCTTTCGGTTCTGGCAGACAATGCGCTTGCTCATAGGGACTCGTTCCGGGGCCTTTGCCCTGTTCTCAGGCTGCCGTGCCGACCGCCTTTTCCAGGTGACCGTTCTTCGCGCGCATGAACTCGCGCACCTCCTGCGAGGTGCTCAAACGAAAGACCTGTTTCACCTCGACTTCAGCCTGCTCCGCGGACAGGGACCGAATCACGTGCTTGACCGCGGGGATGCTTCCGGCGTTCATGCTGAGCTCTTGCAGCCCCAGCCCCACCAGGATGGGAGCGCACAGCGCGTCGCCCGCCATCTCGCCGCACAGGGCGACCTCGATGCCCGCGGCCCTTCCGGCCTGGATCACGTCCCGGATCATTCGCAGGACGGCCGGGTGAAACGGCTGGTACATGTAGGCCACGTGCTCGTTGATGCGGTCGATCGCCAGCGCGTACTGGATGAGATCGTTCGTACCGATGCTAAAGAAGTCCACGTGTCGGGCCAGGAGATCCGCTACGGTGACCGCTGAGGGGACCTCGATCATGATCCCCACCTTGATGCTCGGGTCAAAGGCCAGGCCTTCCTGATCCAGATCCTCCATGGCCTCGTTGAGAGCTTCCCGAGCGTCCAGCACCTCCTGAAGTCCCGAGATCATGGGAAACATGAGGCGGACATGCCCGAAGGCGCTGGCCCGCAGAATCGCCCGAAGCTGGCGCCGGAAGATCCTCTTCTCCTTGAGGCAGAAGCGAATGGCGCGCAGCCCCAGGGCCGGGTTCATCTCGTCGGAAAGTGACAAAACTGAGGAGAACTTGTCGCCCCCCAGATCCACGGTCCGAATCGTCACCGGCTGCGGGGCAAGGATCTCGGCAACCTCTTTATAGTCCTCGAACATCTCTTCCTCGGTGGGCAGATCCCGGCTTCGAAGGAACAGGAACTCGGTCCGGTACAAACCGATGCCCTCAGCGCCGTGGTCCCTGGCCACGGCCACCTCTTCCAGGAACTCGATGTTCGCACGGACCGTGATGCACCGCCCGTCCACGGTCTCGGCAGGCAGATGACTCAGGCGAAGGATGCTCGACTCTCGCCTTTCGTGCTCGAGCTGCTTTTCCTGGTACGCGATGAGAGTCTCATCGTCCGGATTGATGATGACCTCACCGGTGTTGCCGTCCACGATGAGAAGCGTTCCGTCCGGGATGGTCTGCGTAGCCGTTTCCAGTGCCACCACGGCAGGAATCTTGAGGGACTGGGCCATGATGGCCGTATGGGACGTACGCCCGCCCACGTCCGTGATGAACCCCATCACCTTGCCGATGTTCATCTCGCTGGTGTCCACCGGCGACAGGTCGTGGGCCACGATGATGACCCGCTCCTCGATCTCGGCCAGATTGTCCGGTTCCTTCCCGGACAGGTTTCGAAGGATGCGCTGGGCCATGTTGTCCACATCGTGGATGCGCTCGCGGATGTAAGCGTCCTCGATCTGCTCGAAGAGCTTGTGAATGCGCTGCACCGATTTCTTGAGAGCCCACTCCGCGTTGATCTTCTCCTCCAGAATGGTCTGGACCGTGGCCTCGCTGAGCATGCTGTCATCGAGGATCATCAGATGGGTGTCCAGGATGAAGCCGTGGGCCTGAAGGGACTCGGGCAGACTGTTTCGCAGGGTCCCGATGTGCTCCTTGGTGGTGCGAAGGGCCTCGCGAAACCGATCCACCTCGTGGTTCACCTGCCGGTCGCTGATCAGGTACTGGTACAGGATCTTCACACGGGAGCGATCAATCACCCTCGCCTTGCCGAAGATGATGCCCGGGGAGACCGGAATGCCCTGCAATTTCTGGTTCTCGTTCGTCGTCATTGAGATTCGCCGAAGTTCTGTTCAAAAAGCTCGCCCAGCTTCTCCATGAACGCCTTCGCGTCCTTTCCCTGCACCCGTACGGTGACCTCCGTCCCCTTGGGGCAGGCCAGAGTCAGAATGGAAAGGATGCTTCCGCCGTCCACCTCGCTTCCATCCTTGCCCAGGTAAAGCCGCGCGTCGAACTTTCCTGCGAGCTCCACGATCTTTGCCGCGGAGCGCGCATGAAGTCCGAGCTCGTTTGATATGATATAAGTTTTTTGTAGCTCCATTCTTGAGAAATATATCCCTTTTTCAGCCCTAATTCCAGTCACCTGATCTTCGGTTCAAGGGTTCCGCTGAGAGGCCTTGACGGAAAGGCACATCCTATAAATATGCCTGTACGCGACGCCTTGTTCAAGGGAGAGTTTTCGGGCCACATCCCTCAAGCTCAGGTCTCCTCTTTGCAACAAGGTTTCGATCCGCTTTCGAAGCTCCGAGTCCTTGGACACATCGACCGTCGGGCCCTCCTCTGCGCCTTCTACGAGCACCACGATCTCCCCTCTGGACCGGTCCTCGTGCATCTGCTCGGTCAAACGGCTCAGCGTTCCCCGCAGGGCCTCCTCGTGGACCTTGGTCATCTCACGGAACACGACCCCGTTCCGGTCCCCGAGCACAGCACACAGGTCCCGAAGCATGGCCTGAATCCGGTGCGGTGCTTCATAGAACACCAGCGTGCGCGTCTCCGATGTAAGCTGCTCCAGCTCCCTACGTCTTCGGCCCGGCCGGCTGGACAGGAACCCTGCAAAAAGGAACCCGTCGGATCGAAAGCCAGAAGCCGACAGCGCCGCTGCGACTGCACACGGTCCGGGGACCGCCCGGACCTGGATACCCTCTTCCCACGCCCGACGGACGAGCCCGGAACCCGGATCAGAGATCCCGGGCGTGCCGGCGTTTGTCACAAGCGCCACGCAGAGTCCTTCGCGGAGTTTTCGCAGGAGCTCCGGTTCCTTTCGCCGACGGTTATTCTGGTTGTAGGAGGTCAGGCGCGCTCGAATCTCAAAGTGACGGCACAGCTTTCGCGTGTGCTCGACCCCTTCGGCGGCCACCACATCCACCTCGCCCAGAGTGCGAAGCGCCCGAAGGGTTATGTCCTCCAGGTTGCCGATGGGCGTGGCCACCACATAAAGCGTTCCGGGAGAGGCATCTTGCGCGTCTTTTCGAGCTCCGGCCATGGGGATCCCCGTTCCATGCGGTTCAGGGGTTCGCCGGGCAAGCCCGGCTCTCGTCGCCTCCGCTTCCGGGCCTTGCTTTCGCCTCAGAAGACCGCTTCAAAAGCGTCCCGCACCAGCTCCATGCGGTGCCGGTCTCCCTCCACGATCACGGCCACTACGTCGAAGCGGGAACGCGCCTCGGTCTGCCCCCGTTCTTTGAGGTAACGCAGCGCCACCCGGCTGATCCGTCGCTGCTTGCGCTCGTCCACAGCCGCCTTGGCCTCGCCCATGGGCCCTCCGCGCCTCGTCTTGATCTCCACGAACACCAGGCAGTCGCCTTCCCGGGCGATCAAGTCGATCTCTCCCAGGGCGCATCGGAAATTCCGCTCGAGCACCCGGTATCCGAGTGCACGCAGGTGCCGGACCGCGAGGTCCTCGCCGGTCTTTCCGAGGGATAGCCGCCGGTGGGTCACAAGCGTTCCCCTTTCCCGGGCCTGCGACTTCAGTCCTTGCCGGGGAGCTCAGGGGTTCCGCCCGCCTCGGCCTCAGAAACTTCCGGAACCCCTCGAAAGGACCTTCGGTGAATCGGGCAGGGGCCGTAGCGTCGAAGCGCGGCCAGGTGTCCGGCCGTTCCATACCCCTTGTGGCGAACAAAGCCGTACTGAGGAAAGCGGGTGTCAAAGGAGCGCATGATTCGATCCCGGTACACCTTGGCGATCACGGAAGCCGCCGAGATCGACAGGCTTAAACGATCCCCCTTTTTAATGCAGCTCTGAAGGATAGGCGCGGGGACAGCGTGGATTCCATCCACGAGAAGAAAATCCGGCTGAGGCTTCAGGCAGAAGACCGCCCGCTTCATGGCCTCCAACGAGGCCTTCAGGATGTTGTGGGCGTCGATATAGGCCGGGGAAACCACCCCGATGCCCACACCAAGTGCAACCTCATGAATAACGGAGAAGGCCTTCTCCCGGGCCTTCTCCGTCATTTTTTTGGAATCCTGAACCCCGGCCAGGGCACCGTCTTCGGGAAGCACGACCGCCGCAGCCACCACCGGTCCGGCCAGGGGCCCGCGGCCCGCCTCATCCACCCCTGCAATCGCTTCGTGCCCGGCACTGCGAGCGATCCGCTCGAAGTGGCGGACATCCAACTCCGGGGGAGCTTCACCGGGAAAGAGGGGCAGGTTTTTCGTAGAGCGCGCCAATCCCGAGCCGGCGAGGACCTAGAACCGTTTCTCTCTGATCCGCGCCGCCTTCCCCCTGAGCTTACGCATGTAGTAGATTCGGCCCCTTCGGACCCGCCCCCGGGTCACAATCTCGATTTTGTCGATGGTGGGCGAGTGAAGAGGGAAAATTCGCTCCACCCCGATCCCGTAAGAGACTTTGCGCACCGTGAAGGTCCCGCCCGTCTTGCCCTTGTGCTTTCGAAGCACGAATCCCTGAAAGACCTGGACGCGTTCCTTCTCCCCTTCCTTGATTCGAGCGTGAACCCGGATGGTATCACCGGGCTTGAAGTCCGGGATGTCCACGCGCATCTGTTCGTTTTCCAACGCCTCGATCACATTCATCTTTTTTCTCCTCTGCATTCCATCGGCAACGCCGGCGCCTGCGGCCTCTCCAATCGCTCTCCGGGCTTCTCCCCTGGGGCAGTCCATCCAGCTCAAAGCTCGATGTGCCGGCGTTTCACCGTCCTTTCCCTTGTCCCACCCCGAGCGGGATAGAAACATTCCACCCTTTGCTCAGGAAATACGCGAGCCTTGCATGTTCAGCAACGGACCACCAACCGGTCCAGCAGGATGGCGGCCGCCGTTCGGACCGACAGGTGATTGTAAGGCCCGACCCCCTCGATGGGCTCGAGCACGGCATTGCATCGCTCCAAGACGAGGCGATGGAGCCCCCAAGCCGTGCCCAGAAGCAGAATCACCGCGCGGCCGCTTTCCAGGATCTCCCGGGCGGCCTGTACGTCGATCTCCTCTTCCTCGTGCCGGGACGCATCCGTGGCCATGAGGTACGGCCGCGCTCCTTCAGCGGTTTGAACCGCCGTCACGGCATCCTCGAGCGAGGGAACCACGGCGATCCCTTGCATGGCTTCCTTTCGGTCCCGGTTGTACGCGGCCCCGTATCCCTCGGTCCAATGCCGGATGACCCGTTCCGCCAGCTCCTGCTGGTCGGTCAAGGGGGTGATCACGTAAAAGCGCCTCAACCCGTAGGTTGCCGAGAGCCTGGCCAGATCGTGCAGGTCCAGGGTCGTGATGGCTGAGGCGATGGTCTCCCCGTGCTTGTTGTACACCGGGTAGTGGACCAGGCCGAGATACAAAGGCATAGTGATCTAAAGTGAGCTAGAGTGACTAAAGTGAGCTAGAATGAACAACCCTAAACCCATGAGCCGAGGCATATCCGAGGAGTTTCCATCCATGCACCTGCCTGCTTTCTTCTCCGGCTCCCATTTTCACGTTGTTATGCTCTGCAGAATTTGAACTTTAGACACTTTAGATCACTTTAGTCATTTTAGTCACTTATTTCACTCTAGATCACTCAGAATTTTCTTGTCCTCTTCGGTCAACCGGGCCCGTTCCAGCAGGTCGGGCCGCCGATCCAGGGTCCGCTTCAGGGCCTGGGCCCGTCGCCAGACGCGAATCCGCTCGTGGTCGCCGGAGAGAAGAACCTCGGGGACTTCCCGGCCCTCGAACACCCGGGGCCGGGTGTAGTGCGGGTGCTCCAGCAGGCCGTCCTCAAAGGAGTCGTCCCGATTGGAGTCCTCGCTTCCCAGCACGCCGGGCACGAGCCGGCCCACCGCATCCATGACGACCAGGGCTGCGGCTTCCCCTCCACTCAGGACGTAGTCCCCGATGGAGATCTCCTGGTCCACCGAGCCCTCCAGGACCCGCTCGTCCACACCCTCGTACCGGCCGCACACCAGGATGAGCTGGTCCAGATCGGCGAGTTCCCAGGCCAAATCCTGGTTGAAAAGCCGCCCCTGGGGTGTGAGGAGCACGACCCGACATCGATCCGAGGTTCTCTCCACCCCGCTGAGGGCCCTCACAATGGGGCCGGCCTTCATGACCATGCCGCTTCCCCCGCCGTAAGGCCGGTCATCGGTCACGCGATGCGCGCCACGGGCATGGTCTCGAATATTCGTCAGGCGGACGACCAGCTTTCCCTGTTGGACGGCACGGCCCATGACGCCCTGTTCCACGAAGGGAGCGAACAAGTCCGGAAACAGCGTGAGAACGTCAAACCTCATTCAAATCCAGGAGGCCCTCCATGGGAAAGAGGATCATCCGTTTCCGATCCAGGTCGACCTCTTCGATCACGTCCTGGGTGGCCGGAACCAGGGTTTCCCGGGGTCCATCACGCACCACGTAGACGTCGCTGGCTCCGGTGCGAAGGACACGCTCCAGGGTACCCACGAACGGCCCGGTATCCAGGTAGACCTCCAGGCCGATCAGTTCGTACCAGAAAAACTCGCCTTCGCGCTCCCGTTTCAGTGCGCCCCGCGGTACGTATACCTCGGCGTCTCGAAACGCCTCCGCCGCCTCCACGGAATCCAGCCCCTTCAGGCCGAGCAGCACCCCCTTCTTGTGGGGACGGGCCGAGGCCACCGGAAACTCCTGCTTTTCACCATCGGGCGGACATAAAATCACCCGCCCCGCCTGAGTAAAGGATGCTGCGGATTCCGCGTAGGAGTGCACCCTCAAGACTCCATCCAGACCGTGGGGCCGGGTCACTGAACCCAGAAGGAGAAGCTCTGAGGAAACCGCCGCATTCAAGGTTACTCGATAATCTCCAATACCGCCCGTTTTCTGATCTTGGTGGAAGCTGCACTGAGGATGGTCCGCATGGCCCGGGCCGTGCGTCCCTGCTTGCCAATGACTTTCCCCAAGTCCTCTTTGGCCACCTTCAGCTCAATTACGGAGGTCTGTTCCCCTTCGATCTCGGTTACCGATACCTCTTCCGGCAGGTCCACCAACGCCTTCGCGATGTACGTAATCAGCTCCTTCATCGCCGTTCACCTCCGTGCCAGGAATCCTCGACATCACCGATATCACTGCCGCCTCTAGTCGCCCGTGGATTGAGCCTTGAGAAAACCCTCCTTTTTCAGCAGGGATTTTGC
>JASFQI010000158.1:0-10565 GCA_050115555.1 Desulfobacteraceae bacterium
TGATCGGCTCCGGAACCGCCCTGCCCCACCGGAATCGTGCAAGCCCCTGTGTGGTGGTTCGCTTTCAGAACGAAACCACGATCCTGGACATGGGCCCGGGCACCCTGCGCCAGCTCCAACGTGTCGGCATTCCGATCCCGGCGGTGGATCACGTTCTCCTCACGCACTTCCACCCGGACCATTCGGCCGACCTGATCGCCTTCCTTTTCGCCACGCGTCACCCTGCGATTCTACGTAAGAGACGGCCGTTTCGAGTGATCGGCCCCATGGGCCTCATGGCCTTTATGCACGGCCTGGAGCAGGCTTACGGTCGATGGATTCGGCTCCCGGATGCCGTCATGAAACTGGAGGAATGGCCGCCGACCCGTGGTCTGGTTCACGAACTCGGCACGCTGCGGGTGTGCGCGGAAAGCGTTCGCCACACAGACGCCTGCCTCGCCTACCGGTTCGAGACCCCGTACGGGGCCACCCTCGTTTACTCGGGCGATACCGGGGCTTGCGAATCCCTGATTGCCCTTGCCAAGGGATGTGATCTTCTGATATTAGAGTGCTCCTTTCCAGAGGGCGCCGGGCGGGAGAGGCATCTCACGCCGCGCCAAGCAGGGGAACTGGCGGAAGCCGCCAGCGCAAAAAAGCTCGTTCTCGTGCACTTCTACCCAGACGTTCTGGCGACGGACATCGTCACGCCGTGCCGGCGAGCTTACAAAGGTGAACTCATCCTGGGCCGTGATCTACTCGCGGTCCGGGTCTAGGCGGTGCCTACGGCTGGGAAACGCAGCCCTGGAGCACGCCTTTCTTTTTGTTCCTCGAATTCGAGGCATCGAAAGGTGGAATCGACCCATGCCAGGAAAATTCAAGTCCTCAGCGACCCTGATTCACGTGGACGATGCCGTGGGCAAAGTGTTGGCCCACGACATGACGGAAATTCGGCCCGGCCAGTTCAAGGGGCCTGCATTTAAAAAAGGACAGATCCTGAGAGACGAGGATCTGGAACATCTCAAGCGGATCGGCAAAGAACACCTCTATGTACTGGACATCGCCCCTGGAGAACTTCACGAGGATGATGCGGCCCTGAGGCTGGCCCAGGCCCTCAGCGGCCCCGGCGTTCATTTTGATCCGCATCCGGCGGAAGGGAAGATTGCGCTCAAATCATCCTTTCGAGGGCTGCTCAAGGTCGATGTGGACACACTGACCGCTTTCAACATGGTCGAAGACGTGACCTGCTCATCGAGGCATTCGAACATCGTGGTCGAGGAAGGAGAGACCCTGGCCGCCACGAGGGCCATTCCCCTCATTATCGAGGAAAAGACCCTGGAAAAGGCCGTTGACATCGCCCGACGTGCCGGTGGGATCTTCACAGTCCAGCCGTTTTCCCGTCCGGAAACCGGTCTCATCATCACGGGGAATGAGGTCTACTCGGGGCGCATCGATGATAAATTCGCTCCTATTTTAAAGAAAAAGGTCAAAAACTTCGGCTGCCCCGTGCGGGAAATCCAGTTTCTGCCGGACGACCGCACACGGATTTCACGCGCGATTCAGGAGCTCCTGGACAAGGGGATCGAGCTCATCATGGTGGCCGGTGGTATGAGCGTGGACCCGGACGACGTGAGCCGTCTGGCCATTGCCGATGCGGGTGCACAGGACGTGGTCTACGGCTCGCCGGTTCTTCCCGGAGCCATGTTCCTTTACGGCCGGTTCGAGGAGGTCCCGATCCTGGGGCTCCCCGCCTGCGTGCTGTTCTATCGCGCCACGGTTCTGGACCTCATCCTTCCCCGTGTCCTGGCGGGGGAGCGCATCACGCGACAGGACCTTGCGGCCCTGGCCCACGGAGGCCTCTGCCTCAACTGCGAATCGTGCCGATACCCCGTGTGCCCGTTCGGGAAGTAGGGAAGGCGATCCGTCCTCCGTCCGCACTCGGCTTGATACTCCGGAAACGCATTCCCCTTTGGAAGCAAAAGACATGGCTTCTATCTTTCCCTACACCAACACCTCCACCTACACATGCTTTTGGTCGGGCCGAGGGCCCTGGGGATGCTCTCCTTCCGGCGCGATCCAGGGTGCTGGTGCGCTCCCATGGGGCCGCCCTGATCGGGAACCGCAGGCATTCGGGCACTCTGTCCCGCTTCGCGGATTTGCACCTTACAGGCTTCGACCTTCCCCGCGATTGACAGGATCCGCCGACTGAGACCCTGCGCGCCAAGCCAATTTCTGGTCTCCCGGATCGCTTCTCCAGGAGAGAGCCCCACGCCCCTCGACCCACGAAACGCATTTCTCCCTTCGAGCCCGAAAAACAGGCGTTCTTCTTTCGCTCACATGTTCACTTAGGTTCAGCGTGGTTTTCCTGTGTGGCTCCGGGCGTAGGGGTGGGAAGGAGGGATCGTGACATTGCGTGAAGGGCCTCGTCTTCGCCGGACTTCTCCGTGGGGGACCCCCTGGCCAGTCCCCGCCGAACTGCTGCAAGCCCGGAGGAGAAAACGTTGCGAATAGTGCAGGCGTTTGTTTGGTGGGACGCTGCACCCGGCGGGGATGGAACAGGGAGGGGGGGGACTCCCCCGCGGGGAAGTCCGTTGCGAAGACCGGACCGGGAGCTCAGGAACGATCCTCCTTCCCACCCCGAAGCCCGGTATCCTTTCCCCTAACCCTTCACCAACACTTTCACTTTCACATCCCTTCTCGTCGAGACCTCGGGTCCTAGGGATGCTTTCTTTCCCTGGAGATCCAGAAGGACCGAGGGGGGATAATAGGTCGTTTATGTGAAGAGAAGTACTAGAAGCTGCGGGTGAGCAAGTGCCGGTTCAAGGCCAGGAGATCCCGGCGGGTTTGAGAGTCGGGGAAGAAATCGAGATCTGCGGCCGCTTTCTCCACGTAGGTCCGTGCCTCGGTCCGAATCTCATCCAGAGCGGGATGATTGCGCACCTGCTCGATCATGCTCTCGATGTCCTCTTCCGAGGCCTTTCCACTCTTGAACCGGGACTCCCAGGCTTTTACGCGGGATGGATCCACGCCGGCGACGGCTCGAATCAGCGGCAGAGTGATCTTGCCTTCACGAAGGTCCTTGCCCACAGGTTTCCCGAAGACATCCTCTGAGGAGGTGTAGTCGAGCAAATCATCGATCAACTGGAATGCGATTCCCAGATTGAGCCCGAACCGACTCAGACGTTCCACTTCCTGCTCTGCGGCTTTTGCAATCACAGCACCGCACGCGCAGGTCGCCGAGATCAGAACGGCGGTCTTTGCGGTGATGATCTCGAAGTACCGGTCACGGCTCAGCGACCAGTCGTGCATGTGGGCCAGCTCCAGCATCTGACCTTCAGCCATGTGCGTGGTGGTCCTACTGAGGATCTCCAGGAATGGAAAGCTTCCGCTTTCCAAAGCCAGTCCGAAGGACCTCGCATTGAGAAAATCCCCCCCAAGCACGGCCGCGTGATTCCCCCACACACGGCCTGCAGAGGGTTTCTTTCGCCGAAAATCTGCATTGTCGAGGACATCGTCGTGCAGCAGGCTGGCCGTATGGATCATCTCAAAAATCACGGACAGGCGATAGAGGTCGTCTCGTTCGACACCGCAGAGCCGGGAGGACAGCACGAACAGGAGAGGACGCAGCCGTTTCCCTTCGGCCAAGACAGAGTATTCCGCGATGTCCTCGATCAGCGAAACCCGGCTGCTCACGTGGCGTGCCAGCGTTTCATTGATCCGGGCCAAATCCCTGTCAAAACCGGTCAACATCCTTCGGCCCGTATCCATACCGCCTTCCACGGGTTTCGTCTCTGTCAGTACACTCGCATCGACAACCACGATCCGTCCCCAAATCTCTCGAACTTCTGTGGAATAGAACAATATATCTAAATGGAACCGCTCCGGAATGTCAAAACAAAACTGCTCTCCCGCCTCTTTGTCTTTCCCTTATGACTGCCCCACAATCTCGCCGACCAGATCGTAGGGATGCGCCTCGGTGAAACGCACCGGGACGATGGACCCCACGGACGCCTCGCCTCGATTGATGAGCACCCGGCCGTCTACGTCCGGTGCCATTCCCGCGGTCCGCCCAGTCACCAGGAGATCGGTTTCCGGACACAGCCCCTCTATCAGGACCGGCTCGATCCGCCCCACCATGGACTCCATCCTTTCAAGGGAGATTTCGGCTTGAATCCTCATAACGCGGTCACGCCGTGCCTCCGCCACATGCCGAGGCACGGGATTCGGAAATCGGGCTGCAGGGGCTCCGGCTTCGGGGCTGAAAACGAACGTCCCCACGAAGTCCAGACCGGCCTCGGCCACGAAGGTGACGAGTTCCTCGAACGCCTCCTCTGTCTCCCCCGGGAATCCGACCATCAGGGTTGTCCGAAGCCGTATCGACCGTGAACGGGATCGTATTCTCCCCACAAGGGCCGCAGGCGTTTCCTCATCCCCGCCGCCGCGTTTCATGGCTTTCAGGATGCCGGCGTTCACATGCTGAAAAGGGATGTCCAGGTAGGGACAGATCCTTTCCTCCGCTTCCATCAGGTCGAGCAGTCGATCTGTAATTCCGAACGGGTGGGCGTACTGAACCCGCACCCAGCGCAGTCCTTCCACTTCGAGAAGGGCCTCCAGGACGTCCTCCAGCCGACTCTTGCCGCCCCGGTCTCTCCCGTAAGCCGTGGTGTCCTGGGCGATCACGTTCAGTTCGACCGTCCCTTCCTCTACCAGCCTCCGGGCCTCGTGAAGCAGCGAAGGGATGGTTCGACTTCGAAGCGGCCCCCGAAGGGAAGGGATCGTGCAGAACGAACACCCATGGGAGCATCCTTCGGCGATTTTCAAGTAGGTACTGAAGCCAGGCCCGGAGATCCGCCGCGGCGTCCTGTGGTCCGCCAGGTATCGCGGCCGGTCGATGAGGAAGATGGAATGCCCGGCCCCATCTCCCTCCACCGTCTCGATGATGCGGTGGATCATTCCGGGCCCCAGCCAACCGTCCACCTCTGGGATTTCCCGGCGAAGCTTGTACCCATACCGCTGCACAAAGCACCCGGCCACCACGATTCGGCTCAGCTCCCCACGCCTTTTTCGCTCCACCAGATCGAGGACGGTCTCAATACTCTCCTCCACGGCGTCCTGAATGAACCCGCACGTGTTCACCAAGGCGATACTGGCCTCGGACATCCTGGAGACCGTCGGATACCCGGCCCGATCGAGCATCCCGACCATGTGCTCGGTATCCACGAGGTTCTTGGAGCACCCCAGGCTGATCACAAACACACCTTGTACGGATTTCATGGAGATGTTTCCCTGGAAGGTTGCAAGCGCGGCAAGATGACGCCGTGCTCAACAGGACCGGGAATGCTGTGTGAAAAAAGCGGAGTCATTGCGGGTTTTTCTGGAGGTGTGACAAACGTCGAAGAAGTGTTATGGCGAAATTTTTCAGGAAAATCAATTGAATGGACTCTGGCGACTTATCCAGCAAGGTCGCGCTGATCTTCATCAGAATGCAATCCGTATCCGCAACCACAGAGGCAACTCTCGCTTCTCCGCTCAGATAGGACATCTCGCCGAAGCACTCCCCCCGTCCGATTTGCGCGATCGTGCGATCGTTCTTTCGCACTCCGGCCCTTCCGCTGAGGATGATGAAAAACGAATCGTCGATATCCCCTTCAGCGACCATGACCCGGCCTCGCGGAAACTTGATGATGCTGCTGGCCTGAAGGATCTGCTTGACGTGCTCCCGCTCGAAACCCTCGAAAAAGGGGACACTGTGCACGTAGTCCACCACATCTTCGGCCTTCACCTTGAGGTTTTTGCCCCTCCCCTTGATCCCGCGAAAGGCCACGCGAAGATCGTACGCAAAATCCGCACAGGTCTGGTAACGGCGGTCGGGCTCCTTGGCCAGGGCCTTCTGAATAATCTTGTCCAGGACTTCGGGCACCTCGGGGCGGATATCCCGCACGGGTACGGGATCCTCATTGGCAATCTTGTACATGATCGCGTAGTAGTTCTCCCCGGGAAACGCCTTTTCCCCGGTCAAGAGCTCGTAGAACACACACCCCAACGAAAAGATGTCGCTCTTGTCGTCGAGCGTTTCCTCCCGGGCCTGCTCAGGCGACATGTAGCTGGGGGAGCCGATGATGCCCTCGGATTCAGTCTGCTCTGACTTGATCTGAGCAATCCCGAAATCCGTGATGCGAACGGAATCCGACTTGTTGAGCATGATGTTGGAAGGTTTGATGTCCCGGTGAATGACGCCTTTCTTGTGGGCATAATCCAGGGCATGACACGCCGTGAAGAGGATCTCCACCACCCGGCTGATGGGCAATAGCTCATTTTTGTTGCAGAACTTCTGCAGGGTGGGCCCATCGATGTACTCCATGGTGATGTAGCAAAAATCCTCGTACATGCCGGCATCGTAAATCGCCACGATATTCGGGTGCATGAGCCGCCCTGCCGACTGCGCCTCGATAAAAAAACGTTCACGATACTTGTTCGCTTTCTCCTCAACCATTCCTGCGGCAGGTCTGGAAATCTTGATCCCAACATGGCGGTTGATATACGGATCCTTACCCAAAAACACCACGCCCATGCTTCCCTGGCCCAGCTTCCCCACGATCTCGTATCGGCCTACCTTCTGAAGGCCGGACAGATCCCGCAGGAAATCGCTGTCGACAGGGCTCTCCTCTTCCTTGTCCTTGTGAAGGAATCGGAGTTTCAGCCAGCTGGTGAAACCTTGCTTCCTTGCTTCCGCTGCACTGTTCGCACGTTTTGCCGTCACGCCCTGATCCTCAAGGAATAAAATAAAGCCATCCTAGCAAAAAAAGGACCCGATGTACACGGGTTCGCCCCGCTGAAAAGGTCCCTGTTTCAATGATTGACGGTCTCGCAAAAACCCGCTCGACCGCTGTTGGCTACACTGTAAGGCCTTGGAATCGCTAGGGGCAAATCTCTGAGCCACGGCATTCTGCCACTCCATCAATAATTCAGCAAGCCCCTTGGGGATCCGTTGAAACAGGACAGCCGATGGCGGCACCCGAGGGAACAGCCTGTCAGGGGAAGGCCGGGGGACCCCGCAAGAGAAAGCCTCCCGTTCCCGTTATACCGCTCGCTCACCCCGCCTTCCCGCTCCGTCGGAATAAGGAATGTGCGATAGAAGTGTTTTCACCGCTTGCGAAAGGGGTCATCCCTCGTTCGCACGGCTTTTCTGGATGAGTCCCTTGAGATCGAGGCGGTTCACCATGTCCGTAAACAACTCGCTCATGACCTGATCGGCCTGTTTGACGCCTAGAATTTTCGCGCGTTCGGCCTCTCCGGCGACGGTCTGACTGGCTCGTACGGTGTCGCCGGGCTGAAGCTTGGCCTCATAGGCCATGCGGGCCTTCCATGACCGGTCCTTGAGATCGAGTTCGAAGGCCTTCAGCTCCAGTACGAGCACCGCGGTCGCTTCCCGGCTCCGGGAGACGACCTCCCCTCCCAGGGCTCGAATACGACGCTCAAAGGTCCTGCGAAACAGCGATGGCACATTGGTCAACCCGACCCGCGAGGCCTCCCCGCCACCCGACGACACGAACAACGCCACGTTGCCCGAATGGTAGGCGTACGCCTGCCTTGCTCCCGGCCCCAGGATGTCCCGGTTCTCCCGAACATCCTCGAAATCGAGAAAGACCCTTTCTCCGGACAGGATTTCGGATGGATCCGGCACCCGGTACGTGATTCGAACATCCTGCACTGCGGCGCAGGCGCCCGCAAGAGACAGGAGCAGAATAAACCAGAACATCCTCCCACGGCTCGGTTGATTTCTCCATTGCATTTCACTATCCTCCCTGAGATCAAAACAAGGGTGTGGCTGCGCTTCGAGCATGCTGCAGGGAATCACCTAGCACAAGATGTTAGGAATAAACCTGCAACAAACTTGGGGAATGCGGGCACGGTGTATTGTTGAATCCTAGGACCCCATGGATTTCCCTGTCAAGGAAAAGGCGGTGCCCCCATTGATCCCGATGTCCGCGGATGACAGAGACCTGCTCCAAGAGGCCTGGGATACGACGCGTGCTCACCACGGAAGCGACCTCACCTTCTATCTCCCCGGCATGATCCGATATGGACGGGTCCGTGGGAGATACCCCGCTGTCTCCCTCACCGGGACCTGGTGCGCGCTTCAGTGCGATCATTGCCGGGGAAAGCTGCTCGAACCCATGATTCCGGTCTCAGGCCCGTCCGATCTTCTGAAAAAGGCGGCGAGGCTTCGTGACCGAGGGGCCCACGGCCTGCTCTTGAGCGGGGGCGCCGACAAGGACGGCCGCCTGCCGTGGCAGGCATATGCCGAAGCGATCACCCGTATAGGTTTGGAAACCGGCCTTTTCCTGAGCGCCCACACCGGTTTTCCCCATACCGAGGACTGCCGTTTGCTTCGAGTATCCGGCGTTCAACAAGGGCTGATCGACGTCATGGGAGATCGGGATACGGCCACCGGGGTTTACCACTTGCCCGGACTCGATTCGGTGGTCCGGTCCATGGACGCCATTCTGGAAAGCGGGCTCTCTTTTGTGCCCCACATTGTGGCCGGGCTTCACTATGGAAATCTCAGGGGAGAACACCGGGCGCTTCAGCTCTTAGCCTCCCGTAGGCCTTCCGCACTTGTGTTCGTGGTCCTCACGGGACTGCCGGGCACACCCATGGAATCGATACGCCCTCCTTCTCCGGTAGAGGTGGCCCGCCTGATCGCCGAGGCTCGCATTCTCATGCCCGACGTGCCCTTGTCTCTCGGGTGCGAGCGCCCCCGCAACAGGGAAGGTGCCATGCTGGAGTCCCTCGCCCTTTGCGCCGGGATCACTCGCATGGCCGTCTGGTCCGAAGAGGCGGTCGAGCAGGCCCGTGCATGGGGTCTTCACCCTCGATTCCAGGCCACCTGCTGCTCCCTCCCCTTTCAACCGGATTTTTCCTGTGACGGACCCTGATGCGGGCTTCCGCCTTGCAACACCCTTCCTATCGGCCGTTAGAGAGACCGCCTCTCGACGATCCGGTGATTTTTCTTGTCGGGTTCCTCCGAATCGAAATCGCGATCGCTATCGAAGAAATCAAATCCCACGCGGATGCACCGGAAACTCATTCTTTGCACCGGGAATCCTTGACGTGACCCTCTTGACAAACGCCTCCATCTCCCGGTTCACCTTCTCCGGCGCTTCGAGCATCACCATGTGACCGGCCTCGGGTATTTCCACTATGCGCGAGTCTTCGATCTCCCGATGCAGATACTCCGAGTAGGTCGGCGGGGTCAAGCGATCCTCCTCCCCGCACACGATGAGAACCGGCACGCGAATGCGACCCATTCGGTCCCGCATGTCGAACCGGTCACAGGCCAGAAAATCGCCGAGAATGACATCAGGGGAGCAACGACGAATAGACGCTTCCACAGCCTTCCGGACCTTTGATCCCGCGCTGGGGCCCAGCGCGGCCCGGTCAATGGTCTGGATGAACCCCTCGGGGTCCTCCCGAAGAAGACGAAATATGATCGGAGAGACACCCAGCTTGGCGCCGGTTCCCACCAGAACCAGGCCGACAAGGCCCGCCGGCTGCCCGGCAGCGAACTCCATGGCAATCGCCCCCCCCATGGAATGCCCGATTAGGATGTAGGACCCGGGGTCCACCCGCTCCTTCAGGACAGCCTCCACCCAGCGGACATAGTCGGATATCTGCTCCTCCCCCTTGCCGCTTGATCCTCCGTGGGCAGGAAGCTCCAAGCGAAGGACGGTATACCGCGTTCCCAGATCCTTTTCCTGCTCATCCCAGAGCGTGCCGTCCCCTCCTGCACCGTGAATGAAGACCAGCGTAGGTTTGCCTCCGTCTGTCTGCGGCCCGGATTCCAGCACGCGCAGGGTCTCTCCCCGGACATTCAGTTCCATGGCTCCCTCCTCAGGACTCCAAACCGATGATGTTCCACAAACCCATTAAAACCCATTCCCTCTCGCAGAGTCGCAAAGATCGCCAAGGCAATCTTCGCATACGAGCTCGCAAGGACGATGTTCTATGGGCGTAGGATTTCAAATGAAAGCCACGAAGAGCGCCGATTGGACTCGTCCTGCCAATTTCCTCACGGTAAAGATTCACGGATTTTCCCCGCCAGTTCGAGCAGCGCCTCCTCGGTGTTGAGCCCCGGGTCGTCCACCACGCGCTCCAGGAGCTCCCCAAGGATCCGGCCCACTTCCGGTCCGGGGCCAAGGCCGGTCACCTCCATGATTTTTCGACCGTCCACGGCCAACTGTCCGCGCCGGGTGGCCACGGGCGCCGCAAGAACGCCCCTCACCCGCGTCTCGAGTTCTTCCAGAAGGTGCCCCCGCAGATGGGGATTCCCGTGGGCCAGGATGTCCGCCTTTCGAAAGGCCAAAAGGGAGAAGACGTGATCCGGCCCCACCCGTCGAATCCACCGCCGAACCGCCCTTTCAGACCATTCCGGGTCGTAGCCGATCATATGGTGGCGGATCAGATGCGTCACCTTCGAGATCAAAGCCTTCTGGATCCGCAGGCGGGTCAAGATCCGGTGGGCAAGGTCGGCGCTCGCCTCGGCGTGGCCTGAAAAACGCCACCGGCCGTCGACCTTCCGCCGGACC
>JASFQI010000159.1:0-10545 GCA_050115555.1 Desulfobacteraceae bacterium
GGACGGCATCGAGCTTTACCGCCGCATGGGGGAGATCCGCGAACCGCCCCCGTTCATCATCATGACGGCCTACGGCACAGTGAAATCAGCGGTCCAGGCCATGCGGGACGGGGTCTCGAACTACCTCATCAAGCCCCTGGATTTCGAAGAGCTCCTCATTGTCGTGAAAAAGGCCATTCGAGAGTCCGAGATGTCCAGGGAGCTTTCCTCCCTCCAGCAGAGCCTGAGGGAGGAAAACGCGTTCCACGGGATCCTCGGCGCCAGCGAAGCCATGCGGGACATCTTCGAGATGGTCCGAACCGTGGGTGGCACGGACGCCTCCGTGATGATCTACGGGGAAACCGGCACCGGCAAGGAGCTCCTCGCCCGGGCCCTTCACGTGGAAAGCGCCCGAAGGGACCACGAGCTCGTGTGCATCAACTCGGCAGCGCTCACCGAGAGCCTGCTGGAGGCAGAGCTCTTCGGGTACGTCAAGGGGGCCTTTACCGGTGCGGACACCGAGAAAAAGGGCCGGCTCGAGATGGCCGACGGTGGAACGCTCTTTCTGGACGAGATCGGGCACATGAGCCTGAGGCTCCAGAGCAAGCTCCTGCGCTTTCTACAGGAGAAGAAGCTGGAGCCGGTAGGAGGTGTGGAGTCCAAGCAGGTGGACGTGCGTATTCTCGCAGCCACCAACCTGGATCTTCAGGAGATGATCGAATCCGGCCGGTTTCTAAGAGACCTGTTCTACCGGCTCGAGGTGATCTCCATCCAGGTGCCCCCGCTCCGCGACAGACGGAACGACATTCCGCTCCTCGCAGACCATTACCTTCGGCACTATGTGAGACAGTACGGCAAGCCCCTGGAAGGCATCGCTCCGGAGGCCATGGCCCTCATGATGGCGTATTCCTGGCCGGGTAACGTGCGGGAGCTGAAAAACTGCATGGCCCGGGGTGTAATTCTTTCCAAAGGCAGGCGACTGACCCCGGAGGACTTACCGGAGACCATGCGGCCAGACGGGGGAGAAGCAGGGAATGGGCCCAGGGGAAAGGCGCTCATTGGAAGCCTTCCACAGGGAGGGGTCACCCTTCGGACCCTGGAGATGGAGTTGATTCAAAAAACCCTGGAGCAGTGCGGAGGGAACAAGAGCCTCGCGGCGAGGCACCTGGGCATCTCCCGTAAGGCGCTCTATGAAAAGCTGGAGCGGTATGGAATCCCGGCGGGCTGAGGTCGCGCCGCAGTCAAGAAGACGTCGTCTCATCGATCGCAGGAGCTGAGGCAGCGGTGAAATCGGCATGAGCCCCTCGGCTCCCCGATAAAGGATGAAAATCTCTTGTTACAGGGTACGTGTGCTCACGCTCCCCTGCTCTTGGAGTTTGCCCACGAACCCCTGGAGGAGTTGGTCGTTGTCCTGATCCGAAAACGAGGCCTGAAGCCTTTCCTCGGCCAGGCCCAGGGCGCGCTCCGCGAGGTTGTCGTTGAGCCGTCGCCTGGCCCCTTCCAGCTTGATCTCGGTCTCGCTTTTCGCCTGAGCGATCATCTGATCGGCCGTGCTTCTTGCATCCTCTAGGATGCGTTCTTTCTCCTTCTCCCCCATCTCGAGGATGTTTTTTCGCAGGTCCTCGAGCCCTCCCTCGATATCCTCCAGCTTTTTTGCCTCCTCCTGAAGTCGCATCTTGGAGACATTGAGGTCTTTCTCGATTTCGTGAAGGGTCTTCTCAACGCGATTGCTCTCGCCGCGCAGGAAGTTCATTAAAGGAGTCTTCCCATATTTCAGGAACAAAAACACAAGGATGCCGAAGTTCACCCATCGCAGAATCAGGTCCCAGATCTTCCGCCCCTCGCTGATTTTCTCAGCGGCCACCGCATCCGCGGGCAGGAGCCCGAGGAGCACGACCGCAGAAGCGATCCCGACGAAAGCCCCAAGCATCATGTTCACGGCGATCCGTCGTCTCAATGGCTTATCCTCCTGCCGGCGATCTTATCGGCGATTTCCTCGGCCAGGGCGGCCGCTTCCTGGTTCAGGGCCTGTTCGGCCTTTTCCATCTGCGACTGGACCTCGGCATCGATACGCTCACGAATGCCCGCCACCTCCCTGCGGGTCTCGTCGAAGATCCCTTCGGCCTCGGCCACCGCCTGCTCCTTGAGCTGGGCGCGCTCCTGGGCAGCGCCCCGCCGGGTCTTCATCTCCATGGCGTGTCGTTCCTCCACCAGGCGTTCCGCCTCGACGAGCATTTCCTCGGAATCCTTCCTCGCCTTGACGATGTACTGATCCCGCTCCTGCATCTGGTTCATAAGCGGACGCAGCATGAGGCGGTTCAGTACGAACACCAGGATGAGGAAATGGATAATCTGTACAACGAGCGTTGCATTGATGCTAATCATGGTCCGTCACCGTCCGTAAGGCCTTTACACGACGAACAGAAGGAGCAGTGCGACGACCAGCGAGTAAATCCCGGTGGACTCGGACACGGCCTGACCCACGAGCATGGTTCGGGTCAGCAGGCCGGCTTCGTTCGGCTTTCTTCCGATGGCCTCACACGCCTTACCGCCGACGAATCCCTCGCCCACACCGGGTCCAATCGCGCCGAGCCCCATGGCGATACCCGCACCCAAGAAAGCCAGTCCTTGAATGAAATCCTGTCCAGAGATATCCATGGCAAAACCTCCTATGAAATTCGATGGATCCTAATCCATTCTAAAATACGACGATCAGCAACAGAGAAACGATCAATGCATAAATGGATGTTGACTCGGTTACGGCCATGCCCACGAGCATGGTCCGAGTCAAAAGGCCCGTGGCTTCCTGATTCCGCGCCACCCACTTCACCGCTCCCGCGGCCACGATGCCGAGCCCGATGCCCGGGCCGATCCCGCCGAACCCGGACGAGAGCCCTGCGGCCAGAAGCTTCAGGGAGTCGCTGAGCGCAAAGCTCTCCGGGAAACCGAAGAAGATGAGCAGCAGGCTCACCAGAAAGCCGTAAATCGTGGTGGACTGTCCCACGCTCATGCCGATCAGCATGAGGCGCGTGGTGTCCTTTCCGGATACCGGATTTCGCGCAATGCCTTCCACGGCCTCTTCCGCGGTGAACCCGTTTCCCACACCCGATCCGATGGCCGCCAGCCCGGTCCCCAGCCCCGCACCGAGCATCGCACCCCACCCCGGATAGGTAGGAATACTCGAGAAATCGAGGAATATCAGGAGAAAGGCGGTCACCATGCCGAAAATCGCCGGCGTCTGAGCCACAGCGGAACCAATGAGCATGGTGGTCTGGATCCTACCGCTGTTTCCAGGCTGTCGTACGATCCCCTTACAGGCCGCCCCCCCGGGCATGCCGGACCCGAGCCCGGATCCAATGGCCGACAGGCCCATGGCCAACCCGGCGCCGATGGCCGACCACGCGGTCAACGCGGTAATGACCTCGGGTTGACTGAACAGGAGAACGATCGCCACGACCAGCGCAAAGATCGCCGCTGATTCGGCAATGGCCTGGCCCACGAGCATGTTTTTTACGACTTCCCCGGCACTCTCGGGCTTCTGTGAAAGCGCCTCGCTCGCCTGGCCTGCCGTATATCCCTCCCCCAGGGCCGCACCGATGGCTCCGAACCCAATGGCCAACCCGGCTCCCAGGTAAAAACTCGCACTCGCAAATGTCGTCGCTTCCATCATCGGGTTACTTCACCTGAACAGAGATGTACACGAGGGTTAACATGGTGAACACGAACGCCTGGATCGTTCCGATGAACAAGTTGAAAAACGCGATCAGGAACGGGGGAAGGATCAGGCTGTACACGAGGTGGGAAACCACCAGGACAATAATCGCTCCCCCCATGATGTTGCCGTACAGACGAAAGGAGATGGACACCACCTTGGCAATCTCCCCGATCAGGTTCAGGGGCATCATGAAAAAAATCGGTTCGAAGTACTCCTTGGCGTAGGTGACGAACCCCTTTGCACGAATGCCCGAGTAGTGGGCGATGGCAAAGCCCATGATCCCGAGGCCCAACGGCGTGTTCAGATCCTTGGTCGGTTCCTCCAGATGGGGGAACGTCCCGAGCCAGTTGCACAGGAGAAGGAACATGAACAGGATGCAAATGAGCGGAAAGTACTTCTTCGCCATGTCCTCGTCCAGCGCATCCTTGGTCAACCCCCAGAACGCGTTGGCAATCAGCTCGCCCACGACCTGGAACGGGTTGGGAATGCGGCCGATCCGCCGAGTGGCAAGAAACCCGAACACGATCAGGGCCCCCATGACAATCCACGTCATGATCACGGTGTTCGTGTTGATGACGAGATTGATTCCTAGGAGTTCAATCGTAATTTGAGGGAGATGGGTCAGTTCGTCCATGGCATGCTTTCCGTATTACGTGTTTCGCGCGAAAGGAAGATGTTTGCGCAGGACCTGATCGAACAACAGGGTCATCTGAATCATGAACAGTCCGATGACCACGCCCACCAGGTGAATGGAGTCGAGCCGGAGGGACAGAATCAAGGGGATCGCCAGCAAGGCAAATCGAAACACGATGGAGCCCAGGGCTGCGGCACTCGCGCGCGTCCGTGAACTTGCCGCGTTCAGGGACATCAGGTGTGCCATGAGCACGAAGTTCACGATGCTGAAGAGCGTGCCCAGGACAAGCCCTTTTCCCAGGGCCTTCTCTCCAACCAGAATCAGTGCGACCGCCCCGATCACGGCGACCAGCATGGCTTGAGAGCAGACTCTTTTCTGTATCCCGCTAACCGTTTCCCGTCTCGTTTCCTTTTTCATCGGGATCATGCTTCCCCTTAGGATCGAGCACCTTTGTGATCTGCCGGTAGACGGTCCACCCCCCCCCGATGATTCCGAGGAGGATGAAAACGGTAATGAACAATCCCTTGGTTCCGAGCCAACGGTCCAGCAGGTACCCGATGGCAAAACAGAACAGGATCGAACCGGCCATGGTCAGGCCCAGTTGGCTGACCAGGGCGATATCGTCGAACCAGTGGCCGTGTTTATCGAAATCGAAGAAGCCCATGCCCCTCCTCTTCCATCAACGGCCCCGCACTGCCGCCTCAAAACCGCTCAGCGGACTTTGTGAAGATTGGAACATATAACGCAAATCCTCCAGCGTGTAAAGGGAAAATATCCTACTATAGGAGTTTATATTGTAGGATATTGCTTTTCCAGCAATATCAATTTATTGCTTCAATTTTCGAAGCTGGAACGAGTGCCTCACCCCCATTTTCAACGGAAACGAAGGAAAAAACGGGAACCGCGGATTCGGGTTTCGTGAAAAGAATCCGTTCATTTTCCCCGGGCAACACGCTCCCGGGCGATGATCGCCGCACCCAGGGCGCCGACGATCTGCGGCTCCTCCGCAACATGGATGGTCTTTTGAAGGGCTTCTTCCAGCAGGACCACGACACCCCGGTTCTTGGCCACGCCTCCGCTCATGCAGACCTCTCCGTGCACGCCCAGCCCGTGGGCCATGGCCGATATCCTGCGAACGATGGCCCTATGGATTCCCCGTACGATCTCCTCCGGGGGATGGTCCTGAGCCACCAGGGACACCACCTCGGTCTCAGCGAATACCGTGCACACGCTGCTGATTGCAACCTCGCCCCGGGCGGCAATGGACAAGTCCCCCATGTGCTCCAGTCCCACCTGGAGCTTCTCCGCCATCACCTCCAGGAAACGGCCCGTCCCAGCAGCGCACTTGTCGTTCATGGCAAAGTCCAGGACCCTCCCACCGGGGCCCACGTGAACCACCTTGGAATCCTGTCCCCCGATGTCCACGACGGTCCCGGTGTCGGGGAAAAGGGCCCAGGCCCCGCGCGCATGGCAGGTGATCTCGGTCACGGCCTCGTGGGCAAAGGGCACCGACGCCCTGCCGTAGCCCGTGGCCACAATGTGGATCAACGCCTCCCTGGAGACGCCGGCCTGGTCCATGGCCCTTTCGAGCGCTTCCTCGGCGGCCCGAATGCTGCTCGCACCGGTACGAACAATGCTCTGCCCGAGCACCCGGTTTTCCGCGTTCAGAACCACGGCATCCGTGCTGAGCGATCCCACATCTATTCCCGCAACCCAGTCCAACGGTCTTGCTCCTTTCCTACTTCCTCTCCAGAGTCTCGAAAAACGCCTCCAGCCGGGTCCGAATCTGCTCCTCGGAAAAGGCGCGCTCGTCGGCAATGTCCGCCTCCAGCACCACGGAGGGGATGTTCATACGCTCGGCCAGGAATCGTTTCAGGTCGTACTGCCCCACGGAGTAGGGTTTGCAGCTTCGGGCCGAGTGAATCACAATGCCGTCCACGTGATAGTCGCGAACGAGCCCTTCCATAAGCGCGAGCCGGTGCCCCAGGCTGTTGTTCAAGATGACCCGGCTGTACGTCTCCGCCATGGCCTCCAGAGGATCGTCCCCCTCCATGTACGGGGCGGTCTCGGCCCAGGCGTTCGTGTACGTGGCCGTAACAAAGCACATGTTCCGGGCCGCAAAAAGGGAAGCGAACTCCCTCAATCTCGGCCAGATGGCGATGTTGTCCCACAGGAGCCGAACGCGTTCGTTTTGCACGCCCCCCTGCCCCCTCTCGATCCGCTGCCGCAGCTCGCGAAGCAGAATGCGGTAGTAATCCAGGGCCACGGGCAGGCCACGAAGAGAAACCACGGGCGCAAGGTGGACGAACGCATCGAAGATGGTCATGGGCGCCGGCCTGGCCTTCATGGTGGCCAGCACCGCCCCCCAGGTCTCGGCGGTTTCCTTGGCCAGGAGGAGGACCTCCTTGAGCTTCTCCGGCCGGAAGGCCCTCCCGCTCACCCGCTCGAGCACGGGGATCATCTCCTCGATCTGTCTCACCATGTACGCGCGGTCGTTCTGCCGGGGGCCGTCCGTGTAGTTGAAAGGGGTGTCGAAGAGCAGGAGCGGCACGCCCAGCCGCTCGGACAACACGGTGTACCAGTAGGCCACGGTCTGGCAGATGTTGTTCGAGGCAAAGAGGAGATCGGGCTTCGGAAGCCTGCCCACCGGGGTCTGACCGGAGAGGTCCACGGCCAGGTCGATGCGGGCGTAGGAGCAGAGATCCTGGGAGTACCCGTGCTCCTCGGCCACCCTGCAGAGCTGCGCCCCCATGCCCTTGGCCCCGCACAAAGCCCCGTGATTCTCCGGGTACACCGTGTAGAACCCGAAGGCGCGAAGGAGCTCCACAGGCGCGCCGCTCGTGACCCATGCCACGGGAAGGGCCCCCTTGGCGTAACGTGCGAGCAGATAGTGCCGGGTCATGATCTCCCGCAGCCTGGCACTGCATGCAAGCGGGGGGCCCAGGGCAGGGTCCGGCGCCCTTCGCACTCTTTTCTTTCGAAAGAAACTGGACCCGCGCATGAGCACAGGCGCCCCGAGGTCCCTCATCAACCGGTACCGCGCGCCCGCACTGCGCGACAGAGTGTGTCTCGCTTCACCGTGGGTCATGAGCCGGCCTCGTTCTGTGCGATCAGCTCCACAAAGGCCTCCAGACGGGTCCAAACCTGGCCTGAAACGGGCTGGTTGACCTCCAGCTCGAGGACCAGGGAAGGGATTCCCTGCTCCTTCAACGCCTCGCGGAGCCGGGGCAGGGAAAAGAGCTCGGGCTCGCAGAACTTGACCGCCGCAAAGATCACCCCGCGGGCCCTGCATTGCCGAACCCGGCGCAGAAGCTCTTCCGTGCGCTGCACGAGCGGCGCGTTGAGGCTGGAGCACGCCGGGGACCTGAAAAAGCTTTGCGTCAAGGCCTCAAGGGGGTCTGTGCTCGTGTCCGAAGCCCCGGGGAGGCGCCTTCCGCAGGCCAGGAGGTCGTCGTCTCCCACGCGCACATCCAAATCGTCAAGGGCATCCAGCAGGGCCGCCGGGTTCGGAAGGACCCCGCTCAGGACCACGCAGGGACCCGCTAAGGCTCCCTTCCCCTTTCTCTCCTCCAGAAACCTCTCCAGGAGGGGCACGCCGTCATCGGGATGGAGGTACTCGACAACGCGCACGGCACGGTAGAACGCGGCGTTCGAGGCGTCGAGCCCGGCCCCGGCCCGCTCCCTGTAAAGCGAAGCGAGAAGGCGATACAGGTCCCTTCCCCTGGAAACGCTCTTCTCGAGCCGGTCGGCCATCAAGGGGCCGAAGTGCTCTTCCAGGGCAAGAATCAGCGCTTCGAGCTCGGTTCGATAAAAGGAACGGGCCGCCTCGCCAAAGGGCGCCTTGGGGGGATAGAAGAAAAAGCACGGCTTGCTGCTGCCCAGGAAGTCGTGAACCACGGAGGCCAGGTTCTGGAGGGAATCGCACGTGTGCGGAAACAGAAGCCCGTCCAGCTCGTCGCATTTCCCCTGGAGCACGAGCTCCAGACCGAGCCGGACCACCGAGCAGATGGTGGGTTGGAGATGGGCCCCGGACCGTCCCACTTCGATCGGGGGATCCCAGATCTCCATTGGAAGGAGATCCAGGGCCCAGAAGATTTCTCGTGGATACCGCCCCGGGAACACCCCCACGATCCTTCGGCCGAGGGCCTTCTGCCGGGCCATGGAATCGTTTCGCGTAGGGAGGGTGAGAGGGTTCGCTGTCATGGGTTCTTCTTCCAGGGCCCTGTCTTCCGGGAGAAGATCACGCTCCCTTGCTCTTTCGGACCACTCGAAGATCCGTGATGCACGTTCCCGGATACTGCCCGGCTTCATCCTTCTCCAGGTACTTCACCATGTCCCAAAGCGTGTTCAGGGCCATGCTCACCCCCACAATGGCCTCCATCTCCACACCGGTCCGGGCATGGGCCCGAACCCGGCAGGCGGCCTCCACCCCCTGGTCCTCCATGGTGAAGTCAACCTCTACGGTGTCCAGGGGAAGGGCGTGGCAGTGCGGGATCAACACCGCGGTCTGCTTGGCCGCCTGCATTCCCGCCACCTCGGCCACGGGAAACGGGTCCCCTTTTCGAATCCGGTGATCCTGAATCTCACGCAGGGTGGCATCGGCCAGTCGAATCCGGCCCCGTGCCTCGGCCTCCCTCAAAACGATCGGCTTGTCCCCCACGTCGATCATGCCCATATACTTGCTCCTTCCTGTGCTGGCGCGGCGCGCCCCCCGGGTCCATCCCGCAGGTTCGCTCCTGCCCGCTTTGCAATGGTTCTACGCAGGGTATTCCCGCTTTCGAGCCGCCTCCGACTTGAGCCGGTCCACGGTCTGTACGAGGGCCGGGAACACGGCCTCCCGGGTCTCCCCGGCAACGGCCACGGCCAGGACCTCGTCCCCCACGTCGTGCTTTCCCTCGAAAAGCTCGACCGCGACATCCACAATACCTTCCAGTTTTTTGGTATCGTTTAGGATCCTATCCACAACATCCCGATCATAGGACACCTCCAACGCGGAAACCCGTTCCCCGCTCAGGCTGGTCCCCCGAACCACCCCCAGGTGACTCGCGATCATGCCGATCCGATCGGACTCCGGGTGGGCACGCAGTTGATCGATCAATTTCTGTATTGTCATGAGCCCTGCACCTCCTTTCATTCCGAAGAGGCGGTGTAGCCTCCACTTAACACATCACGTTTCATCCAGGTCGAAGAGCTGCCGCGCCATGTCCAGGACCTGATCCCGGCTCGGTCGATCCGCCTTTCGCTTGAGCGTGAGGATCGGGTCGTGAATGATCTTTTCCGCAATGGAGGCGGTCAGAACTTCAACGGCCTGTATCTGCTCAGGGGTCAGACCGTCCAGGGCGCTGAGGCTTCGGCGCATCTCCGCCCTGCGGATGTTTTCCACCTTTTCCTTCAGGGAGACGATGGTGGGCACCACCCCCAGGGTCTTGAGCCACCGCTCGAACCGCAGCACCTCCTCCTCCACGATGCGCTCGGCCTTGACCGCTTCCTCGGCGCGCTGGGCACGGTTGATCTCCACTACTCCTTTGAGATCGTCGACGTCATAGACATACACATTGTCTAGATCGTTGACCCGGGGCTCCACATCCCTGGGAACCGCGATGTCGATGAAGAACAACATCCGGTTCTTACGCTTTCGAAGGGACCGCTTGACCTGGTCGTAGGTGATGACCGGGTCCACGGACGCAGTGGACGTGACCACGATGTCCGCCTCGAGCAACTGGGTGTCGATCTCCTCGAAGTACACAGGTTTTCCCCGAAAGGCCTCAGCTACCTGAACGGCCCGGTCAAAGGTCCGGTTGGCCACACGGATCTCCCCCACCCCCTGGTGAAGGAGGTGCCGGGCCGCCAGCTCGGCCATTTCGCCTGCGCCGATCAGGAGAGCGATTCTCCCTGTGAGTTCGTGAAAGATCTTCTTGGCCAGTTCCACAGCCGCGTAGCTGATGGAGACGGCCGCGTCGGAGACGCCCGTTTCGGTGCGCACCCTCTTGGCCACATGGAAGGCCCGGTGCATCAACCGGTTCAGAATCACGCCGGAGGTTTTTTTCTTAGTGGCCTGAAGGTACGCCTCCTTGACCTGACCGAGAATCTGGGGCTCCCCCACGATCATGGAGTCCAGACTGGAGGCCACCTTGAACATGTGCCGGACGCTCTCCATCCCTTCCAGGGTGTAGAGACTCCCGGAAAGCGCCTCCGCATCCATCCCCCCGAACTCGGA
>JASFQI010000160.1:0-10527 GCA_050115555.1 Desulfobacteraceae bacterium
CGGAAGCGTCGCAGGGTCGAATCCCCACCACAGCCTGGGGTGCGAAGTCCTTCTCGGCCTCTTTCACCCGGTGGGCGTTTTCATCCTCGCTGTCCAGGGAGTATTCGAACATTCGCTCCGACTGGGGATAGACCACGGATTTGGCGGAGAGGCGCGTATTCTGGAAGTCGAAATTCGGCCGGGTGCCGTTTTCCAGGGGCCGGAAATTGTGATAGTCCCCTTCCTTGACAGGGACGAACACCCGGTACGCTTCTTTCAGCCCCTCCAGGACCCCGACCCATTCTTCCTTGGAGAATATCTTGGTGCTCATAGAACGATCCTTTGAAACAAGGTTTCGCAGTTGGTGTGGGCTACCGAATGAAGTCGTTGTAGTCGTCCACGCGATACACGTCCAGAGGGGGCCGCTGGTCCAGGTTCAGCCCGGCCTCCCAGGAGAACAACTCGAGTGCGTCCTTGTTGAGCTTCTTCGTGAACTGGCGCACCGGAATCCCCACCGGGCACGCCCGCTCGCAGGCCCCGCAATCCGTGCAACGGCCCGCGCAGTGGTAGGCCCGAAGGAAGTGGAACGTCATGGTGTCCACCGGGTCCACGCTCTTCCCGACCCACTGGGGATTGGACTCGTCCACGAAGCATGTGGGACAGTAGCAGAGCGGGCAGGCGTTTCGGCAGGCATAACAACGGATGCACGAGTCGATCATCCGGTTGAAGAACTCCCACCTCTTCTCGGGATCCATTCCCTCGATTTTTTCCACGTCCTTGAAGGCCTGGACATCTTCCTGCTCCGGCACCTCCTCGGCTACAAGCTCGTCGTACTCCACCGGGTTGCGGTGCCGGCAGGTGGCGCAGTTGAGCTGAAGGAACTTTGCTTTTTCGAAGGTCTCCTCGTATCCCGGGCCCTTGACGGTGAACGTTTCACCTCCAGGCTCTTCGGTCACATCCGTGATCTCCCGGTACTTCACGGCCCGCTTGACGGCCCTGTGGTTGATGATACCAGTGCACGGCACACCCACGATGTAAAGCTGCTCGCGCTTGATCTGGTTCTCGATGACGTGGGTGACGATGTTCCGGGAGTTGCATCCCGTGGCCAGGATGCCGATCTTGTCCGTGCGGCCGGTCAGGTAGTTGCAGAGGTTCAGGCCGCAGTTGCTGTCCCAGTAGAGGACATCCACCTTGGCCGGATCGGTGACGAGCACGGGCTCGTTCATCATGGGCACGGTCCCCTTCTTGTACCCGATGAAGACCTCCACCGTCCCGTCCTCGAGCAGCTTCTTCGCGATTTCGCGGATCTTTTCCGTATACTGGATCATCATGCCACCTCGGCTCTTGCTTTGATGAGATGCCTGGCGGGTCCGGCATCCTTGACCGCTTGAATCACCTCTTGGGCTACATTGACGAACTTTGTGGCCTCAGCCGAAGAAATCCACGAGAAGTGAAGCCTACCGGGCTCGATCCCGATGTGCTCCAGGAGGTTTTTGAATAGGGCGAACTTGCGACGGGCGTAGTAATTACCTTCCAGGTAATGGCAGTCGCCGGGGTGTCACCCGGAGACCCAGACGCCGTCGGCTCCGTGCCGGAAGGCGGCCAGGAGGAACTTGGGGGAGATGCGGCCGGAGCACGGCACGCGGATGACGCGGATGTTCGGGGGGTACTGGAGCCGGCTCACCCCGGCCAGGTCGGCGGCCCCATACGTGCACCAGTTGCAGAGGAATGCCGTGATCTTGGGTTCCCAGTCACTCATACTCGTCTCCTTGCTCGTTTCGTCGCGCAGGGCGGCGAACCCTTTGAACGAAAACCGTTCAGTGAATGAGCGGAACGCACGCGATCCCGGCGGCCACTCGATCGCACCCGAGGGACTGCCGGGCCGAGGCTACATCTCGTCGATCATGGCCATGATCTGGCCGTTTCCAAACCCGCGCAGGTTGATGGCCCCGGACCGGCAGGAGGCCACGCAGAGACCGCAGCCCTTGCACAGGACCGGGTTGACCTGCGCCCGGCCGGCAAACGGGCCCTCTTCGATGAACGAAGGCGCGTTGTAAGGGCAGAGGGTGATGCAGACACCGCAGCTGCTGCACATCATCGGATTCACCGCGGCCACCGTCCCGCTCGTGGCGATGGTCTTTCGCGCCAGCAGGGTCATGGCCCTGGATGCGGCGGCCTGGGCCTGGGCCACGGATTCGTCGATCGGCTTGGGGTAGTGGGCCATGCCGCAGAGGAACACACCGTCCGTGGCAAACTCGGACGGCGCCAGCTTGGCGTGGGCCTCCACGAAGAAACCGTCCTCGTTCATGGGGACCTTGAAGAACTGGGCCAGCTTTTCGTCCTTGTACGGCACGATCGCACCGGCCAAGGCGAGCAGATCGGTCGGGATGCGAATCTCCCGTCCCAGAATGGGATCGAACACTTGGACCTGGAGCGTTTTCCCTTCCACCCGGACATCGGGCTTTCGTTCCAGGTCGTACCGCACGAAGATCACCCCGGCCTCCCGGGCCTTCTTGTAGAGGAACTCCTTCTCCCCGTAGGTTCGAATGTCCCTGTACAGGATGTAGACCCGCAGGTCCGGGTTGAGCTCCTTGAGGTGCAGGGCGCTCTCCATGGAGTGGGTGCAGCAGACCCGGGAGCAGTAAGGCCGATCGGGTTCCCTGGATCCCACGCACTGGATGAACACCGCTGACTTCATCTCCTTGAGCGAAGAATCGTTTTCAATGAACCTCCGGTCCAGCTCCTGGTGGGTCATCACCCGCGGATCCTCGCCGTAGAGATACTCGGTGGGCCGGATCTCCATGGCCCCGGTGGCGATCACGGCCACACCGTGCTCCACCTCGGTTTCCTTCCCGCCCACGGAGAGCACGGACTTGAAGTTCCCCACAAAGCCTTCAACGGTCTTGAGCTCGGCATCGAGGAGCACGTCGATGTTCTCGTCGGCTTCTACGGCCTGAGCCATTTCCTGCGTTTTTTCCTGGATGTCCTCGCCCTTCCAGGTTCGGAAGAGGTTCAGGGCCTGCCCTCCGAGCTTGCCGGCCCGCTCCACGAGGGTCACGGGGTAGCCCTGAGCGCTCAGGCTCTGGGCCGCCGCCATCCCTGAGAGGCCCCCACCGATGACCATGGCCCGCTCGTTGACCTCGATCTCGGCCTCCTGAAGCGGCTCCATGAGGGCCACCTTGGAGATCGCCATGCGAACCAGGTCCTTGGCCTTTTCCGTGGCGGCCTGGGGATCGCTTTTGTGGACCCAGGAGTCCTGATTCCGGATGTTCGTCATCTCGAACAGGTACTTGTTCAACCCGGCGGCCACCAGGGTTTCCTGGAAAAGCGGCTCATGGGTCTTGGGCGTGCAGGCGGCCACCACGATGCGATTCAGATCGTGGTCCCGAATCTCCTGGGCCATCCGGTCCTGGGTGTCCTGCGAGCACGAGTACAGGTTGTCGCTGACGTAATCCACGTAGGGAAGGCCCTTGGCGTACTCCACGACCGCATCCACGTCCACGACCCCGGCGATGTTGATGCCGCAGCGGCAGATGAACGCGCCGATTCGAGGGGGCTCTCCAACCACGTTTCTCTGCTCCGGGACCACCGCCTCCTTGGTGCGCGTGTTCCGTGCCGCGCTCAGAGGGGCCCCGGCCTCGGCTGCAGCCGAGCTCGCCTCGATCACGGACTGTGGGATGTCCTTGGGACCCTGAAAAGCTCCGCAGACGTAGATCCCGTCCCGTGTCGTCGCCACGGGCGAGAAGGTCTCTGTTTGACAGAAATTGCCCGCGGTGAGTTCCACACCCAGCTTCCGGGCGAGCTCGACCATCTCCGGGGACGTCTCGAGTCCTACGGAGAGCACGACCAGGTCGAAGCGCTCCTCCACGAGCTCCCCTTCCTCCGTGGTGTATCGAATCAGGAGATCGTCGCTCTCCTGAAGGGGCGTCACCGTATGGATGCGGGAGCGCACGAACCGCACGCCATGGGTGGACTCGGCGGTGTTGTAGTACCGCTCGAAGTCTTTTCCGTGGGTCCGCATGTCCATGAAAAAGATGGAGCAGTCCAGTCCATCGCCGGCGTGCTCCTTGGCAATGACCGCCTCCTTGATCGCATACATGCAGCAGACCGCCGAGCAGTATCCATTGTCGCAGCGGTTAATGTCTCTGGATCCCACACACTGGAGAAAGGCAAGCTTCTGGGGCTCTTTTTCGTCCGAGGGGCGTGCCAGGTGACCCATGGTGGGCCCCGAGGCGGAGAGCACCCGCTCGAACTCCATGGAGGTCATCACGTTGGGGTGGCGGGCATAGTTGTACGTGTCAAAGGCTTGGGGGTTGAAGGGCTTGAAACCGGGGGCCAGGACCACGGAGCCCACATTCACGGTGAAGGTCCTCTCCCGGTCCGCGAAGTTGATCGCCTGGGTGGGACAGAACTTTTCACACATCCGGCACTTGCCCTTTTTGAAGTAAATGCACTCGCTCGCGTCAATGGCGTACTTGAGGGGGACGGCCTGGGGATAGGGCACATACACCGCCTTCCGCCTGGCAAGGCCCTCATTGTACGCATCCGTGACTTTTTTAGGGCATTTTTCCGCACATGTGCCACATCCAATACATTTATCTATATCAATATACCGTGGATGTTGCAGAACCTCTACTTGAAAGTTCCCTTTCTCCCCCTCAATGCCATTGACCTCGCAAAGGGTCAACAACTCGATGTTCAAGTGCCGGCCGACCTCGACCAGTTTGGGAGAGATGATTCACATGGCGCAATCATTGGTGGGGAACGTCTTGTCCAGCTGGGACATGACCCCGCCAATGGAAGGCGATTTTTCCAGGAGGTACACATAGTAACCGGAATCCGCCAGATCGAGCGCCGCCTGCATTCCGGCGATTCCGCCGCCCACGACCATTACCGAACCTGTGATCTCCTTGGGCATGGAACTTTTCTCCTTATTTTGTAGAGTTAGCCCTTCGTGAACTTTTTCCCAAGGACTGTAAAACTAATCCAATGTCTTTGATTTTGTCAACCTGTTTTTTGTCGAGGCCCGGGCTTCATGAGGCTGAAAGAACGCCCCCTATACAGCCTCTTCCGCATTCGCACTCCCCGGCCAACCCGCGTGCTTGATCGACCTGGACCGTCCTTGCGGAAGGCTCCCATCCCTGCACCTGAAAAACGGCCCTTCGAACGACGAGTCCGGTGCTTCGCCGGGAAACGTCCTCTCGGAGAGGCTTGTTTGACGCGATCAACACAATGGAGTATACGAGAGTCGTTTGAAAACGCTGGCGCGACCCGAGAATCCGGGTTGACATGCCTTCGTCGCCTTTCAGGCATCTGGAGCTTGAAGAACCCCGCAGAGAGGTCCTTCCCTTGCCCACCAAGTGGCCCATCCTTCTTGTCCACGGCATCTTCCCGTTCCACCGCCTGCTCCAGCCCGCCCTGGGGGGAGATAACTCCCGCAACGACCGGTTCCACTACTTCCGCAAGATCCGAAGCACCCTCATGCAGGAAGGGTACGCGGTATTCCACACCCGGGTGAGCTGGGGCGGCCCCCTGGAGCAACGGGCGGCGGATCTCCGCAATGAACTCATTCGCATCACCCGAAACTTCACCCGCTGGCCCCGCGTTCACATCCTCGCCCACAGCATGGGAGGCCTGGATGCCCGCTGCATGCTTCACCGCTTTCGCATGGAGGACCGTGTCGTAACCCTGACCACCATAGGCACACCTCACTGGGGGAGTCCATACGCCGACCGGGGTATGAAACGGTTCTCTTCCCTCATGCACCTGGGCAGAGCCCTGGGGGTTCCCCTCGAGGGGGCCCGAGATCTCACCCGGGACGCCTGCGCCCGCTTCAACGAGCGAACCTCCGCCTACGAGGAACAAAACGGCGTGCGATACCGGACCTTAGCCGGAGTGCAGCCCCTGGAACGGGTGTTCCTGCCATTGCGTCGTTCCTGGCGAATCATATTCGACGAGGAGGGGGAAAACGATGGTCTCGTCTCCCGCACGTCGGCTGTGTGGAAAACGGCCTGCCACCTGGAGACCATGGATGCGGACCACCTGAATGAAATCGGCTGGTGGGATCGGGGAGAAGCCCGGACCGGCAAGGATAGGGAGACATTCGAGGCCGGCATTCGGGCGGTCTACCTTCGCGTGGCGCAGGGGCTTCCGGACTGAGCATGCCGTTCGCGTCCGCTGCCGGCGCTTCGCCGCGAACGGGACAGGGTCAAAACGCAACCCCAGGGGAGGGCAAGGCGGAATCCACACGCAGAAAACCCGTTCTCCAGGGAGAAACGGGTTTCGGCTTTTCCAGGGCGAGCGTTCTCGACCTTGAGAGTTTTCTACCGATTACACTCGGGAGTCGGAATGCCCCACCAGTCTTCGGATTGCGATTTCTTGAGGAAGCTGTTTTCTCGTTTTTCGTTCGGGAAGCTGCCGGGAGATCGCGTTCTTGTCCAATCGCTCTGCCCCGAAGGGCAATCTCAAATCATTTCAAGGGCAGTGGCCATGGAGACCCCGCCGCCGCCGCACAACGTAGCCAACCCGAGCGTCTTGCGCCGGTGCTTCATGGCATAGAGCAGGGAGACCATGATGCGGACTCCCGTGCACCCCACAGGGTGCCCCAGGCCGATGCCCGAGCCGTTCACGTTCGTGACGTCACGGTTCAGGCCGAGGTCTCTCTCACACCCGATGTACTGGGCCGCAAACGCCTCGTTGAGCTCGATCAACTCGAAGTCCTCCAGTGTGAGATCCGATCTCTGCAGGAGGTTCTTCACCGCGGGCACAGGGCTCAGGCCCATGACCGACGGATGGCAGGCGCCCCTCCCCACCGCGCAAATCCGGGCCAGGGGCTTCAGGCCCAGCTCCTTGGCCTTGTCCGCCGACATGATCACCATTCCGGCCGAACCGTCGTTGATGCCCGAGGAGTTCCCCGCGGTCACCTTGCCGATTTTGGGCACAAACGCGGGCGGGAGCTTGGCCAGGGCCTCCAGAGTCAGGCCTGGACGGAAGTGTTCGTCCTTTTCAAAGATCAGGGGCTCCTTCTTCCGGCGGGGCACCGTGACAGGCACGATCTCCTCCCGAAAGTCGCCCTCCTGTGTGGCCCGTTCTGCATTGTTGTGGCTGCGGAGCGCCACCTCATCCATCTCCTCTCGGGTGATATTGTGGAGTTGAGCGACAAACTCCGCTGTTTGCCCCATGATGTAGGGCTTACCCTTGAACAACTCCAGAGGCATGCCTTCCTTGACAGGCCCGTCCTCCGGGTGAGGGATAAGGTGGGATCCGCAATGAAGGGCATGAATCATCATGTCCACGAACGCGTGGTCCTGAAGTCGGCACCCCCACCTCGCATTGGGGACGGAATAGGGCACACCGGACATGTGCTCGGTCCCGCCGGCCAGAATCACGTCCGCAAGGCCGGTCTGAATCATGGCCATCCCCGAGATGACCGCCTCCATGGCGGACGTGCACACCCGGTTGATGGTGACGGCGGTGATCGATTCCGGAAAGCCGGCCAGGAGCCAGGCCACACGGGCCACGTTCAGGGCGTCCGCCGGCTCCAGGCAGCAACCGTATCGCACGTCGTCGATGATGTCGGGATCGATGCCCGCCCGGCTCACAGCCTCTTTCATGGTGATGCTGGCGAGCTCCGCTGCGTTGAGGTCTCGAAGACTTCCTCCAAATGCGCCGATGGCCGTACGGCAAGCGGATACAATCACAACGTCTTTCATGGTTTCACCTCGCTTCGGCAAAAGGATCTCGGGCGGACGCGGCGAACATCCTCACCACGATCCCGAAAAAATGAATGGTCATTCATTTCCCGTTCAAGCTATAATCGAAAGCCTTCCCGGTGTAAAGGGAAAAACCACACCTAGAGGAGGCCCGTATGCCCTCACCCTCTGAACAAGCGAGCGTTCCTCCCCGCAAGATCGATGTCTTGCTCCTGGACTTCGGAGGCGTCCTGGCGGAGGAAGGCTTTCAACAAGGCCTGGCAGCCATCGGGCGCCTGAGTGGGATCGATCCGGACACCATGGTCCAGGCGGGATTCGATCTCATACACCGAACCGGTTACGTGGTGGGGAAAGCGAAGGAAAGCACCTTTTGGGACGCCCTGCGAAAAGAGGCGGGTGCGAGGGGATCGGACGAGGCCCTGCGCCGGGAGATCCTGACCCGATTCACGGTCCGGCCCTGGATGATCGAACTCGCGGACCAGCTCAAAGCGTCCGGTCTGACCGTGGGCATTCTGAGCGACCAGACCCAGTGGCTGGACGAACTCGACGCCCGGGATCACGTGTTTCAACACGTCCACCACGTGTTCAACAGCTTTCACACCGGACTGAGCAAACGGGATCCCGCAGCGTTTGACTCTACGCTCCGCAATCTCGGGGTCGATCCCGGCCGCGTCCTGTTCGTAGACGATCATGTCGGAAACGTGGAGCGAGCGGCAAACCAGGGCCTGAAGACGATTCTTTACACAGACCGGAAACGCTTCCTCCAGGAGCTCGCTCTATACGTTCCCCTTCCTCGAACGGTTCACCCCGATCCCCCGGCCTCGGCGTGAACGGCCCGCCCCCGGCGCCCGTAGATGCGAAGGGGCACGATGATGCCGAAAAAGGGGATCATGTACATGGCGGCCAGGGTGGGCTCCAGGGGACTGAAAAACCTGGCTGCGAACACGATGACAAGGACGTTGTTGATGTTTCCCATGCTCACGGCCGCGGCGAGCTGATCCTCCAAAGGTCGTCGTCGGGATAGGATCATTCCGACCCCGAGAAAGATCGAGGCCAGGACCACGGCCACGGCCGTAGCCACAAGAATGGTGGACGGCCTCTGGTGGAAGTACACGGAGTACTTGGAGAAAACCGCCAGATTGATCGTTGCGAAAAGGACCAGGGAAATCGGAAACCGCCGCCGATCGATCGCCTCGAGGAGACGGGGAGTGATCCGACGAAGAATCTCCACGGCCAGAATCGGGATGAAGATCACCAGGGCCAGCATGCGGATCATGGCAAAGAGCGAGAGGGCCATGGCCTGCTCGGAGAGGAGCTTGACGATCACCGGGAGCGTGAACGGCACCAAGGGCGAGGTGACCACCACGAGCACCAGGACCAGCGCGCTGTTCGCGCCCACCAGGTTGGAGATGAACGGGGCGACCACCCCTGTAGAGATGCCGGTGATCAGGAGGGCCCCCAGGGCGTACTCCGGGAAAACGATGTGGAACAGCCAATAAACCGCCACGGGAAGGAGGACGATTTTCACGGAGGCCAGGAACGCGATGAAGAGCCAGCCTTTTCGAAGGGTGTCCCAGATGGCGTCCAGGCGGATCGGCAGCAGGCTGAGAAAGAGGAAGGCCATCATGAGGTAGATGGGGTACGGCTGGAAATAGGCACCGAAGCCCGGGGCCAGGATTCCGGCCACCATGGAGGAAAAAAGCACGACAAGCAGAATGAGATCGTTGATGCGGAGCATCCGGCGTTTTTACAGGATCCCTGCCCCCTTGTCAAAAGGGAACCCTCCTGCGCCAGCCCATCGCCCCGACGCCATGGAAGAAAATCCCAAAGCGAGCGTTCGGCTTTCTCTTCTTTCTGTTTCGGCTGGATCGTACTGGACAGCACGACGTAGGAAAATCTTGAAAGCCTTGCCTTGGAACGATGTTCCTTTCACCAACACCTCCACCTACACATTTTTTCGGGCGGAGGGGTCCCCCGGCGCCTCCACCTGCAGGAAGACATCCGGCTCGAGCCGGGCGAAGATGGCCGCCCCGGGGCAGGGGGCCACGTACTTCCTGGGATGGTCCGCACCCAGTACCTGGAAGAGCTCGAGGCAGCAGGAGCAGAGCTGGGCGCTGGGCGCGATGGAGTATGGGACGACCAGGCCGTTTTCCTGCACCGTGAGCCTTGGCCGAAGGAAATTGGCGTGGTTGGCCGTGTGAACGCGAAACAGCGCCGGGTACTCCGGGTCCTCCGCGCCCAGCCTGCGCGCCCACCGGAGCTGAATGCGCTGCTCCATGTCGTCCGCCTCGGACCACCTTTGCGGCATCTGCCCGGAAAACGCTTGCTCGTTCACCATGGCTTCCATTTCCTCGGGTGTGGCGTAGCGAGGCGGCCGAAAGTCCGACCGAGTGATCCGACCCGCTTTACGCCCCTCGCAGCCTTCCACTGGAAACGAACTCACGATGAGGAAGAGGCCGTTTTTTTCCGACTGCCGGTACCAGCTGCCCTGGCGCCCGCACGTGTCATCCCAGACCTCGGGGGCCACGCTTGCGATTCGATTGATCTCATCGAGAGGGGTGCAAACCACCCCTTTTGCCGACTTGAGCCGAATACCTTGATCCGCCAGATCCTCCCGCAGTCGGGACTCTTCCTTCTGGGAAACCCAGTAGATGTACTTTTCGTATACAGCCTTTGGTTTCAATGCGTTATCTCTCCCTCTCTTTCCTCCCACCAGATCGATGACGGAAAAACACGATTGCATTTTGCCATGGCAATTATATCTTTATTGACATAATCTTTACTTTGGCCGTGCCCTGCCGGCAATGAGAAACCGTATCAGGGTATCGAGGCCGGG
>JASFQI010000161.1:0-10489 GCA_050115555.1 Desulfobacteraceae bacterium
TGGATCGTACATGGGGTTGCGTTGAGCCAGCAGCTTCCAGTTGCGCATATGACCGGTATACCACTTGGCAATGATGGACAGGCTCTCCCGTTCCCATCGGACCTTGTGTACGAAGAAGCCCGGCGATTCCTCCGGGGTGGCTTTTTTCTCCCTGTGAATCGTGGGTGCAATCGTAGATGCAGGAGTTTCGAGCATTGGGGGAGAGGCATCATACTCCGGCCTCGTTTTCGTCTGCCTCATGCCCGGAGTACAAGCCAGCACCAGCGCAAGGGCTGCAAGGACAGGAGCGAATCGATACGCCCTCCAGTGATGTTTTCCGGCCGTCATTTTTTTGCTACCTTCTTTCGAATTCTCTTCAAGCTCCTTTTGGCCGGAGAGTTGTCCGGGTTGACAGTGACGGCCTGCTCCAGATTGACCAGGCACTCCCCCAACTTCCCTCTTTTTTCCTGGATCATCGCAAGATTGTAGTACGCTTCGTCCAAGTACATGGGGGCAAGCTCTACTACACAGGAGTACATGGCTTCGGCCTCGGCATACTCCCTTCTCATGGCATAGATGTAGCCAAGATTAAAGTAGGCTTCCGTAAATGAAGGGTTCTGCTGGATGACTTTCTGATAGGCGTCCACGGCCTTGGCATACTCTTTCAGGCGCAGGTAGAGAAGGCCGAGGTGGAATCGGCTCCGGATGTCTTGTGGATTGATGGTCAGAGACTGGAGCAGGAGCTTTTTGGCCTTGCGGGGATCCCTGTTCCGCAAGGCGAGGGCTTGGCCCTGGAGGGCTCGAGCGTAAGGTTCGGACAAGTCGCTCAGGCGGTTTTCGTCCTTTGAGAGGACCTTCTCGAAAAGGCCGGCGGCCTCGTCGTAGTGCCCCTGTTCCAGGGCACGAAGTCCGGCTTCGACCATCGCGGATTCCGGCGGCCCCTGAGAAAGGGGCCCTTCCGACAGGTGACCCGGCCCGGAGGCCGAAGCAAGAGGGGAGGCAGGAGGTCCGTTTTTGCCGGGTGGGTTCCAGACGAGGAAGATGATCAGGAGCACGGCTATCCCGATCCCTGGAATACCGGCGAGCGCAATTCGCTTCCACGGAGTGCCGGCGAACGGAATCCGTTTCCAAGGAATGCGCGCAAGCGCAACCCGCTTCCAAGGAATGCGCCGTATCCGGGGAAGCTCCTCCGGAGGCATTTTGGCCGTTTTTTCGGCAGCCCGGATGGCCGCCTTGGCCTTTGCAATGGGATCATGGACATCCATCTTGGTCACGGACTGAATCGTGAGCTCTTCCGTGACAATGTCATCCACGTACAGGTCTTTCATGAACAGGGCCAGGCCCTGAGAGTTCTGGTGTAAGCCGCGCTTATGAATGCAGAGGTTCAAATCCGCGAGCATCTCGCCGCTGGTCTGGTACCGTTGGTCCGGGTGTAAGGAAAGGGCTCGATGCATGATGCTGTAAATCTCTGGAGGAAGATGGGGGACAATGGCTTCCAGGGGCTGAAAACGGGCCTCACGCACTTGCGAGAGCACCTCCATGGCATCCCCGTTGAACATGCGGGTTCCGGTCAGCATTTCGTAAAGGAGGATGGCGCTGGCAAAAATGTCCGAGCGATGGTCCACACGCTTGCCTTCGGCCTGCTCCGGGGACATGTAGGCGATCTTTCCCTTGATGGCCCCCTGTTGGGTCTCGGAGGACTGGCTGGAGGCTTTGGCAATGCCGAAATCAATGATTTTGACCTCTCCCCCGTACGTGATGAAGATATTCTGGGGGCTGACATCCCTGTGAATAATGTGAAGGGGGTTTCCCTGAAGGTCCTTTCGGTTGTGCGCGTAATCCAGGGCTTCACAGATCTGGGTCGCCATGAAAAGGGCGGTTTCGAGCTTCAGATTGTACTCCAGCTCGTTCGCCTTTTTAATCATCGCTTGAAGGTCTTTTCCGAAGAGGTACTCCATGGCGATGAAGTAATTTCCTTCCATGCTTCCGAAGTCGTAAATTTGAACGATATTGCGGTGTTGAAGGAGAGCGGCTAGCTTGGCCTCGTCGATGAACGATGTGACTACGTTGTCCTCGTCTGCAAGGTGAGGCAGGAGTCGCTTGATGGCGATGAGCTTCTCAAACCCCTGGTCCCCCCGGATCATGGCCCGGTAGAGCTCGGCCATTCCCCCAACGGCAATCCGATCCAGGAGCGTGTATTTCCCGAGTTTTGTAGGCTTGAATTGCGCCATGCGGCAAAGACCCCGGCCCTCTAATCCCGTGAGGTGGAACTCCCAACGTCATGGGGAACAGAGGAAGTATTTGTCATGGAATTATGCAAGACCCGATCCAGCGCGTCAAGGTGGGCTCCATCCCTTTGTCCGGCGTGAGGGGAGTTCAACGTAGCACAATGAGCCCCCGCTTTTCCAGAACCCTGGAAAAGCATACGGAAAGGTGCTCAAAACACATGCGAAGTGGAACCTTGAACCTCTGGTCAGTGCAGATTAATAACCCAGGTTTTCTCCGATGAGCTTGACGTGGATACGGCCCTTGATCATGTGCCCCTCTATAATGCTCCACATGTTGCATATCCGTTGCTCTACGCGGCAGTCACGGCAGAGACCGTCTTCAGCACAGGGGGTTTTCAGGCCCAGACGGATGGCATTGACCGGCGCGGCATAAGAGCGTATGCGCGCCATGGCGGTCTCCAGATCCGGCACAATCTTGTTCATGCCCACGACCAGGAGCACCTTGCGGGGGCCGAAGCTCATGGCGGCCACCCGGTTTCCCATGCCGTCCAGGTTGACCAGTCTGCCGTCCAGAGTGATCGCATTCGAGCTGGCAATCATCACGTCGGCGGTGAGGCCTTTTCTACGTCGTTCCAGGCTTTCCTCAGGGGATAAACCCGGCTCATAAGGGTCGATCAGCTCAACGCCGGGTCGTTTTGCGATTTCCTCCCAGAGCCCCATTCCGGTCGCTGTCATGGTGCCGTTCCGAAACACCGTTGCGCCCTCTTCGATCATGTCCAGAATCTCGGATTTCGCCTGATCTCCGCTGGCGGCATAGGACCCTTCCATCCGGCGCTTTTCAAGCGCATGGATGACCTTCTGCGCCACATTTTCGTTCCAGGCATTCTGGTGTTCATCCATGGCCAGCCTCCTAGGAAACTCTTTCGCTCGCTCCATTCTCACCCGCCTTGCCGAGACTGCGGGGAGATTCGATGCATACGTTCGTACCGGTTTTGCGGACGATTCCTTATCGATGGAACGGAAACGTACAAAATAATCTATTAGCATCCCCTAGAATCCTTTGAAGGTCAAGTGTATATCTCATACACCACGAGCCTCGACGGACAGGACAGGGTGCTTGACACAGGGGGCCCGATCGATAATAACGGCAGGGTATCGGTGTATTGCGCGAGCTTCATACGAACCTGCCGTGCGCGGCCGGGTTCTGTTCTCACAAGGGGAAGGGAAGCGCGTGTCGCTTCTCACGAAACCGAACAAAGGGGGACACCGTGGATTCCTGGGAACAAGAGATTGAGGAGCTCAAACAACGAAGGCGCCTGGCCCGGCGCATGGGCGGGGAAGAAAATGTCTCCCGGCAGCACGCCCTCGGAAGGAAGACGGCGCGGGAACGCATACAGGCCCTGTGCGACTCGGGGTCCTTTCGTGAACGGGGAATTCTGAGCGGCATCGCCCGGTACAGTGAATCCACGCCGAATCAGCTCGAGACCTTCACGCCTTGCCCCTTTATCCTGGGGCTGGGCCGGATCGACGGAAGACGCGTAGCCATTCACGCAGATGATTTCACCGTGCGGGGTGCCTCGGTGGGGAGGATGTACAAGGCGAAGCGGGAGTATTTCGCACACATGGCCCGGTCCCTGCGCGTTCCGGTTGTGAGGCTTGTGGAGGGTGCGGGAGGATCCATACGCGAAATCCTGGAGATCGGCTACACCGAGCTGCCATCGGGAAACCCTGGCGGAACGCAGAATGAGGCAGAGGCCTTGTCTGAAATCCCGGTCGTTGCAGTGGGTTTGGGACCCATGGCCGGTCTGGGTGCCCTGTTCATGGTAAAGAGCCACTTTTCGGTCATGGTCAAGGAGCAGGCCCAGATTTTTGTGGGAGGCCCGCCCCTGGTGAAGGCGGCGTTCGGCGAAGAGGTCGACAAGGAGGAGTTGGGCGGCCACCACGTGCACGCGAGGGAATCCGGTGTAGTGGACAACGAAGCAGACAGTGAGGAGGACGCCCTGTCTCAGGTGAAGGCATTCCTGTCCTACCTGCCGAGCAACGTGTGGGAAATGCCTGTACGGCATACTACCGAGGACGATCCCGCGCGGTCCGAGGACGCATTGATTTCCGCCGTGCCTCGAGACCCTCGAAAGACCTATGACATGCGCGGGATTCTGCGCATGGTCCTGGATCGGGACTCCCTGTTCGAAATCGGGAAGGATCAGGGACGCTCGCAGATCACGGCCCTGGCAAGACTGAACGGCTATCCGGTCGGCGTCCTGGCCAACGACCCGCGTTTTATGGGAGGATCATTCACCTATGACGTGGCCGAGAAGTACCAGCGGTTCGTGGACCTGTGCGATACCTTTCACCTGCCCCTGGTAAACTTTTCCGACCAGCCGGGATTCAGCATCGGTCGAAAAAGTGAGCTCGGTGGAACCATTCGTAAAGGCGTACGCGCGAGTTTTGCCATGGTGCAGGCCACGATTCCGGTAGCCGTGGTGTACCTGCGGAAGTGTTTCGGAGTTGCCGGGGCGGCCCAGCGACCGGCTCAGCGTTTTTGCTGGCAGCTCGCCTGGCCGTCTGCTCGATGGGGGAACATCCCGGTAGAGGGCGGCGTGTATGCCGCACATCGCAGCGAGATCCAGTCGTCGCAGGACCCGGATGCCTGCCTTCAGGAGCTTCATGAACGCTACGAATCCATTGCGTCTCCCTTTCGCACGGCGGAGGCCTTTGGTATCGAGGACATCATCGATCCTCGCGAGACGAGACCCCTTCTCTGCGAGTGGGTCCAAGACGCTGTGGCCGTGGAGCGAAACCAGCTCGGACCCAAATTGCGGGGCATGCGCTGCTGATGTAGCGGTTGAGGAATCACGGCCCGATGTGATATTTTGACACTATTCTTGCCGCGCAATTTTCGTGATCCTGTAGTGGGACTGCGGGAAGTTTCCGTGATCCTGAATTCTGCTGTCGTGCTCCTGGGGGGAGGTTCTCAAGATACCCGCCCGTATGCGATAGCGCAAAGCGCTCCTCATAGTGGAGGTGACGATGAAACTGCATGTTGCCCTGATGATTTTACTGGCTGTTCCCATGGCACTGGTTTCTGCAGCAATGGCCGACCCAAGCCCGGACACCGAGGCCTGTCTCGAGTGCCATCGAACGATCCATCCGGGCATCGTGGCCGACTGGGAGCGCAGCCGGCATTCCAGGACACGGCCTGTAGACGCATTGGAAAAGCCTGAAATCGAGCGGCGGATCTCTGCTGCTTCTCCGCCCGAATCGCTTCGGGACGTCACTGTGGGCTGCGCAGAATGCCACACCTTGCGACCGGAGGCACATTCGGACACTTTCGAGCACAGCGGATACGATGTGCACGTGGTGGTGAGCCCGGCGGACTGCGCCACATGCCATCCCGAGGAACGCGCACAGTATGCGGACAATCTCATGTCTCGGGCCTATGGGAACCTGATGCAAAATCCGGTGTATCGCAACCTGGCGGACACGATCAACGGGGTCCAGGTCTACCATGCAGAGGAAAACGCCACCAAGCTCGAGGACCCCGACGAGGCAACGAATGCCGTGTCCTGCCTGTTCTGTCACGGCACCCGGGTGAAGGTTCGGGAATTCATTACGCGAGAGACCGATTTCGGCGAGATGACCCTCCCCGAACTCGAAGGCTGGCCCAGCCAGGGCGTGGGGAGGATCAATCCGGACGGCACCCTGGGTGCGTGTACGTCCTGCCACACCCGGCACCGGTTCTCCATCGAGATGGCCCGCAAGCCCCATACGTGCTCCCAGTGCCACAAGGGGCCGGACGTGCCGGCCTACAAGGTCTACGATGTGAGCAAGCACGGGAATCTCTACTCGGCCATGAAAACGGATTGGGACTTTAACGCGGTACCCTGGACCCTGGGCAGAGACCTTTCCGCACCCACGTGTGCAGCGTGTCATGTGAGCCTGACCGTGGATCTGGACGGGATCGTGATCGCAAAACGCACCCACCGCATGAACGATCGCCTGGCTTGGAGGATTTTCGGCGTGTATGCGCACCTTCACCCGAAGTCCCCGGACACCACGGTGCTGCGAAACCGGGCCGGGCTTCCCCTGCCGGTGGATCTGGATGGAAGGCCCGCGTCCGAGGGCCTCATCGGTGCCGAGGAACAGGAAGCTCGGCGAAATGCCATGCAGGGGGTCTGCCGTTCCTGTCACGGAGACAACTGGGTTCATACCCAGTTCGATCGCCTGGACAGGACTGTGGAGACCACGAATGAGATGACGCGGGCGGCCACGGAGGTCATGGCCTCTGCGTGGAAACAGGGCCTGGCCAAAGGCCTGGAACACCAGGACAGCCTGTTCAACGAGGCGATCGAGATGAAGTGGGTGGAGCAGTGGCTTTTCTATGCCAATTCCACCCGGTATGCCGCTGCCATGATGGGAGGAGATTACGGAGTCTTTGAAAGAGGAAGATGGGACATGTCCCTAAATTTGCAGGAGATGATCGATTGGCTCGAGGTGGCGGAGCGCCTTCGGGAAGAGCGGCCATCCGAATGAACGATAAGTAGCTGCGCTTCGACACATGGAAAGGCTGCGCGGTGAGATGAGGGAGGGGCGCAAAGTCCTTTGCCTGTGGTAGGGGGTGCCTTGCGGATGCGCCCCAGTCGGGAGAGAGCGCATGAAAATTCGAGTTGAGAGCGACAAGATCGTCAAGGCGGTGAAGAAGCTCCACGGGATCGAGCTCGTGCTGGAAGACGACGCGGACGCCTTGGAGGGGATCCACTTGATCCTGCAAAGACCGGAAAGCATGGAAGAGGGCGATTTCAGCGGCTTGAAGGAGATCAAGGTGACCTCCCAGCGGGACTACGAAACCTCTGCCGTGGAGTATCGCATGAGCTTTCTCCTGGAATTCCTGTTCGAGGAGCCCGTCCCACGGGAAACCCGGGTTTCCGCACTCAAGGCCTTCCAGGGCTTCCTGAATCGACTTTAGGGGATCCTGCTTTCCGGCGTTCTGGGTCCCTGATTGGCTTTCCTGCCTCCGCGTCCTGCCAGGCGGGAACAAAATCCCTGGAGCGAGGCATATTCGACACGCGGAGCGGCAATGAGGGAGGTGCGGGAAAAAATTTCCGAAAGCCTGACCCGTGGAGCCTCACCGCGGGGCGTGGCTACCCAGTCCACCCTGCTGGCTCTGGCCGCAACGCTCTCCGCACTGCCTTACTTTCATTCCCTTCTCTGGGGGCCTTCAAGAGTTCAACCTTCGATTCCGCAAACCGGGCTCTGGCAGCTCCTGGCAGGGCAGGCCATGCTTCTCTTCCTGGTGTGTTTTCTTTCATCCATGGCAGGGCTTGCTTTCGCACCCCGACAGGGCCTGCCTGGTTGGGGAGATCCTTTGAAACTCCGGAACGAACTGGGTTCTCTGGTGTTGCTGGGTTTGGGAATGGCGGTCGTGTCCTATGTGGGATTCGATCGACGGTTTTTTCCTATAGCGCCTTTCGCCTATCCCCAAACCGCATTCCAGGCCTTATCCCTGCCGTTCAAGGGGGCCCTTACCGAGGAAGTCATCCTGCGGCTCTGCATGGTGACGCTGGCGGTAGGAATCCTCAAACGACCGTGGGCAGGGGTTTTACTGATCGCAACGCTTGCACCGTTTCTCAGCATCAAGTACTTCCGCTTCATCGGCATAGATCCCCTTCCGGGCGGTCTGCTGGCCATGCAATGGCTGGTTTCCTTTGGAGCCAACGTGCTTCTGGGTGTCCTGTTCGTGAAACGCGGTTTGCTTTTCTGCATGGTCATCAAGTTCGTGTACAGCCTCAAGTACGGTCTGATTCTTCTGCTGGCCGGGTAGTTCCCAAGGTGCTTACAGAGCTCGCGCATTCGCCCCTACCGTGTAAAGCGATTTTCTGGTATGAAACCCTACGTCACGCGAGCGGGGCAGTGGCCGTTTCTCCTGTGTGATTCTGCGCGCGGGCCTCCTCGGGATGGATGGGGCTCACGGCGTGCCGGTGCCCGACGCGGTGTCAGCCGTCGACCGGGCGGTCCGTTGAAGGATTCACGGAATTCTCTGCGCCGCATCTGAAAAGCCGAAACCAAGATTGACGGTCTCGTAAAACTTACTCGACCGCCTGTTGGCCACACTTAACTCACTGGAATCGTTAGAGGCAGATCTCGAAGTCTCAGTTTTTTGCGACTCCATCAAGATTGAGGACGAACCGTTTGAAGGAACGAACGCGTGCAGCTGTAACACTTGCAGGGTGCTGTGGGGCCATCTTCTGGCCCGGAGCCTTCATTTTCAGCCTGCCCGGTATCATGGGCGACTACTGGCAGACGGCCTTCAGCGTGGGCCGCGGGGAGGTGGGGCGCACCATGTTCTTCGTACTGGCCGGGGCCGGGACGTTCATGTTCATGGTGGGGAAATGGCAGGAGAGGGTGGGCCCCAAACGCATGGTCGCTGTGGGCGCTCTCCTGTGTGGAGGAAGTACGCTCCTTCTCGGCCGGGCCCATGGGATACAGGCGGTATGGGCCTGGGCCTATGCCGTGGGCACGTCGTCGGCGTTTGTCTACATCCCTGCGCTTACCGTGGCGCAGCTTTGGTATCCGCAACGGCGGGGCCTGGCCTCGGGACTGGTGAACCTCTCCTTCGGGCTCTCCGCCGCCGTGATGGCCCCGGCATTCGGGAAGCTTCTCAGCACTGTGGGGCCGAAGGGAATGACGGCCCTGGTGGGTTCGCTGGCACTGGTCATCGGCCTGGGCGTATCGCCCTGGATTCAGAGGCCCGGGCGAACACGTGTCGGAACTCCGAGCTCGTCGAAGCCATGGGACGCTCCTTCCCGTTCGCTCACTGTGACTGAAAGCCTAAGGACACGTGCGTTCTGGGGGCTATGGCTCACATGGGCCCTGGCAGGGGCTGCAGGGATATCCATGGTGACGATGGCCACCTCCTTTGCCGGAGCCCGGGGGCTGGCGGCGGGAGAAGGGGTGTTTCTCCTGACCGCCTTTAACCTGACCAATGGGACCAGCAGGGTGGTAAGCGGCTATCTTTCGGACCGTATCGGACGGCGAATCGTCATGAGCATCGCTTTTGGGGGGGCTGGAATCGCGTACGCGCTGATGTCGTTTGTGCACGGCCTGGCTCTCTGGTCCGTAATGGCGGCGATGGTGGGCTTTGCATTCGGAACGCTGTTTTCCGTGTCCGCACCGCTTGCGAGCGAGCGTTTCGGCATGCAGCATTTCGGGGCGATCTTCGGACTGATTTTTACGGCCTATGGCTTCCTGGCCGGGATTCTGGGTCCCTGGGTGAGCGGTCACATCCTGGATGTGACACAGGAGAACTACACCCTGGCGTTTGGATACCTGGGAGCCTTTTTCCTGGCTCCGGCCGTCCTGATCCACTTGGTGGGGCCGGTCCCTCGTACTCCCATCCCCGTTTCCCCGTCCGATCGAGGATTGGATATGGGGAAATAACCCAGGCAATATCCTATCCACGCAGTGAAAAAGGAGAACCAGAGATGGACGTGGAATTTCAGAAATCAAGCGCCTACAGCGGGGCATATCCGGACGTGGGATTCGGCCTGGTCCTGGTACGAGGCTGCAAGAACCCGGAGAACCCGGAAGGGTTTGACGCCCATAAACGGAAGCTGCTGCGCCGCATGCGAAAACGGCAGACCCTGGCGGAGATCACCGAGCGGATTCGAACGTACGAAGCTTTTTTTTCAAAGTTCGGTCATCCCTGCCCCCTGCCCGATCACTTGAAACGTACCGTGAACAGTGGATTTCCCCGGTATAACCTGCTCGTGGACTCCCATTTCCTTGCGGAGATGTGCGCGGGCATCCTTGTGGCGGTGACCGACTTCGACCGAATCGAAGGAGGACTGACTCTGGATCTGGCAGAGGAGGGCGAAATCTGCAGGGGCATGGGGGAGCGGGAGTTCGTGACGAGACCCGGCGAGATCGTGTTGAGGGACCAGGCCGAAATCGTTTGTATCCTATGCCAGGGCGCGGACGAGAAAACGCGGGTCCTGAGCGAGACGTGCAATGTCCTGTTCTATGCGTACGCCGTGCCGGGTGTGGCTTCGAATCACCTTGAGGAAGGATTGCAGATTGCGGCCGATGCAGTGGAGGCCTTCGGCGGAGGGACGAGCCAGGGGGTCAAGATGTATTGAAGAACCCTGCGGGTTTCTGCGGAGCCCAAAAGGCTGATCCGCGGGAATTGCCGGGGGAAAAACGGAGTCACTGCCATGATTCGGAGGATCGTATCCGGAGGACAGACCGGCGCGGATCGTGCCGCCCTGGATGAGGCCGTTCGCGCG
>JASFQI010000162.1:0-10445 GCA_050115555.1 Desulfobacteraceae bacterium
ATTGGTTTTGACTGAAGAAGAGAAAGCTACCTTGAAATCGTTCAGCCATTCTAGAAAAGAGCCGTCGGCGCAGGTGGAGCGAGCCAAGATCCTGCTTGCCTACGCAGGAGGAGAATCGATCTCTTCCATTGCCAGAAGATTCGAGACTAATCGCCCAAAGATCGAACGCTGTGTCGATAAGGCTTTGCAATTGGGAGCCCTTACCTCTCTTAGGGACCTCCCACGTTCGGGCAGAAAACAGAAAATTACCCAGGAGGCTCGGGCTTGGCTTGTTGACCTTGCCTGCCAGAAGCCCAAGGATTTTGGGTATTCCTACGAATTGTGGACGACACGCCTGTTGGCCAAACATGCTAGGGAGCACGGACCGGCTCAAGGACATCCCTGTCTGTCGAAGCTGGTGCGTGGCACTGTATCGAAGATACTTTCTCAAAGAGAGATACGCCCCCATAAGATTCGTTATTATCTGGAACAACGTGACCCGGAATTTGAAGTCAAAATGAAACAGGTGCTTTGCGTGTACAAGGAGGTTCAGCTCTTACGCGAAGCAGATGATGACGCCTCATCCATGATCGCCATTTTATCGTATGGAGAAAAACCGGGAATCCAGGCTCTTCAAGGCAAAGCCCCTGATTTGCCCCCAGTGCCTGGAAAGTATAAGGCCGTCTCACGGGACTACGAATATATCCGCCATGGAACGATTAGCCTGACGGCGGGTATCGATCTGCTTAATGGAAAGGTACACGCCCAAGTGGTTGATCGGCACCGGAGCAGTGAATTTGTGCAGTTCCTAAAGATTGTACACCAGAAATATGACCCTGAAGTAAAGATCCGAATCATCTTGGACAACCACTCTGCACATATTTCCAAAGAAACCCGCAGCTATTTGGCAACGGTTCCCAATCGTTTTGATTTTGTCTTTACCCCTAAGCATGGTTCTTGGTTGAATCTGATTGAAATGTTTTTTTCAAAGATGGCCAAAACAATGCTGCGGGGAATCCGAGTATCCTCCAAGCAGGAGCTCAAGGATCGCATCATGCAATTTATCGATGAGATCAATGCTGATCCGGTCATTTTCAAATGGAGCTATAAGCTCGACTCAGTTGCTGTAACATGAAGTAATTGCAATTTTAATTTGGAAACATTATACTAGTTGGGGAAAGGTGGAATTTGGAGAGACGGCCTACAGGAGCCCCTTCTGGTCTACAAGACGGAAGAGGGTCGGTTCGCAATCATCGACGGTGTCAGGAGACCCAGCGCCGTTCAGGAAATGGGATGGGATCGAGTGGCCTGCATCATTAAGGAAGAACTTCAGCAGGCGGATGCCGCTCACCTCTCCTACGTCAAAAACGTGGAGCGGACCGGTTTCAACGCCATCGAAATCGCCACCCACCTCAAGACGATGATGGACGAATTCGGGTTCAGCAGAAGGGACCTCGAGCTCAAAGGTTACGGATCGGTTGCTCACATCTCCAACACGATCAGGCTGCTTGAGCTTCCAGACAAGGTTCAGGCGCAAATCGTCAAGGGTGAATTGTCCGCCGCCCATGGCCTCCAGTTGCTCAGGTTGAACACGCAGAAGGAGCGAGAGCAAATGGCCAAGCGGATTATCGACAATGAACTTCCGGTTTCAAAAACGGAGTTTCAAATCGAGCAATATCTGCTCAAGGGGCACAAGCAACAGGAAAAAAGGAAGACCACTGTTCCCGAATCGGAAATTCCCGGCGTCTATATCAAGGACTCTCGAGACATGAGTGAGCTTCCGGACAAATCGGTGGTGCACCTGATCGTCTCGAGCCCCCCCTACTTTATCGGCAAGGAGTATGAGGTAGGGATGACCTTCGATGAGCACATCGAGATGGTCAAGGGCGTCCTGAAGGAATGCGGCCGGGTTCTGGTGGATGGAGGCGTTGTTGCGCTGAACGTCGGTGACATTCACCGCTTCAAAGGCCGAAAAGGCAAGAACAAGGAGCCCGAGTACCACTTCATGGGGAATTTCTATCAGGCGGAGCTCAAGAAACACCAGATTCGCCTTTCGGACCACATCATCTGGAGGAAGCCTCTGAGGTGGCGTATCAATCAAGGTCTCACATTCGACGAAAACACCAATCATTGCTCCTACAGGATTTTCCAGAATTGGGAGCCGGTTTACATCTTTCGCAAGGCTGGGGAAAGGGAAAATGTTGGCGAGGAACTCGAATTGAGATCGCGGCTCAGTAAAGATCAGTGGATAAATCTTATCCAAGGGGTCTGGGATATCATGCCCGTCAAGAATTTCGAGAGGCACCCCACCCCGTTTCCAGACGAGCTTCCTCGGCGGCTTATTCAGATGTTCAGCTACGAAGGCGACACGGTATTGGATCCCTGGCTGGGTAGCGGAACGACCGTCAAGGTCGCCCGCGAGATGAATCGCGAGGGTATTGGATACGAAAAGGAAGAGAAGTACAAGGAGGTCATCATGTGGAAACTCGGAATGGAAGTGGCAGGGGAAGCGGTCGAAGCCTTCAGATCTCAGCTGGACGACATCCTAGGGGATACCGCTCAGAAAGAAAGCGTCGCGGAAATGGAAAACGTTCCCTCGGAGGTCGTTTCGGAAAATTCCCCAGTGCTGGTCGCTGCTTCTGAGGCTTCAGCCTCTGAACTGCCGTCTCTGTAGTTTCATGAGCGTCTTGCCAGCAGGAGGAGCTTCGCCATGAAACGGATGCCCGACATCAAAGACCTGTCGGAAAGGATTGGGCTCAAGCCCCAGACCATAAGGAACAAACTGAACTGCGGGACGCTCCCGATTAAAACGAAAAGGATTGGTCGGAAGCTCCTCTGGGACATCCAGGACGTGGATCGGTTTCTTGATGGCTTGGAGACCGTCAACTAACAGCTAATCCAAAACCCTAAGCAAGGACGGCGAACCTGGGCCAGCGCATTCATTTGCGCCGCCCGGGGTCGCCGTCCTTTTTTTTTGCCCGGTTCAAAGGAGGAAACCATGGCTGTCTATCAGAAGTACAAGGACAAGAACGGCAATCCCAAAGGCCCTTGGTTCGTGAAGTATCCCTACAGGAAGAACAAGGGCACGGGAAAAATCGAATACAAAATCGAGAAGGCGGGAAACTCCAAGAAGCTCGCCCAGCGCATCTATAACAAGAAATACGAGGAGTATAAGCAGAGGGAGCATCTGGATTGGGAGGAAGAGACCCACTGGACCGTGAACGAATTGGTTGACTGGTACCTCGCGCTTCCCACAGTCAAGGGCCGGGTGTATTACAAAGACATCGTTCGCTACTGCCAGAAGTGGAAGGACTTCCTTGGAAACCTCTTGGTCGAAGACGTCAAGCCGAGCATGATTGAAGAGTACTGCCAGATGCGGCTTTCTCAGACATCCTATCGAGGGCAGCACGCCAGCTCCCAAAATGTGACGCCGGCGAGCGTGAACAAGGAAGTGGCAACCCTGAAACGGATCTTCAACCTGGCCATCAGGGAGGACCTTGCGACCAAGAACCCCTGCTGGAAGGTGGAGAAGCTTCCTGAGAACAATGAGCGGAAGCGGATCCTTTCGCAGGCCGAGTTCGACGGTCTGATTCGAAATCTTCCGATGCACGCCAGGCGCATTGTGATCGTGGGCTACTATACCGGCATGCGCTCAGGGGAAATTCTGGGGCTGACGTGGGACAAGGTCAATCTTGAGAAGGGGTATATCGAGCTGGAAGCCGAGGACACAAAAACGAAAAAGCCACGGAGGATCTATCTCCACGAGAAAGCTTTCGAAGTACTACGTAGGCTCAACAAAGTCCGCGTGGCCAATGAGCCACACGTCTTCCTCTTCAAAGGACATCCTATCAAGAGCATCAAGACGGCTCTCAACCGTGCCTGTGGGAAGGCCGGGATCAACGACTTCCGGTTTCATGACCTGCGACACACCTTCAACACCATGATGAGAAAGGCAGGAGTTCCCAAGAGCGTGATCATGCATCTGACCGGGCACAAGACCAGCGTGATGTTCGAACGCTACAACAAGGTCGATGAGAACGACGCTCGTGAAGCCCTTCAGAAGATGGAATCCTTCCTCAACGCTGGAAAGAGCGAAAATTCCAGCCCCGCCGAATGAGTTTTCCGAGTTCTCCCATAGTGCTCCCATCGTCCATACTCCAAAACAGGGGGAAAGCCGTTTGGCTTATCCCCCTGTTATTCCTATCTAAAGTGGCGCGCCCAGCAGGATTCGAACCTGCGACCTACGGATTCGTAGTGTGAATGATTTCAATAAGTTAATATAACAGGATGCATCAAGAGACAACAGCAGCAAACGTTTCAAGGGGGACATTTGTTTATTGCTTAATCGACGTTTACCGTGCTTCATTTTATTATGGAGACAAAATGGCGACAGGGGGGATAGGGTCGGCCACCCGACAAGCCGGCATCCTGGGCCGGTTTCCCCCTACTTCCCCTCCAGGCCCCGTCACCAGGAGACGGACTATGCCAAAAAAAAAGAACTCTATCACCGGAAGCCGCAAGCAAGCCGAGGCCCCGATTTCCTGTGACCTGGAGATCCCCATCGAGGAACCGGGGGAAGGGTCTTTCCCGAATGCCCACAAACCCCACCCTAAGCTGCAGCTCAAGATCCGGGCAACTCCGGAAAACTGGCGCAGCCTCTACAGTGAATTGCAGGGCGATCCCGTCACGTTCGGAAATAGACTCCTGCTATCTTTAAAGGATTTTTACGAGGGGCATATAGCTCCCCTTGATCCTGGTCCCCCATCTCCTCGAGCAACGCACACCGAAGCGGAAAGGGCCTTCATGGAGAAGTCCCGCCAATACGTAGCCGCGTGCATCGCAATCTTCGAGTTTTGGGAGAAAAGTGACAATCCACGGCCACATCATTTGAGCAATCTGATTGAACGCCTGCCAAATAAAAATGCCCTTCGTGACGGGAGAACCGCAGCAAAAAAGTACATTCCCAATAAGATAGCGCGCGCTTTTTGGACACAACAACTTTGTGAGGAGGCAATAAACCTCTCTCTCGTTATCCCACCCAATGATAAAGCCTTTAGATCAACTTATATAGACGATAATCCATATATGAAAGCAGCAAAGGATATTGTTGAACGTCTTAAAAACCCTGATAAGCGCCGAAAGACCGCCATGGAAGATCTCAAAATCCCCCCCGAAAAAGTAGAATCTTGGGCAATCGTTGATTGCGATATCGATGATCCCAACGACGCCCGTCTTTTTTCCTCGGATGATGACGACCTGCCTGTGGAAGACCTCACCATTGATATGCTCGCCCAGATCCTCGCCAGGGACCCTGGCCTAGCATAATTCAAGCCTGCCCCCCTCCTACCTATTTACAATTCTGAAAAAGTAAAAATGCAACTTAAGGATTGTAACTAACTGAATTAATTCATCTTTTTGTCTTGACGCGTGCTTCTTTGCAAGAATACCCTATTGCACAGATGTTCACCTTATTCCACAGGGGGTTTTTCTATGCACGACATGCACGCGAAAGAAGAGGAGTCCTTGATCAGCATTGGAGAAGCTGCGGCGTTTCTCAGCGTCCCGCGATCTTGGCTGTACAGCCGTACCAGGACGCACGCGATTCCCTTCATCAAGCTCGGGCGATACGTCCGGTTCCGAAAGAGTGACCTGCTCACTTGGGCGCAGGAGCAACAGGGGCGGTGATGTTGAGAAATATTGAAAGATGGGCGCTGCCCTGGCTGATCGAATTCATGGTGAGCTTGCCATGGACTTTGAAGCGGAGCCTGATTGTGGATCGTCTATTGGGATACCTGGAGAAAAAATGAATACGAGCAACGATTTTCGGTCGGCCCTTGAGGCTGCAGGCCTTCGGCCTGGCGAGGTGGTGCCCGACGGAAAGCTGAGGCGGTGCCCAACTGACGGCAGGAAGGACGACGCCGGCTGGTACGTCCTCTTTGCCGATCCGCGACCGGCAGGAGCATTTGGAAATTGGAGAACGGGGGCGAAAGACACATGGAGCGGCGGCAACGGCCGGGACTTGGATCCTGAAACGCAAAGGCAGTTGGATGAGAGGATAGAGCGGGCCCGCTCTGCCATGGCCCGCGAAGAGTCCGAAAGGCATGCCAAGGCGGCGAAGCTCGCCTCTAAATTCTTGAGTGACCTTCCCGATGCGACAGACGAAAACGGGTACCTCACCCGAAAAGGGGTCAAGGCGTGCCCAGGTTTGAAGCTCGATGACGGTGGAGATGGCAGCGCGGACACGCTGACGATTCCCGTTTTAAATGAAAACGGTAAGGCTATGAGCCTGCAGCGTATCGAGCCGGACGGCACGAAAAGATTCATGCCCGGCGGCCAAACGAAAGGCGGCTACTTCGCCGTCCGGGGTGGCAACGGCCCCTTGTACCTTGTCGAAGGCATAGCAACGGCCCTGAGTATTCACCAGGCAACGCGCGAAACCGTGCTTGTCGCCTTCAACGCCGGGAACCTCGAAGCCGTGGCCCGCATGGCAAGGGAGCGGTATCCGGAACGTGAGATCATCATTTGTGGCGATGACGATCGAGGAACCGAGGCCAAGAGCGGCAAGAATCCGGGCCGGGAAGCGGGCGAAGCGGCGGCACGGGCTGTAGGCGGCAAGGTGTGTTTTCCTCCCTTTCAAGACCCCTCAGGAAAGTCAGATTTCAACGACATGCACGCCGAGCAAGGCCTTACGGCCGTGAGGAAGGCCCTGGGCGCGGCGGCCGAGCCAGAACCAGCGGCGACGGCAGACGATCCATGGCCAGAGCCGGTAGCCTTGCCAGAGGGCCTGCCACCAGTCGAATCCTTCAACGATGCCCTGCTTCCCGAAGCCGTTCGGCCCTGGGCGATGGACATCGCAGAACGCGTGCAGTGCCCGCCCGATTTTGTGGCCGTGGCTGTTTTGTCGGCCCTTGGGTCAACCATCGGGCGCAAGGTTGGGGTCCGCCCACAGGCCTATACCGCCTGGACCGAGACGGCGAACCTTTGGGCGCTCATCATAGGACGCCCGGGCGTACTCAAGTCCCCGGCGATGGAGGCCGCGCTTTCCCCTCTTTACCGGCTCGTTGCGAAGGCCGTTGATTCCTTCGAGGAGAGACAGGCGGAGTATGAGGCGGCGAAGGTGCAAGCGAAGTTGAAGCGCGAAGCTGGGGAGAAGGCGGCGAGGGCGGCTTTGAAGAAGGATTCGACCGCGGACATATCGCACCTCCTGGAGCACGAGGAAGAAGACCCGCCCGTGTTGCGCCGATACATGACGAGCAATAGCACGGCGGAAGCCCTAGGCGAGCTTCTCCGGCAGAATCCCAACGGGATTCTTGTATTTCGGGATGAGCTGGTCAGCCTCCTTCGAAACCTGGACCGTGAAGAGCACGCCGAAGCCCGAGGCTTTTTTTTGACTGGATGGTCTGGAAACAGTCCCTTCGTGTTTGACCGTATCGGGCGCGGCCTCAACCTCCACATCCCGGCAGTCTGCCTATCCATTTTGGGGAGTACCCAACCTGCTCGAATAGCGCGATACGTGAAGACCGCCCTCGACGGCGGCGAGGGCGATGATGGATTAATTCAACGATTCAGCCTGGCCGTGTGGCCCGATACGAACGGAACGTGGAAGGACGTAGATCGCTGGCCCAACACCGAGGCGAAGAATCTGGCCTTCCGGGTCTTCGAGCGCCTGGATGAGATGGAACCCAAGGAGGTGGACGCGCGCCAGGACACCGGCCCAGACGATAAGCCTGAGGGCATTCCGTACCTGCGCCTATCACCTGAGGCCCTGGGGTTGTTCCGAGAATGGCGGCAAGACCTCGAAAAACGGCTCCGCGCCGGGGACCTTCACCCGGCAGTTGAATCCCATCTCGCCAAGTACCGGAAGCTGATACCAGCTCTAGCCTTGATACTTCACCTCTCGAACGGCGACACCGGGCCGGTATCCCACCATGCAACCCTCCAGGCCCTTTCTTGGGCCGAATATTTAGAAACCCATGCCCGGCGTCTTTATGCGAGCGTCACGGCCCCTGAAGTGACGACGGCCAAGGCAATCATCCACAAAATCCGGGGAGGGGCACTTCCTGCAGTTTTTGCAGTATGGCAGGTATGGCGTCCCGGATGGTCCGGTCTCACAGATAGGAAGATGGTCAATGAGGCCCTGGAGCTTCTTGTGGATCTCGGATGGCTGGTGTCCCGGAGGAAAGAGACTGGCGGCCGGCCGTCTGTAGAGTACGAGGTGAACCCCAAGGCTATCGAAAAAAGAGGTCTCCGATGAAATACCTAGACCGGCTTAAAAAAGAAAAAAGCATGCACCCGGACCAACTGCAAAAACCGCAAAAACCCCTTTTTGCAGTTAATGCAGTGACCCAAGGTAAGAGTGTCCACGAAAAATCAGAGGCAAACCTAGTGGACTACGATGGCGAAATCCACGCCGTCATCGACGAGCTTGGAAAGGCCCATGTGATTGTGCCTGACGTGCCTACGGAGATTCGACAAGAGACCATGGCCCTGGAGGATGAACTCACAGCGGCCTGCGATGCAAGGGACGTGGTTCGATTCCGGGCGGCATTGCACGCTTGGCGGCTGGCGTGGATGCGGTGCCTTCACTGACTACAAGGAGAACAATTCCATGGAAAATGAAATCAATGAGAACGAGGTCCTGAAGGGCCACCCGGCGCAAGAGCCGGACGAGCCGGAACCGGAGGGCGGCGACGAACGGGCGTTTCAGACGCTTGAAGAGTATGACAGCGCCTTTGAAGATCTCGCTCAGCAGGAAATGAGCGCCGCCGAGCGGGAAGCAGAAATCTTAGCCGAGGCGGAGGAACTCCAGGCGAGGGAGAAGGCGGAAAAGGAATTTCGTCAGACCGCACGGGAGATCCGCAAAAAGCACCTGGAACGCACCGGTGAAATCGACCCGGATGAACCCGGCTTTGACGACAGCGTGGCCACAGCCTGGGCGGACAGCGACGTGGAGGTCCAGTCCGCTCGAGAGAGGATCTTCAAGGACACCTCGAAGCCGTCAAAGGCAGCAAGCATTCGATGGGCTGAAGGATACCGAGATGCTGAAGCGATCCGGAATGGTATCAACCCAGAGGACACGGATTTTCAGAAAATTTGCGCCGAGACACCCGTTTCAGGATCTTTCCAAGACCAGGTTGCCCATGCTGTGAAGACGTACCACAAAACCCACCGGAAGAAGGACCAGAGGCCCACCGAGCAGCCCACCATCAATAGCATCGAAGATGCGCTCCAGGAATCCGAAGGATCGCGTCGCCTTGAATGGGAAGACCTGCAGGAGAGGAGGAACACACGATGACGATAAGCCTTGCTTCACTGAATCCGAGTCAGCTCAAAGCTACAACTGGCCGGCGGATCAAGGTTCCCATCCGGCATTCGCTCCAGGAGAGCGCCGACTACAACAAGCAAATGACGGAGTTGGAAAACGAACAGGCAGAAAAACTGGCCGCCCTGGAGGCCGAGACGGCGGCGGCCAAGACTGCGATCGAAGACAAAAAGGACATTACACTGTCTGACCTGAGCACGGAAACGGACGCTATCGTCTCGACAGGCACGGCAGCAACGGACGAGACTAAGGCCGGAGAGACGAGAAAACCGACCGAGCTGGAATACTCGGGCGGCGGAGAAGGTGCTTCCGCGCCCTCTGGGACCGCCATGTCGAATACGGTATTTGGGAACACGCCGTTCGGATTAGCGCTTGAGAAAGCCGCGAATCGGGTAGCAAAAATGATGTTAAAATTAGGGCCGCCTCCTGCATCTAAAATCGCAACTTATGCAGTCAGAAAGTCCAAGGATTGGGCGGATTATGAACGAGAGTTTTCCTCCCGTGAGGCTCTGGCGGAACAAGACCCGAGCGGCAAGCTCGGAGCCCTTTCACAACGGGCAGACACGCCGAGTGCCACGAGGATGGCACAGTCATTCAGGAGCCCCCAGGCGTGGTCGGAAGTGGACGCAACGCTTTCGCCGGTAGAGACCGCGCCAACGGTATCTCTGGCGAACCTTAGCGACGCTGAGCCCGCATCAAACGCTGGAGGTGGTGGTGGAGGTGGTGATGGGATTGGAGCCGGCATGGGGCCTGGCCCCGGCGTTGGGTCGCAGGGAGCGGGCGCGGGTTTAGGCGGTCAGGGCGGCCTCGGCGCCGGACTAGGTACTGGTGGCCCCGGCGGCCTAGGCCTCGGCGCCGGACTGGGACCGGGGGCGGCGGGTCTTGGCTTTGGCGGCGAGCGAGGAGGCGGTGCAGGCGGAGGCGGGAAGTGAGAATTACTCGGATCCAAATAACCGAGCAAAACCTGGAAGCATATAAAAAGTACCATGACCGGGTGTTTGCCCCAGACCCGGGCCATATCCCGGCTCTAGCCTACGTGGCCACCGATGACAAAGGTCTGATCGGGTTCGTGGCAGGGTACATCCATCGTGCAGGAACCTTCTACGTGTCAAAAATGGGCGTGATGCCTGAGCGGAGGCGACAG
>JASFQI010000163.1:0-10443 GCA_050115555.1 Desulfobacteraceae bacterium
AATAACAATATAACAATAGGTATTTATACTATAAAAAGAAACAATAATGCAATATAAAATATCAATATAGATAATATTTTCTGTATTTCTGCTTCGATTAATAGTCAGTTAGGAGCCATTTTCCCCAAACTTGCTGTACTCTGCGGAGCCCGGCAAGTCCGACAAACTGCTAGGGGCAAATCTCTAGGTCTCGGCTTTTTACAACTCAATCATATTTGAAAAATGGAAAAAGGAGTACGAAGAGGAGTGACAAGCCGGTATCGCGGTGAGAACAGATCCGTTGTTGAGGACGGGAAGGAATTCCTGGAGTTTCGATCCAAAAAGAGAAAGGCTATAACGCGCGGTGAAGGATACCAGGTGCGGGAAGCATCTGCCCGGATTAACGAGTTTTTTCGGTTGAAAACGGGGATATGAGACTGGAAAACATTTGTCTTTTGAACTTTAATCAATGGATCTCGGTACGTTGACGCGGCCCGACCCCATTTATACAATTGCATGTGAGAAAGGACTCTCAGAATGAGCGTTCTCTTTGAGAGAACAGAAATCAACAACATGGTGCTGGCGAATCGTTTCGTGCGATCCGCCACGTGGCTGGGCATGGCGGCAGGCGACGGCGCTGTCACCCCGAGGCTGATCCATACGATGAAGACCCTGGCCGAGGGCTGTGTGGGTCTCATCATTTCGGGCCACGCCTATGTGAGCCCCGAGGGCCTGGCCGGTCCCTGGCAGCTCGGGGCCTACAAGGATGAGCTGGTGCCGGGCCTCAAGGGGATGACCGAAGCGGTTCACGATGCCGGAGGCAGGATCGTGATGCAGATCGCCCATGCCGGGACGTTTGCCTTTGCAAAGGAGACCGGACTGGAGCCTTGGGCCGTATCGGTCTTCGAAGGGCTGGCCCGCTCCCCGCGACACGAGATGACCTTGGAGGACATTCAAGCCCTGGCAGCGGCCTTCGGGGACGCGGCCCGAAGGGCCAGAGAGGCCGGCTTTGACGGCGTGCAGATCCACGCGGCCCACGGGTACCTGCTCAGTCAGTTCCTCTCCCCAGCCTTCAACCGCCGCAGGGACGAGTACGGAGGGAGCGTCGAGAACCGCTCCAGGGCTCACCTCGAGGTGTACCGGGCTGTGCGGGAGGCCGTGGGTGCGGACTACCCGGTGCTCATCAAGATGAACGGCCGGGATTTTGGGGAAGGCGGCCTGGAAGTGAAGGACGCTCTCGAGGCTGCACTGAGGCTCGAGGCGGCGGGCCTCGACGCGGTTGAGCTCAGCGGCGGCCTCGTGACCGGGGGCAGGCTCTCCCCGAGCCGCCCCGGGATCAAGACCGAGGACAGGGAGGCCTACTTCAGGGAAGAGGCCCGGGTCTTCAAAGAGAAGCTTCGAATCCCCTTGATCCTCGTGGGCGGCATACGCTCCTTCGGCGTTGCCGAGGGCCTGGTTCAGGAAGGGGTTGCGGACTACATCTCCATGAGCAGGCCCCTGATCCGGGAGCCGGACCTTGTCAGGCGCTGGATGGAAGGTGAACGGCAGAGGTCCGTCTGCCTATCGGACAACCTCTGCTTCGGACCGGGAAGAAAAGGAGAGGGGGTTTACTGCGTGACGGACAGAAAGGAGGCTTTCGCGTCCGGCGTCTGACGGTAGGCACGGGCCGGGGATCCTAGCCCCGGGAGCCTTTATCAGAGGAGAGGGGTGTGACAATGGCCACGTACAATCCGACAATCAGCAGGACGGCCCCGATGATAAAGGAGATAGCGTAGGAGCCCGTGAACTTGAACAGGGTCTGGGACAGGCGGGCCATGAAAAAGCCGCCGGCCCCCCAGGCCGTAAAGACCATCCCGTAGTTCAGCCCGAAGTTTTCCACCCCCCAGAGGTCCCGGGAGATGGTCGGAAAGATCAGCGTGTTGGTCCCGTAGTTGAAGCCCACCAGGGAGGTGAGGAGGACCAGCACGACTGCGGACCCGTTTTCCGCGCCCACGATAAAGATAGCCGCGACCATCAGGACAGCTTGAAAGGCCGTCACAAAGATCAGAAGATTTTTTGCGGCCGATCCGGTCGGAGATGTACCCCCCGCCGATTCGTCCCAGGGCGTTTCCCACGGCCAAGAGGGCCAGGGCCATAAAGGCGGCCTCCCCCAGTGACTTGGCAGCCATCTCGGCGACCGACCCGATAACCATGAGCCCCACACCCCCGCCGATGAAGAAGAGGAGCCAGACACGACGGAACTGATAGCTCCGGAGCATGTGTGCCATGTTCTGCCTGAAGTTCGCAAAACGCTTCACCGTGGTGCGCAGGGCCGAAGGCGGGTCGGAAAGGTAAAGTGCGCAGAGAACTCCGATGACGATAGAGTAGGTCCCCACGATATACAGGGTCTGGCTCAGGCCGTACGTCTTCAGGAAGTACTGGACCAGAGGGGCGATGTAGATCGGCGAGATCCCGGCCCCGGCCACCACGATTCCGGTCACCATGCCCATTTTCCGGACGGGAAACCATTTCATGACGGTCGGCGTGGCAGCGGCCCAGGTCCATGAGATGCCGAATGGGGTGAGCACGCCCCACCCGAACACCCAGGCCCAGTAGTTGGCCGTAAGGCCGCAGACGATCAAGCCGCTGCCCACGCAGATCATCCCGAAGACGGATGTGAACTTGGGTCCCCAGCGGTCGTAGAACGGGCCTGTGAGGATCGTGGAGAACGCGAACACCAGATTGAAGGAGGCAAAGGGATCGTTCAACGCGGCCAGATCCCAGTCAAAGGCGCCTCCGGTCTCGATGGACCGACGGATCACTGCCTTGAAAAGGCTCCATGCATACCCGAAGCCGCAGAGCAGATTGATGATGACAGCGGCCCAGAGGATTCTCCAGGCCTTGGCCATGTTCGTTCCCTGTTCGGAGCCCAAGATATCGTTTCCTCTCCGCATGGAGTTCGGATGCAAGCAGCAGGAGGCACGTGTCCCGTACCGGTCAAAGATTCCGTGCCTATCACAGAGAGGGGATGAAATCAATTCCAATGGAATGTGCGCCTGCTCTTTCATCTTGACAAACCACCACCGGTTGCAGGTAGTTTGCATCAAACACAGGAGCGGATCACCATGACGAAGCGTACGGTAGGAGTCATCATTGCGGGTTTCTTTACCTTATTCGTGGCCTTCGCCGTCCGGTACGCTTACGGGCTGATCCTGCCCCACATGCTGCCTGCCATGGCCATCTCAAAGACCCAGGCGGGTATCATCTTTTCCTCCTACTTCATCACCTACACCCTCTTGGCGCCGGTCTTCGGTCTGCTCGTCGACAGGTCCGACGCAAGGGTGATCCTGGCCGTCTTTGTGACCGTTCTCGGCATTGGCGCCTCTCTCATGTCCCTTTCCGCTACCGTGCTTCAGGCGAGTATCTTTTTTGCGCTGGCCGGGATCGGTCACGCCGCGTGCTGGGCCCCTGTCGTGACGGTGGTGATGCGGTGGACAAGCGAGAGCAGGCGGGGCATTGTCCTGTCCATGGTCGATCTCGGGAGCACCGCCGGCATCGCCGTCTGGAGCGTCATGATCCCGGTGATCATCGGGGTCTTTGACTGGAGAGCGGTCTGGATCGGTCTGGGAATCGCCGCGTTCCTGGTGGCGGTAGCGAACGTCGTGCTGATCAGGAGCCACCCTCCGAACGCCCCGGGCAACCCGGACCCAGATCCTGCCCCCCAGACTCGGATCCCGATCCGGGAGGCGTACAGGGCCATCTTCCGGGACTCCAGATTTTATATCATCGGCTTCTCCTACTCGCTCATCAGCTTCTCGATCCTCATCCCGTTCACGTTCCTGACGAGCTATGCGACCCAGGAACTGAGCATCCCTTACGCATCCGCAACCGCCCTGGTGGCGGTGATCGCCGTGGCCGGCGCCGTCGGCAAGCTGATCCTGGGCCATGTCTCGGATACCGTGGGGAGGATCAAGATCATGATGCTCTGCGGCGTGCTCACGGCCGCAGGCAGCCTGGGCCTGATCCTGAGTCACGGTCTTGCCACGCTGGTCCTCTTCTCTGCCGTCTTCGGGGTTGGCTACGGGACCCTCTGGCCGGTCTACGCCGCCTCCGCCCGGGACCTGTTTCCCAAGGAATACGCCGGCAGCATCATCGGCCTCTGGACCCTGTACCACGGCCTGGGTTCCATCCTGGCCCCGGTCATCAGCGGCTGGACCATCGATGTGACAGGGACCTGCTTCTGGGCCTTCATGCTGGCCGCGATCAGCTCCGTTGCCTCGCTTCTCCTCCTGTTGCCCATGGCTGGGAAGACACGATTTGAAGGAAAGTAGATCCAAGAAAAAGGCCGGTCGACACGACGGACCGGCCCGTGCGGGAGGCCTCGGGAGATGAATGTCCAAGAAATGGACCGGCTGCTGCAAGAGACCCGCGCGGAGCTCTGCGAGTGCAGGGAACGGCTCGAATCGGAAAAGGGCATCTCCGAGAGCATCATCGCGAGTTTGCCCGGGTTCTACTTCATGGTCGACGAGGCAGGGCGATACATCCGGTGGAACCGAAACCTCGAGACCATGCTGGGCTACTCCCACGAGGAGCTGCTCGGCCGGGACTCTCTGGACCTGGTGCCCCCCGAGGACAAGGAAAAAATCCGGGCTTCCACGGAAAGGGGCTTTCGGGACGGCTTCTTCCACGTCGAGTATCACAACATTCGAAAGGACGGATTGAAGATCCCCTACTTCGCTCAGGGGGTCTCCATGGAGATCAATGGCCAGAGATACCTCATCGGCGTGGAGATCGATCTCACCCGGCTCAGGGACACAGAGCGGGCCCTGCGGGAGAGCGAGGAGCACCTGCGGTCCCTCATGGAGACCGCAGACAACTTCGCAGTCTATCGCATCGCCTTCCGGGAGGGGGATCCCAAACACGCGGATGTCGTCTTTGTGAGCCCGTCCATCAAGGAGCTCATGGGCATCGAGGATCCGGACACCCTTGACAACTGGTTCGAGAACATCCATCCGGAGGACAAGGCCCGTATTCTGAACGCCCACTTCTCCCTGCCGCGAAAGACGCGCGTGGACGAGAGCATGCGGGTCTTCAATCCGCGGCACGGGGAGTGGCGCTGGATCCAGTTCATCTCCACGAGTGTGATGGACCGAAAGGGTCTCCTCCAGTACTCCAACGGCATCATCTTCGATATCACGGATCGGGTCGAGGTCACGGAGATGTTGAGGCAGAAAGAGGAGGAGCTCAAGAAGCAGACCCACAAGCTTGCGCAGCTCAACACGGCCCTCCAGGTACTCGTGGAGCAGCGGGAGCAGGAGATCAGCGACATCGAGCGGGGCTTCCTCAACACCTTTGACCGCCTGATCAAACCCTACCTGAGCGATCTCTCCGGGACGCCCCTCACGGACGAGCAGAGGACCTACATCGAGATCATCCAGGCGAACCTGAATAAGATCCTCTCTCCCCTGAGCAAGCGGCTCTCGGACTGGAGGCAGTGCCTGACGCCCACCGAGATCAAGGTCGTGGATCTGATCCGGCACGGGAAGCGGACCAAGGAGATCGCCGAGCTCCTTCACATCTCCAACAACGCGGTCTCGTTCCACCGGAAGCGGATTCGAAGGAAGTTGGGGCTCACTGGGGAAAAAATAAATCTTGTCGCCTACTTACATTCTTTGGAAGAGAAGTGAGCTTTTCTTTGGGGTAGTTTAATTCTACCTATTCCCTCCCAATCAATTCCTATTTACCCGGTCAACGTTTCCCGCCATTATAGAAAAATTGCAGAGAATACATCCCGGCAGACCCGTGTGCCCGGCACAAGGGCCGCGCGTGCCCGTGCCGGGGTCTTTCGAGGAGGACATGCTGTGGTGGAGTCGGCAAGCAACATTCGAATACGCATCAACGGCACGTGGCACGCGTTCGAGGTGGGCAGGGACGTGGCCCCGTCCGAGACCCTGAGCCACCTTCTTCGGGAGCGCCTGGGGCTCACGGGCGTCAAGGTCGCCTGCGACCAGGGGGCGTGCGGGGCGTGTACCGTGCTCATGGACGGCGCGGCCATCCTCTCCTGCATGCAGCTCGCCGTGGACGCGGACGGCCGTGAGGTGGTGACCGTGGAGGGGCTTCCAGACGACGACCCCGTGGTGGCGGCCTTTGCCGAACAGGCCGAGCCGGGCTGCGGCACGGCGCTCCAGTGCGGGTACTGTACGCCAGGGTTCGTGATGACGACTCACGGTCTCTTGAAGGAGAACCCCGCCCCCACAATGGACGAGATCCGCCTGGCGCTCTCGGGGAACCTCTGCCGCTGCGGCTGCTACCAGGCCATTGCCCGCGCAGTGGAGCGGGCCGCAGGCAAGGCGGAAAAGGAGGTGGATTGATGCCCGGAGGGTTCAAACCCAGGATGCCCCGCAAGTACGTGGGCACCTATCGTGCAAAGATCGAGGGGCGCGCCAAGGCCGGGGGCCGTGCCGAGTACCTGGACGACATCGCTTCGGGGCTCCGGTTCCCGGGGATGCTCCACGCCAAGGTCCTCCGCTCCCCCCACCCCCACGCGATCATTCGAAGCATGAACACGGATGAGGCCGAGCATATGCCGGGGGTCCACTGTGTGCTCCGGTACGACGACCCCGAGGTGGCGGCGCTCAAGCCCACCACCAACGCCTGGACCAGCTTCAACACGGTGGGCTACGACACCATGTACTACCCCACCTACCGCGACCGAAAGGTCCTGGGTCCCAAGGCCCACTGGGTAGGGGACGAGGTGGGGTGCGTGGTGGTGGCCGAGAACGGGGAGCTGGCCGAGGAGGCCCTTCAACGCGTGGAGATCGACTGGGAGGTGCTGCCCTTTGTCCTGGACCCCCGCGAGGCCATGGAGCCGGGCGCCCCGGTGATCCACCCGGAGATCAACCCCGACGGCAACATCCTGCCGCCGGAGTCCTTTTGCGGGCCCGATGTCTACCGCATTCGCGGGGACGTGGACAAGGCCTTTTCCGAGGCCGACGAGATCGTCGAGGCGAGCTCGATCTACCACTACGCGGACCACGGCTGCCTGGACACGCGGGCCTGCCTCGCGGTCTGGAAGGACGACGAGCTGACCTGCTGGACCAACATGTACCAGGCGGACCAGACGCGCATGTTCATCGCCCAGATGCTGGAGATTCCCCTCCATAAGGTCCGGGTCATCTGCCCCTACATTGGGGGGAGCTTCGGGCGGGGGAACACGGGCGATCAGATTTATTACATCTTCACGGCCATTGCCGCGAAGCGGGTCCGAAGGCCGGTCAAGTTCCGCCACACCCGGTGGGAGGACTTTCACGACACCCGGAACGGCACTGAGTGGTCCGTCCGCATGTCGGCGACAAAGGACGGGAAGATCACGGGGTGCTCTTTTTACGGCATCGGGGATTCCGGCGCGTACTCCGAGCACACCATCGCGGCCCTCAAGTACATGTCCGGCTACGAGATCGACGAGTGTTTGCTGGCCCACATTCCCAACATGCGCATGGAGGCCTACGCGGTCTACACGAACAAGATCCCGGGCTCCTGCAAACGGGGAATCGGCAACAACCAGTTCAACATGACACTCTTCTGGGCGGTGGAGCTCCTGGCGGAGCGGCTGGGCATGGACCCGGTGGAGATGGCCATTCAGAACTTCGGCCACGAGTGGGAAGGGCTTCCCAACCGGAGCGTGGCCGCCGTTCTAAGAGAGGGCGCCGAGCGAATCGGTTGGGACAGGCGTCGGCCCACGGGACAGGGTGAGCTGGTGGACGGGTGCCGAAAGAGGGGCCTGGGGTTCTCCCTTCATGACGGCTGGCACGCGGCCTGGCAGGAGGAGCCCAGGGGGATGGTACAGGTGGGGATCCGTCTCAACCCGGACATGACCGTGATCCTTCAGGCCCCAATGGCAGAAACCGGCTGCGGGTCCAACTCCTGCGTGGTGTGGGCCTGTGCCGAGCACCTCGCCTTCATCGGGGTCCCGCCCGAGAACATCAAGTGGATCGAAAAGGCCGACACCGAGACCGGGTACAAGGACATGGTCCAGACGGACAGCTCGGTCTCCTACCTCCAGGCCGAGCTCATGCCAGAGGCCGCAGCCCTCCTGAAGGAGAAGCTCCTCGTCATGGCGTCCGCCAGGCTGGAGCGGCCCAAGGAAGAGCTCGACATTGAAGAGGGCCGGGCGTTCGTCCGGAATGCGCCCGATACGGGCATCACGATCAAGGAGCTCCTCTGGAACGAGACCATGCTCCCCATTCTGGTGACCGTGGAACGCATGCCTCCCCTCGAGGTGACGGGCGTGCCCTACGAGGCCTCGTTTGCCGAGGTGGAGGTGGACGTGGAGACCGGGCTCGTGACGGTCACGCGCATCGTCCAGCTGAACGACTGCGGCACGGTCATGTACGCCAGTGGCGCAGAGGCCCAGCAGCTGGGCGGCCAGGCCATGGGCCTGGGCGAGGCCCTCACCGAGGAGATCGTCTACGATCCGGCCACGGGCATTCCCCTCAACTTCAACTGGGTGGACTATCAGATCCCCACCATGCTCGATATCCCGCCAGTGGACCCCGTGCCCATGGAGGTCTGGGAGGGCGCCGGCGAGTACGGGGCGTGCGGTATCGGCGAGTCGGTTACCACGTGCATCTGCCGGGCCGTGGCCAATGCCATCTACAACGCCACCGGGGCCCGGGTGGACTCCACCCCGTTCAAGCCGGAAAAGGTCCTCGCGGCCCTTGAGGCGGTAAAGTGCGGGCATGCGGAAGGGGAGGGGTCATGATGAAGCCTGTCGACTACATTCGCGGAAACAGCCTGAAAGCGGCGGAAAAGACTCTTGTCGAGTTCGAAGGGCGGGCCCGCCCGCTGGCCGGTGGCACCGACCTCCTGGGCGGTCTCAAGGATGCCATCCACCCCGCCCCTCCCGAGGCCCTGGTGGATCTCAAGAGGATCGAGGGGCTGAGCGGCGTGGAGGAGCGGGCCGACGGGGTGTACATCGGCGCCATGACCCGGCTTCGGGACCTGGCCCGGGACCCGGTCCTGAAGGAACGTTTCAAGGCACTTGCCCAGGCCGCCGAGGCCGTGGCCTCCCCCCAGATCCGAAACATGGGCACCCTGGCGGGCAACCTCTGCCAGGAGCCCCGGTGCTGGTACTACCGCAACCCGCACAACACCTTTCACTGCGCCAGAAAGGGTGGAGACCGCTGTAACGCCCTCACCGGCGACAACCGCTTTCACTCGGTCTTCGGCTCCATGCGGGTGGGGCGCACCCCCTGTACGGCTGCCTGTCCGGTCCAGACGGATATCGCCGCCTACCTGGAGCTCCTGAGGGACAACCGGGTCGACGAGGCCGCGTCCGTGATCCTCGAGGTCAACCCCATTCCCGCGGTCACGGGGAGAGTCTGCCCCCACTTCTGCGAGCAGCAGTGCAACCGGGGCGGGTATGACGAGCCCGTTTCCGTCCGGGGAATCGAGCGTTTCCTGGGCGACCACATCCTGGCCCACCCCGACCGATTTCTTTTCCTGCCCGCGCAGGAGAGTGGTAAGTCGGTGGCCGTGGTGGGGTCGGGACCTTCTGGCCTGGCAGCCGCCTGGTTCCTGCGGCGCTCGGGCCATCGGGTTGTTGTGTTCGACCGCATGGAAAAGGCCGGCGGAATGCTCCGATACGCCATCCCGTCCTTCCGGCTACCCAAAGAGGTCGTGGACCGCGTGGTGGAGTTCCTGGAGGCCGTGGGCGTGACGTTCGTCCTGGGGGTGGAGATCGGCCGGGACGCGCCGCCTTCGAAGCTCCTGGAAGAGCACGACACCGTGTATACGGCAGGCGGGGCCTGGGCCACGCCCTCCATCGGGCTCGAAGGGGAGGCGCACACCATGACCGGGCTCGCCTTTCTCGCGTCCGTCCAGAAAGGGCAAGCGGCTGCGCCCGGAAAGCGCGTCCTCGTGATCGGCGGGGGCAACGTGGCCGTAGACGCCGCGGTCACGGCCGGGCGCCTGGGCGCCGAAGAGGTCGTCATGGCCTGCCTCGAGTCCCGCGGGGAGATGCCCGCCCTGGATTGGGAGGTGCGCCACGCCCTTGAGGAGGGAATCGGGCTCATGACGTCCCTGGGCCCCTTGCGGGTTCTCACAAGCGGCGGCCGGGTCACCGGCGTGGAGCTCGTTGCCTGCACCTCGGTCTTCGACGCTGAAGGGCGTTTCGCCCCCTGCTTTGACACTCGCCGAACCAAGATCGTATCGTGCGACGCCGTGATCCTGGCCGTGGGACAGCGCCCGGACAGTACGTTGAACGAGCCCGGCACGGAGACCGAAGGGCCCGGAGTGGACCCGGTCACCCAGGCCACACGGGTCCAGGGCATCTTTGCCGGTGGCGATGCGGTCTCCGGGCCTGCCACCGTGGTCGAGGCGATCGCAGCAGGTCACCGCGCGGCCCGGGGCATGAACGCGTTCCTGGGAACCGTGGAGCCCGAAGGGAGCCGATCCCCGAATCTCATGAACCGGTTCGCAAGGAGC
>JASFQI010000164.1:0-10304 GCA_050115555.1 Desulfobacteraceae bacterium
CAGCAGGATCTCGACTTCGTCCTCCCGGCCCTCCAAGAGGAGCGTCAGTATCTTGGGAAGGGAAGCGCTGCAGGCCTCCAGCGCCTGCTGCTCCTGCATGCGCCGGGCGTCCAGGATCAGGGGCGCGAGCGTCGTCTCGAGACCGGGGTCCAGGTCCACGGCACGCTCGTAGCATCGCGAGGCTTCCTGGAAACGGCCGCCCACATAGGCGACATGCCCCAGGGCGGCATGGCCCAAAGCGCAGTCGGGATCGAGCTCGATCGCCTCCTTGTAACAGGCCTCGGCCTCTTTATATTCCCCGCTTCGATAGTGCCGGTTTCCCTGCTCGAGGAGATGTGCGGTTTCCCCTCGAAAGAACTCGGATCTAAGGGTTCCGCAGCCCGATGCGACGAACAGGCACAGAAGCGTTGCCGCAATCCAGCCCAGCATCCTGAAGGTTTGTCTCGCGTCCATGGTTTCCCTTTCGGTTTGCCTGTTATTCGGTTTCGTTTCTAAAACTTCAGCTCCAGGCCCAGCTCCACCTGTTCCTCGGTCTCGAACGCGGAGCGGTTTCCCAGAGCCACGTAGGCACTCATCCGGTACCGGTGCAGGATCTCAGGCTCGAATGCCAGCCTGCCGAACAGGTTGAGCCCGGAATCGTCGGCCCGATGGTTTCGCCTTACTGAGACAACCGCACGGAATGGATCCACCCTGGCATCCACCCGGACGCTTGTCTCCTCGTATGGCGAGTCCGATGAGGTCTCGATGACTCGACGGACGCGCTCCAAGGCGATGCGGAAGAGGCCGCCCTCCTTTTGAAACGATGCATCCAGTCGACCGCGCCATGTCTCGGATGTCCGGGTCCGTGTGGTGTTGACCTGCAAGCTGCTGGACCAGGTTTCGGACCAGGCGTGGCGGCCGGTCGCCATCCAGGTGCTTGTCCTCGATTCCCCCTCCTCGCGCCCGAGCCAGCGGAGGAGCACGCTGTCCGTCTCTGCAAGACCGAGCCTCAGGGAGGCGTCCCCCTCCTGAAGCGTCTCGCTGCTGCTTCGGCGCTCCAGGGAAAACCCTCGAACGCTGCAGGCCAGTGAGGTGAAAGCCCACAGGGGCTTTGGGTGAACGAGATCCATACTTGCCTTCACCCCGTGCGCATCCGACTGCACCCGCCGCATGGGATCGGCAAACGGGGCTAAGAAGTCTTCCCCAAGGTCGTAGTATCCGGCAGACGCCCGCAGGTTCCCGCTGTCGTGCTCGACTCCCACGAGCCAGCCCGTGTCCCGTGTGTGGGTAGCATTCCGGGTGGCCACCACTTCGGCCAGGATTTTCGTATCCTCGCGGATGGGAACGGCGAGGTCCGCAGCCCCGGCTCGGTCGCCTTCCCGCGAACCGTCCTCCTCCAGCAGGGACTTGCGCCCGGTCAGGGTCAGTCCCACTCGAACGTCCTTAGGGCCGTCGAGCCCGAACCGGAAGGCGGCGCCCCGCTCCCGACTGTCCACATGGCCCTCGGTGGCAAAGCCGAGAAGGCTCACGTCGGCCCGGCCGAAGTCATGATCCAGGCGCGCTCCCACCTTCTTGCGCTCCGTGCGAAAGTCGCTGAAGAGCTTCATGGGGTCTTCCAGGTTTCCCAGGCTCTGGCGGAACACGCCCTTGATTTTTCCCGCATCCCAGCGTTTCTCGGCCATGCCGCGGCACCCCTCGTAGCTTGCCGGGCTGCTGTAAGGCCTGCGCATGGAGAACACACCTTCCACCCGGTGGTTCTCGTCTCTCAAGCGGAGCCGGGTCCACACGCGCTGCTCCCCGTCCTCGTCCACGTGGTCCGGATCCTCCGAGTTCCGTCGCCAGAACGTGGAGAGGGACCCGTCGATCCGGTAGAAGGGCTCTTCCGGGGGCAGGGGCTCGGGTGGAGGCATGACGGTTTTTTCGGGCAGCACGGCAATGCGAACCTCCACGGTATCCTCTTCGGTGTGACCGTCCTCGAACACCACCCGGATCTCCAGGCGATACGGGCCGTCCGGAAGGGGCTCTCCGTTTTCGTCCCGGCCATCCCAGGAAAAGTCCTGATCCCCGGCGCGAAGCTCCACAAAGGTCAGGCGCTCTACAACCTGACTCTGAAAATCCATCACCAGGACCTCCACCTCCCGGGCGTCCTCGAGGAGCCGATACTCGATTCGAACCGGCTCCTCCCGCGGGTCGAACACCCCGGCATCCGGTTCGGGCAGGCGCAGTGCGTCCTGGGCTAGGCAGGGGATGGGGAAAGCCAGGAAGATCATAAGAAAGAGAAGGCAGGGAAATGCCTTCGCGCGCATACGTCTGGGAATCGGCTGTTCGATACAGAGAAGCGATCTGCCCGCTCGGATCCATTTCAAAGGCACAGCCCTCGTAATTTGAAAATACTCTGCTCGCGCGTTCCCTGTCCCGCCTCTGGCGAGACTGCAGGGAAATCGAATTAATGGTAGCAGGAGTAAGTAAAAGTCACTGTATCCTGCACCGTGTCCCCGTCCATGGTTGTGAGAATCACCGTCACCGTGATCGTTGTGACGTGGTTGTCCCCCCAGTTCGAGCGAAAATATTCATGGAGGGGATTTGGGGCGGTAAAGGTTCCCGCTTTTCTCTCTTCACCTTCTTCAAAGACGGGGATGGAAACGGTCTCGCCCTCGGCCGTCATGGCTCCCTGAAAAGTAGCCACCTCCGAGCTTCCGGCATCGAAGACGCCGTGGAGATAACCCGCCCAGCAGCCGGATAAATAGTCTCCTTCGGTCGGCTCTGTGATTTGGATCTGTGGAGATACATAGGGATCCGAGCGGAACACAAAGCCCATGTCCATGCCCACGGCGCCTGTCCGGTCTACGGCCTCGGCCTCTATCAGGTTGTCCCCGAGTTCCAGGGGAACCGTCACGGAAAAGGTCCCATCCCCGGGATCCCAGTGCGCGTCAACCTCGTTTCCGTTGACCCGGACGACTACGTTGTCGATCATCGAGTCCGAGCTCGCAGCCGTACCCGTGACCTCGATTTCCTCCTGCTCCGTGTTCGAGGGTAGGGGATCCAGGGTGACCGTGACCTCGCTGGCGAAAGGGTTGGTCTCCGCATCCTGATCCTCAGGGGAGACGACGGAAAACGGTAGGGTGGGCTGGTACACGGGCAGATCCAGGTCCAGGAGCCAGGTCTTTCCGCCGTCGGCCGTGGCCTCCAGCGTGAAGCGGGCCTCGTGGGGGTCCGAGGGCCTCGTGTCCAGGAAGTCCTCGGCAATGCGGATGTCAAAGCCTTGAAGCGGCGAAACCGTCTCGCTCGGATTCAGCGCACCGTAGACGAGGTGATCCTTTTCCACGGCAATACCCGGCTCCTCCGACTCCAGGTCCCCTGAGACCCCTGTGAGCCCTTCGCTCCCATGGTTGGTCAGGCTCACGAACAGGCGCACGGTCTCTCCGGGGTTGGCCCTGCCGTCCCCATTGTGATTCTCGATCTCCCACAGGGTCACCTCTTCAATGGACAGGTCGAAGGTCTCGCCTTCGGGTACCTCAATGGGCTCGCCGGGGGAGAATCGAAGCAGGGCCTCGTCGCTGTGGCCGTGGGCGTCTGTGGCGGTCAACCGGGCGAGATGTGTGCCGGGGCTGAGGGCCAACGGACCGTCCGCGGAGAAGTACCCGCTTGGAGGATCGTAGTAAAACCGTTCCCGATCCATCGGGTTGCCGTCCAAGAACAGCTCGATTCCTCGAAGGTCCAGGTCGCCCCCGTTGTCACGGATCACGGCAGAGAAGGCGGGGCTGCCGACGTTTTGAAGGGATGTCGGCATGTACCTGAAGTCTTTTATTTCCGGGGGAATGGCTACCTGGAAGTCGGCTGAGTCTTCCGAGGTGAGCCCTGCGTAGTCCGTGACCTCCAGGCGGACCCTGTGGGGTCCCTCCTCGGTCACGGGCGCGAAGTCCACCTGATCCGGGGAGGAGGGGTGGTTGAAGTGGAAGCTGAACGGGGGGAAGGACTTTTCATCGAGCCAGGCACGGGTCTTTCGATGGTCAATGCCCGAGTGGTCCGAGCAGAATCCCAGGGGGTAGGCCGCCACCCCTTTTTTCAGGATCTCCAGATACACGTCCGGCGGCCGGAGCGGGGTGGTCACGTCGAGCCACTTCTTGCTCCAGTTCCGCGCTGCGTCCGTGGCCTGGATCTCCACCTTGAACAGCTCGGTTTCCTTTGGAAGGGAGATCTCTCCCACAAAAAGGCCGGTCCCTGTATCAAAGGAAAACGGCCGGTCCTCTTGCGCATAGGGATGGCTCAGGGGCGCGGGGGTAATGCGGTAGTCCATGTGGACCTGGGAAAGCGGCATGCCGTGATCGTCGATGAGCGCTGTGACCTGCTTTGAAGCCGGCAGAAACGCAGCGTTGCGGATGCGGGGGGCCAAGGTATCGACCCAGATGGTTGAGCACTCCTCGATTTCCTCGCTTTCCCGTTGGTACTGCACACCGGGCGGGTACTTGTCCTCGCATGCCTTCTCCGCTCGCTTCAGGGCCGGATTCGGGGCTGGAAGGGAGGGGCCTGTGGCCTTCAAGGAGGAATCGGACTCGCCCGGGGAAAGCGTGGTGGTCCCATAAAGCTCCCAAGCCCGTTTGATGCAACGGCTCAGGGGGTTCTCCTTGGTGATACGCTTACTTTTCATGCATTCGGTCACGGCCTGCTTTCCGTTCCTGTATGCTTCAAGATACTGCCTGGAAATGCGCCAGTTCGATGGACTTTTTGAAGGCTTTCGGGAATGGGTTTGTTCCCCCTCCTTGATTGTGACCGGGTAGGAGGATGTCTGCTGGTCCATCCTCTGGGCCTCGGGCGTGGTTCCGAAGACCCGGCAGGTCGCCGTGGTGGTTTGCCCGGCCCGGTCCGTGACCTTGAGAAGGGCGGCCTGGATGCCCTCAGGCATGGGATACGAAGACAGCACGGCACCGGTTTCAGGGTCGAACCCGGGGTCCTGCCCACCCGTGGCGGAGACGTTCAACTCCAGGACCAGGTCCTCGAGTGCGGTCCCCTGATCGGACACCATGGCCCGAAAGCATTCGTTCTCACGGTCGTAATGGAAGTGATCGATTTGGGGAGGGTCGAGTTCGACAAAAATATCGTCGGTTTTGAGAAGAGATCGCCCATCGTCGCTCACCTCCCCGTCTGGAACCGCTCCCCATTCGCAGAGGGACAGAGAAATTCGGGTGGTGTAGACGTGAAGGCCCTCGTTCACGGGGACCGAGGCCTCGTAAACGCCCTGCCCGACCTGAGTCAGCCATGCACGCATCCCTTCGAGATCGAACCAGGAGGACGCCGTGTCCAGTCCGCCCGGACCGGCCAGGAGGAAACGATACTGAAGACGGTCCTCCTGGACCTGGATCTCGTCCGAGTAGTCCGTCGGCGCATACAGGGTCACCGGGATGGTGTACTGTTTCAGGGGACCTTCCGTTTGCATGCCGCGTAGTTCCGCCTCTGCAACGCCTTCCTCGCAGAACAGCTCGTAATCGAAAGACACAAACGCGGGGTACTGGACCGTAATGGACCCCAGGCCGTTGTCCCCCTGGGGAAGGCCGGTCTGGCTGACACGAAAGCGCAGGTTGCTGGACTCCGGAGATCTCGAGAGGCGCTTCACACGAACACAGGGATGGTTGCTCTTGACCTCGAGGGCGTCATAGATGCCCGGGTCCATAAAGCTTCCCGACTGAAAGGTGCGGAAATCGAGGGACAGCGTCACAACCCGGTGTGCCGCGTCGAAACGGATCCAGTGAACGGCGGTTTGAAGGGGAAACGGGATGCGGCGAACCACTAACAGCGTCTGCGTCTGGTTAAACCCCGGAAACTTTACGTCCGGGTGAACGCAAGGGATTGTCTCGTAATCCCATAGATCCTCCTCCGTATCCACTCCAAAGGAACGGTCCAGGGAGGCGGCGTTCCCGGCCCGGTCTTGAACCTCTACATGGAGAGAAACGGTCTGGTCGGGCTCCCACTGGGCGGCCTGCGCGGTGATGATCAGGACCAGCTCGCCCCGTTCCTCCACGACCTGAAAGGATGCTGCATGGCCGTTCAGTGTCATGGAGAGCCCGGATTCTGCCGGGTCCGGGGAAATGCCGGACCCTTCGTCGCGGCACCGGACCTGAAAGGAGGTCTGGGTCGGCTGGAGTTGATTCGTTTGGGGCTGGATCAGCTCGAGTTGCGGCGGCAGGCTGTCCACGATGAAAAGGGCCTCCCGCGTGGCCAGGATCTCTCCGCCGGCCCCCAGGGACGTGCCCGTGGCCTTGTGCCGGCCGTCCTCGAGCCCGGAGAACGAGGCCGTGACCTTAGCCCTGTCGCTGCTCACGGGCTGGACATTGCAGGGGACCTCTATTCCGTCTACGGACATCCGGACCAGGTCTGGAGCGCTCGTACAGATGAACCCGCCGTCTTCGACGGGAACGAGCTCCGCCTCGATCTCTCCGGAGCCGGAGGTAAGAATGGGAATGTCTTCAAAGGATGAATCGGCCGCCTCCACCGGGGTCTGCATCCCAATCAGACAGGACACGAGGACCAGAAGGCGGAAGAGCTGTCCCATTCCTTGTTTGGAGTGCATCGTTCGAAGCCGCATCATAGAGACCCCCTCGAAAAAACGTCGCCTGCCCCTGTCCGCAGACCCGCCGGGACGGGACCACGGGATTCCATTGGATGGTTCCTGTGAAGAGATCTCTGCCTGGTAAGCGTCCCTTCTCTTCATGGACAACGCATCCATTCCATATTGAATCTCCCCGCGTTCCCGTTTCAGCGGGATGAGAAATGCGCGAGCGAAGCATATTCATCACACGATTCATGCCAGAAAGAGGTCTTTTGAAGTTTTCGGATGAAAAACAGATGAATCGAGACAGGAGATGAGCTTCAACCAATTGAAATAAGGAAATAAATTTTTTAATAAAAGTGCGGGCAGTCGGAAGGCCTTTTTCCGGTTTTTTCGTACTCGCCGGGCCATAGGATCACAAAATGCACAAAAAACAGTGCATGTTGCACATATAGGTGTGCATTTGTCTGAGTTTTGATGGTTTTCCGGGGTGTTACGCTTATCGCTTACCCCATGGGAAAGAAGTGGGATGGATCAGGTATAACCCTTTGAATATACGTCGTTTTGTGCGCGCTCCGGGATGCAGACGCGGTGATGTCTTCGGATGCTGCATCACAGGAAAAAGGGTGGAAAAGGACCGGGGAAAGCACATAACTTTCTGTCATTTCATCGGTTTTTTGGAAAGGAGGGATCGGGAGGGAAATGCACAGAATTTTGTGCACGGACGGCGTTTTTGAAGCCTGCGCTCCTATCCTGCTCCATTCGAAAAGGCTCAGGAGCCTTTGCTTGCCTCTTTTTCCGGGGTGAGCAGGGCTATTTTCATCACGGCTTTTTGGTAGACGCCGATAATGTCCCGCCGTGTGAGCACGCCGACCAGGCGGGACGGGGTATCCGAAGAGACCACGGGCAGGATGGAGAAGTCGTCCCTGGAGATTTTCTGAAACGCGTCCCAGAGGTTGTCGTCAAGGGAGACGGTGACCACTTTGGGCGTGGCAAGCTCCTTGGCCACCACCAGGTCTTTCAGATTCTGATCAAAGGCGATGTCGCGGTAGTCGAGGAGGGAAAGGATTCCGGAAAGCTCTCCCTTGTCGTTCACCACGGGAAACGTGTTGTACTTGCTCCTGGAAAGCTTGTCGGTGAGGGTCCCCAGGGTGAGGTATTCCGGGATGACCTCCACGTCCGGGTTCATGACGTCGCCCACGCGGATGGACTTGAGAACATTGACCTCCTTGCCTTCGTAGATATTGATCCCCCGGCGTGCGAGTTTCAGCGTGTAGATGGAGTCGCGAAGGAGCTGGCGGGCCCCCATGGAGCTCATAATGCACGCGATCATCAGAGGGAGGATGATCTTGTAGTCCCCGGTGAGCTCGAAGAGGATCAGAATGGCACTCAGAGGGCCGTGCGTGGTTCCGGCCACCAAAGCCCCCATGCCCACGATGCTGTATGCCCCAGGCGAGGCCGTGATGCCGGGGAACAGGGCGTGGCAGAGTGTGCCGAACACCCCTCCGGTCATGGCGCCGATAAAGAGCGAGGGGGCAAAGATGCCGCCCGATCCGCCGGAGCCCAGGGTAATAGACGTGGCCAGGAGTTTGAAGGCCACCAGACCCATCATGAGCGGCCAGGAGAGATGCTCCAGGAGGGCCATGTCGATGGAGCCGTATCCCACGCCCAGCACGTAGGGAAAGGGGATCGCGATCCCGCCGAGAATCAGCCCGCCGATGCCGGCTTTCAGGTAAGACGGGAAACGGAGGTGTTCGAACCCGTCCTCGAGCCGATAGAGCGATTTGGTGAATCCCACGGCCACGAATGCGCACAAGATCCCCAGGGCCATGTAGAGTGGAAGCTCCCATGCGCTGATCAGCTTGTATTCCGGGACGAGGAAGGCGGGCGTGTTGCCGAGGAAGTGTCGGCTCACGGCGGTGGCCACCACGGCGGAGATCACGATCGGGCTGAACGTGGCCAGCCCGAAGTCGCCGAGGACGATCTCCAGGGCGAACATGGCCCCTGCGATGGGTGCGTTGAACGTGGCGGCGATCCCGGCTGCAGCGCCGCATCCTACGAGGGTTCGAATACGATCGGCCGAGATCCTCAGAAGTTGGCCAATACTTGATCCGATGGCGGATCCGATCTGCACGATGGGACCTTCCCGGCCCACCGATCCCCCCGTGCCGATGCAGATGGCAGAGACAAAGGATTTCACCAGCACGACCCGCTTGCGGATCATGCCGCTCCGGAGCGTCACGGACTCCATGACCTCGGGAACCCCATGTCCCTTGGCTTCGTTGGCCAGGAGGTACACGATCGGTCCCACGATGAGGCCGCCCGCGGCCGGAATGATCAAGCGCAGGTACCATGGGGTGGCTTGGGCGAGAGTGAGGAGCTCACCACCCGCCCCGAAAGAAAGCGTCTGAAAGAAATCGATCAGAAATCGGAACCCGACGGCTCCATACCCTCCGGTCAGCCCCACGAGAACGGCCAGCAGGGTCATGGTGGTGTGTTCGTTGGTCCGGAGCCTGCCGAGGGCTCGAACCTTCTGGGAGAGACTGAATTGTGGCATAGCGAGGAAACGCAATATGGAAGGGAGGATTCCCTGCCCAAGTACTGGCTTCTACCACGCCGGTGGTTTTCCGGTCAAGGTGGGGGTTTCCTATCTTATTTCGGCTTGTGCTTTCGGCCTCCTCTGCGCCGGGAGCGAAGGGCAAAGGCTACACACAGGCCTGCAGCGAACCCTCCCACGTGGGCGAACCAGGCCACTCCGTCCGTTCCATGGCCCTGAAGGGCCAGGCCTGCCAGCAACTGGACGGCGATCCAGTACCCGAGGAACACCACGGCGGGGATGCGCACGACCTGCACGAACACAAACCAGAAGACCAGCGTCTTCACACGCGCATGGGGGTAAAACACCAGGTATGCGGCCATGATCGCAGCAATGGCCCCGCTTGCGCCCACGATAGGTGTGCGGGATCCCGGATGGATCGCCACCTGGACCCCGGTGGCCACCACCCCGCAGGCGATATAGAAGAGGGCGTACCGGGCATGCCCCAGCCGGGCCTCTACATTATCGCCGAAGATCCAGAGGAAGAGCATGTTCGCAGCAAGGTGGATCCATCCTCCGTGCAGGAAGAGCGAGGTGAACAGAGTGAATGGAACAGGAACCAGCGCCGTGGGGCCGATGTCGACGAGCCTGCTGATTTCGTAAGGGATGCATCCAAGGCGGAAGTACCATTGGGCCGGATCCCGCGCTGCTCCATAGTGCTGTGCCAAGAAGACAGCAACGTTTCCCAGGAGGAGGATCAGGGTGACCCAGGCAAACCGTCCTTTGGGGGCATCGTCGGAGAGTGGAATCACCGAGTGGCAGACCTCCTTGAAGGGATCCCCATGTCTGTTGCGTCCTCTTGAAAGAGGCGCTCCAAAGGGTGTGCTTGCCGCGCGACGTCTCTCTTCCACGCGGCTCATTGATGAGGCATGTTGACGTCGGGTTTGCAGAAGGCTACTCTACGCATCCACCGGCCCGAAGTCTCCTGTCTCCTATACGTGACTGGGAAGACGGGCTCAAGGAATTTCAGGCGTTGGGGATGTGCTGAGGTTGTGCGAAGCATTTTCGAACGATTTCCGGAAGAGGAGGATCCCTCTCATGGAAATCGAAAAGGACGGGAAAAAATCATGCCGGGGTACAAAGGCCATGTGATAGGTGGCGTGATTCTCTGGGGCGGTGCCTTTGCAGGGGCCGTGGCCCTGGGCTGGGTCCGATATGAGCCCGTCACGGCGCTGGTCCTGGGGA
>JASFQI010000165.1:0-10303 GCA_050115555.1 Desulfobacteraceae bacterium
CCCAGCGCTCCGCGATCACCCCACCCAGCTCCGCGTGGTCGATCCCCAGGACGGCCTTTTCGGCTTCGCGAAAGCTGAACTCATAGTTGGATACCAGGAGCTGAATCTTCTCGAAGGAATCGGCCACGTACTGGCTGAGCACCACCTTTCCAATATCCTTCACGAGGGCCGCCGTGAACACGGCATGAACGTCTTTAAGTTCCTTCATTTCCGCCAGCTCCCGGGCGATGAGTGCAGAGGAAACCGAGTACCGCCAGAGCTCTCCGCTGTTCAGGTCATATCCCACCTGACCTTTGGAAAAATTCTCCCCGCTTGCCTGAAGCAGCACCAGATCCACGATCTTGTCCATGCCCAGGTACACAACGGCCTGGTGCAGGGAGTCCACCTTTTTCGACAGGCCGAAGTAGGCGGAGTTGGCGGCCTTGAGAAGATTGGCCGTCACGGCCTGATCATACTGGATGAGCTCGGAGAGCTGTCCCATGGAGCTCTGGGGATCCTTTGCCACAGTCATAATCTTTTGAGCCACCTGCGGAATCGGCGTCAGTGTCTCGATCTTTGCCACGATGGCCCCGATGTCCTTTTTCATACCTGGAACTCCCCTTTTCCGGAGACCTTGACCCAGCATGCGCCGTCGTTGATGGCCAACTTGAGGGTCCGGTTCACATTCCCCCCCACGTCCTCATGGCTCACCATCACCTTGTTCTTCCAAAAAATTTTGCGCATGGCCATGTGGTTCCGTTTGCCGATGTTGAAGAATCCCTGCTGGTCCAGGATCTGTGCCCCTCCCACCACAACGATCCGCATCCGCTGCTTCTTGGCCCCCAGCTTGTACGCCTCCTTGAACATGGGCGCGATCCCCGAGTCGGCGAACATGTAAGGGTTATTCTTCGCCTTTACTGGGTCCAGGGAGGAGTCGGGCAGCATATAGTGGAGCATGCCTCCAACCTTGACCGCCGGATCATAAACGGCAATGCCTATGCACGAACCCAGGGAATAGGTCACGAGCATGGCCTCCGGATCATTGCTGACCTTCATATCTGCGACACCCACGGTGATCTTATTATTCACAGCCACAACCCTGTGTATGAAGAGGTGAAACGCCAGTTCGCTTCCGCCTGTACGGTGAAGGGGCCGATCCGTCCTTCGAAAAAGGGCTCAAAATCGGCATGGCCGGGCTCAGTGCACCCTTCTTCCATTTCCGTTCGCAACGTCGTAGATGCCGGACATGTCCAGGATCAATCCGACCCGGCCGTCTCCGAGAATGGCTCCGCCGGCGATGCCCTTGAGATTCTTCAATCCTCCGCCCAGGCTTTTGATCACGACCTCCTCCTTGCCCAGAAGCTCGTCGAGGAGAAGGCACATCCTCTTGTTCTCGTGCTCCACAGTCACCACGAGTCCCTCCCACGGCTCCGTGCATTCGCTTGGCACGTTGAAAATCTGGTGGAGCCGCACCAGGGGGACGAGGCTGCCGCGCGTCCGAATCAACTCGCCCTTTCCTTCCACGGTGGAGTACTGATCCCTTTCCGGTCGAAAGGATTCCAGGATGGCCAGCGCGGGAATAATGTAGCGCTCTTTTCCCACACGTACGAGCATACCCTCGATAATCGCCAGGGTGAGAGGAAGGCTGATCACGAAGACGGACCCATGTCCCGGTCTGGAGTTGATCTCCACACGCCCTCGAAGCTTCTCGATCGCCTTCTTTACGACATCCATGCCCACACCTCGCCCGGAGATATCCGTAACGGTGCGGGCCGTGGAGAAGCCCGGCTGAAAGATCAGATTGTTGATTTCCGCGTCCGTGAGCTTGTGATCCTCAGTGATCAGGCCGCGGGACAGGGCCTTTTCAAGGATGGCGTCGCGGTTCAATCCGCGCCCGTCGTCCTCGATCTCGATGACGATGTTCCCGCCCCGGTGAAAAGCACGTAAGGTAATGGTGCCCTTGCGGTCCTTGCCTGTGGCCTCTCGTTCCTCAGGCGACTCCAGACCGTGGTCTGCAGCGTTTCGAATCATGTGCACCATGGGCTCGTAAAGCTCGTCCACCACATTTCGGTCGATCTCCGTGTCCTCCCCGGACATCTCGAGCCCCACCTCTTTTCTCGAGTTCTTGGCAAGGTCCCGTACCAGCCGCACCATCTTCTGGAAGGTGCTCTTGATGGGCACCATGCGCATGGACATGGCGATCCTCTGGAGCCCCGATGTGATTTGGTTCAACTGATTCAGGTTGTGATAAAGCTTCTGGTCGCTGCTGGCGGTAATGTAGGGGTTCTGGCGAAGCATGGATTGGGCGATCACGAGCTCACCGGTCAAATCCACCATGTTGTCCAGCTTCTGGGTGTCTACCTTGACCTGAAGATCCACATGGCCTTTCTTGTACTGCTTCTGCTTTCTTACAGCGGAGATGACTTCCTTGGACTGGGCCTTCTTTTCCCCCATCAGGATCTCGCCGATCTTTTTGCCCGGTTCGACTCTCTGCTTCTCCAGGCCGCTTTCGAGGTCTTCCCTGGTGATGCTCCCCTGCTGAAGCAAGATCTCTCCCACCCGGCTCTCTCCCCACTCTTTCTGCTCCTCCTGCCGCTTCTCGATCTTTTGAACAAGCGGCTCGATATCTATATCTGCGATCAGAGAGCCGCCGCTGTCCAGTCCCTCCTGAACCCCGTCAATCATGCGTTTCAGGGTATCCACGGACTCGAGCACGATATCGATGATCTCCTCGCCCACGGCGATATCCCCGTTCCGTGCCTTGTCCAGAAGGTTCTCGGCGCTGTGGGCCAATCGGTTGATCGCCTTGAGGTTGAGAAAACCGCTGACGCCCTTGATGGTGTGAAACGGACGAAAGATGGAGTTGATCGTCTCCAGGTCTTCCGGTTCCTGCTCCAGGTTGACCAGGTTCACCTCGATGCTGTCCAGGTTCTCCTTGGACTCCACAACAAAGTCCTGCAGGATCTGCCGATCCTCCTCGGCAAGCCCGCTCCCCAAAATTTGATCGTCCTGAGGGGCCTTCGGCACAGAAGCCTCCTCGGTCCCGTCTTCCTCTTCGGGCGCCGGGACAGCCTTTTCCTCGGCCTCCGTACCCTCCGGAGCAGGTTCATCTTTGCGCCCGAACGCCTGAAAGGCCTGCGACAATGCATCCTCCTGGGGCGTTTCACCGTTTACGAGCGCCCGATGAAATGACTGCAACGTCGTGATCCCCATCTCCAGGGGCTTGATATCCGAGGCCTCGTTCAGAATCACCTTTTCGAGGTAGCCTCGGGTCGCCCGGACAAGCTCCGTGAAACGTGTTTCCTCCAGGTCCTTGGACTGGGCCTCCAGCTCCTCCAGGACATTCATGACCTTCCCCATGGCAGGAATATCCCCGCTCTCCAGGGTAACCACCTCCAAGGCCAGAGTATCCAGGCTGCTCCCGAGTTCTTCTATCCGATCCGACATGAAATTATCCCCTTCCCATGGTGATGCGGCATTCTCCCGTGCGTTCTGCAAGGGGAATCCTTGCGCTCAACTTCTTCCACTACCGGCCGACTCGTCCGGCCCGTTTTCTCAGAGGTTTCTCCGCACGGGCGAAACCGTTCTCACCCGAAGACCTTTTCCAGCTTTTCACTAAAGGTCTCCGGTGTGAAAGGCTTGACGATGTAGTTGCTGACTCCTGCCTTGACGGCTTCGACCACGTTTTCCTTCTGACCTTCCGCCGTGACCATGATGAACGGGATCTCCTTGAGGGTGTCATCCCCCCGAACGGCCTTGAGCAGGTCCAGCCCCGTCATTTTCGGCATGTTCCAGTCGGACACAATGAGTCCCACCTTCTCCTTCTTCAGGGTATCCAGGGCGTTGGAGCCGTCCTCCGCCTCCACGATGCTGTTGAAGCCGAGTTGCTTCAAGACACCCTTTACGATTCGCCTCATCGTGGCGAAATCATCCACGACCAGGACTTTCATAGAAGTATCAATGGCCATCCGTTCATCCTCCTTTGGTTCATCTCTTCCTCGAATATACCTTCATCACAGGCTGGCCAAGAGATCGTCGATGCTATCCTGGTCCAGACCTTCCCCCTCACTCTGCGGTCCCTTGAGCTCGCTCTTGAAATCCTCCACCTCGCGTGCGAGATCCTCGAACGACTTGCTCGGATCTTCCTTGTGCCTCTGCATCTTGATTCCGAATGAGATGATCAGATCTTCGATGCGCATTTCCATGGACTTGACGAGCTTGATGATCCGCTGGATACGCTGCCCTACGAGATCCTGAAAGCTGAGCGGCTCCATCATGCTCATGGAAAGTTTCCCGATGGTACGAAGCGTTTCTGTCTGCTCCTTTAGAATCTTCACAAACGGTTCCGGAAGATCGGCCGATCCTCCGTTTCCGCCAGGGGCACTCGTACCCTGCCCGCACGCCTCCACGATTCCTCGAATGGCCGTATTCAGCTCGCTCAGCCGCTGAATTCCGTGATCGGCCTCACCCAGATCCCGCATCAGCTCGTCGATCGTACTCATAGGCTCGGAAAGCGCTTCCTGAATCGACAGTACGTCCGCCCGATTGCACAGGAGCTCACGGCCGGTCTCCACACCGGGCATCACGAACTGCATCACCTGGCGAGCCTCCTCGGGCAAGTCGGGAACGAGCTGTACTATCTCTTGAATCATCTCGATGCCCTTTTCCCACGACTCGTTCGAGTCACCCCCTCCGTGATCGTCGAGCCATGCCAGAAGCCTTTCCAACTCGCGATTTGCGAGCTCCATCTGCTCCTCGTTGATGTCCATGATCTTCATGGTGCTCTTTTCAAGCGTCGTGTTGATCCCCTCGAGCTGGTTGCTGGCCTCCGGGATATCCTTGGCAGCGATCTCCACGATTCCGGGCTCGATTCGCTTCTTGATGTCCTTTCGGAAATCGATCAACTCCACAGCAATCTCTTTGATCTTACTGGAAAACTCACTTGTCAGCTCCTCGAAGAAGTGTCCGTTCCGAAGATTCTTGAACATGTTCTTGATCTCGTCGAACTCCTCACCTGCGAGTTCTCCCGTTTCAAGTCGTTTTTCAATTTCCTCGAGACACATATCCTGGGTCTGTTGTTGGACCTTGGCCGGAGCGTCATGTAGGCGGCACAAATGGAACTGCCCTGCGATGTCCTTGCCCATGACCAGATTGTTGCGAAGTGGCTGGACTTCGAAAAGCATGCAATAATCAGCGACGTTGAAGGCCTCGGAGGAATTGAGCACGATCACATAGGGCTTCACATCCCGTTGAGGCCCCTTGGCCACCGGGTACACATCCCCGTCCAGTTCAAGGTAAAGTTCTCCGGTTTCCGAGTGCACGATGTTTGCGCCAGACCGGTCCAGAATGCGTTTTACTCCTGCGACGTCAAATGCAACCTTTTCAAGGTCCCCGTCGAGATTGCCCATGATTGCGTTGTGCATCCCTCATCCTCCGTTTTCAAAAATCACGTGCCCTCGTTCGAGGGTCCGCCCTCCCGTCCTCCGGCAGGCCACTGTGTTCACGTGTGCTGTGCGTTCTGGTTTTGGGAACAAGCAATTTGCGTACCACGAAGGGGAACCGCTACCAGGCCCCGTATCCCTGCATTTCCGTACCGACCGGGGTGCGCGTTCCTGCCGCGATGTCATTCCTTTGACATCCGCCGACAGCATTGCCCCATTCGTGCGGTGCCCTTCAGTGGAAAATTGGAATCACCCGCGTGCCCGGGCTCGCCGGGAGCTGGATCGCCACAGGAACAAACACCACGCATCGAATAGGCAGAAGCACGTCCTCGAGTGCGATGTTCCGCTTCTGAAAGCGTTTTTCCACCCGATACGGCTTGAGGAGCACGCCGACTCTTGAAACCCAGCCCGAGGTCCCCTTGGGGATCTCCAGGGGTAACTCCTTCAAGGCCTTGCGCAATCGTTCCCAGTGCTCCGGCAGCATCTCCGCACCGATGTAGGGGGTCGCCCGGGGGAAATCGGGTTCCCAAGTGATCGGATGAAACCTGGCGCGCTCGCTTGACGTCCAGTGCATGCGACCCTCGATGCTCCAGCGAAAGAGGCTTTCCGCATTGATCTGTCGAATGCGTTGGTTTAGACGGCGGCGAGCCTTCCTGAGGCTGTTTCCGGAGAACATCTCAGCGGGCTTGAATGCGGAAAAGGTGGGGCTTTCCAGCGCCCAGCACAAATCCTCGATATCGCCGGTCTCGGGCGTCTCCCCGCATATGGAGTAGTAGGTACAGAAGATCCCCTCCCGGTCGAGCTCCGGGACACCGGCCCATCCATGAGCGCAGAACAAAGGAATCAGGCAGGCCGTTGCAATGGTCCATGCGAATGTTTTTAAAACAAATCCCCTCCCGTCCCGCAGGACACTTTCTCTACATGACTTGAAACCGGCTGGTTGCATGGATTTACCCCTTATAATCGAGGATGTACTGCATGGGATCCACAGCTCGATCGTTCTCCACCACGGAGTAGTGGAGGTGGCTGCTGGTGGAAAGCCCTGTATTGCCTACCGTTCCGAGAGTGTCCCCGCGCTTGACCGAAGCGCCTTTGCTCACGGAAGCCTCGCGGAGATGGCCGTAAAGGGTCTTGAGATTGGTCTTGTGCTGCAGCACCAGGTAGTTCCCCAGCCAGCGGTCATGACCCTGCTGGATCACCACGCCGTTTGCCGGCGCAATGACGCGGGAGCCGGTTCGACCGATGATGTCGACACCTGCATGGAACTCCTGCTTGTTCGTAAAGGGATTTTTGCGCCATCCGAAGCCGGAGGAGATCGTAGGGCGCTTTATATCCACCGGTAGAATACTGGGCGTCTGTTCCCATGCTGCCGCCTGCTGGACCATGAGCTCTCCAAACGCCTCATAGTTCTGCTCCATGGTCTTGAGTTTTTCAGGGAGAACCATCTTGGGAACTGTGGCATGGGGACGAGGCTCGGGGGCCTCGCAGAAGGGACCTTCTCCCTTCATAATCCGGTTGAGCGGTTGTCCTCCGGTTCCGCCAAGCACCTGTTTGAGCGATTGGAACCTGGACATGCCGAAGTATTCCTTGAGTTGATCCTCCTTGCTCGAAATCTGCGCAAGTTCCCTTCGGATGTACTGCAACTTACCGATTTCCACGTTCAGCTCCGCCCTCCTTGCCTCCAACTCCGCAATGCGGTCGACCAGGGACAGAACGCCGTGTTCTAGCACCGGCACCGCGGCTATGCAGATAAGCACCAGGAAGAGGGCGATCCTCACGTAGATCGGATTTAACAACGTGCTTCGCACTTTTCCAGATCCCGTCGTTGGAATCCATACCATATGCCCTCGTTTTACTTTCATCTCTCCTTTTCCTTCATGCAGTGGAAGGTCCTTTTTCTTCCCATACAGAGGAGAAAGTCATCTCCCATTTGTCGAATTATGGAATCTCCCTGTAGCAAGCTCGAGAAATGCGTGAACGAAGCCTTCTCAACTTCGGATATTTTGCAAAGATCATGCCTTGTTTTCCATTTTGCTCATTCATTCACGCACAGGTCTCCATCCCGAAAGGCCCCTTTACTCGCAGGGTGATTCGTGAGCATCGGAATGAAGTGTCCGTACTTTTCCAGGTGAACGGTGAGGGTCGTTTCGGTGCTCGAGATATCTTTCTGCTGTGTGCGCAATGAACGGAAAACCTTTGCATTTGAGATCGAAAGTACGAAGTGGATTGCTTATTTTACTGCGGGGAACACGTGAAAAGGTGATGAAATACGCTTCTGCCCCCTTTGCTTACCGGTTGTCCACATAGGGATGCCAATCGCCCTGCCTGAGGCGGTCCACCTTGAGGACCGCTACCTCGTTCGCTCCCGAATCGAAAACGATCTTACGCCCCCTCTCCCCACCCACATCCTCGGAAACGATGCGGATCGCATACCGTGCAAGAACCTTCCGGGCCATGCGGATGTTCTCGCGGCCGACGTTTTTCGAAGACACTTCGCTGTTGTAGGCCCCTCCAAAAATCTGGGCCTCCAGATGCTTGGGTTTGGATCCGTCCTGAAGCATCATGCGAATCAGCATGACGGTCGAAGCATCGCCGTACCGCGCCGTGGGCGGATTCGGCTTTTGGAAGGTGGGCAGCTGGAAATGACTGATTCCACCGGTCTTTCGATTTCGATCCCAGAGCACCACAGCGACGCAGGACCCCAACACCGTGGACACCACGGTAGGTCTCGATGGAACAAAGATATATCCCGGCTTTAGAAAATAGTTTGCAGGTGCAGGGACATCCGATGATTGAAACATGGCTCTTCTTCTTTCCCATCTGTGGACAGGGAAGCGCCTCGATAGGCTCAAAGGTCTTCCCAGGGATTTACAAACCTTCTTCAATGAGTAGTGCCGCGCACGCACCTCCCTAAACCCGGGCGAAACCAGTCTCGGCGCCCGTTCACATCCTGCCGGAGAAGGCAATGCCCGATGGATTCACTGCACATTTCATGCCTGCAAGTCCTTCGAGTCATTCCCGTCCCTCCTGTGGTTTTTTCTAAGAGAATCAAGAAGAAAAGGAACTTCTTCCGATCGATAACGTCATGGATTTGACATGTGATCGGGAGTAACGTCAAAAGCGAAACCATCCTCCATCGTGCGTTTGCTGAACAGCCAAGCCTCCCAGGTCGCCTCCGAGGCGTCCATTTTTCATGAAGGCCATCCAATCATGCGACAAGGCCCGCTTGAAGGATGGAGAAATCATTGATGTCTCCAGCCTTGTGTACCGGCCCAAAGCGCCGTGAAGGTTCGCACTTGATTCGGTTGTGCGAATACGTTAATTTCCATTCAGAAATTTTTCGCATGAGCCTTTCAGCGCTTTTTCACATGCTTGACGATAACACTGCGTCTATCCTCGAACAGAGGGGATACTCAGGCGACCGGCGGCAACGCTCATCTCTTCAATGGAAACTTCGCCGTGACCGAAGAGGAAGGATAAAAAGAAACCACTCCGGTCTTCATGGAAACAGCAGCCGGAGACACCCGGATTCCCTGAAAGGAGTCGATTCTATGCCGGGACACGAGATCATCGGAGACGAGGAACGGCAGGAAATCCTGGACGTCCTGTCCAGGAATGTGCTTTTTCGCTACGAGTTCGATGCACAAAGGCAAGGCATTTACAAAGTCGAAGCCTTCGAGCGGGCCTTTGCCGAGTATTGCGGGGTGCGTCATGCCCTTGCCGTCTCCTCGGGCACCGCTGCGCTCCGCGTGGCCCTGGCCGCCTTGGGCATCGGCCCCGGAGACGAGGTCATCACCCAGGGGTTCACCTTCGTGGCCACGTGGGAGGCCGTGCTCGATGCGGGAGCTGTCCCCGTGTTCGCAGAAATCGACGAGACCCTGTGCCTGGATCCCGAGGATTTGAAGGCACGGATCACGCCGCAGACCCGCGCCGTGATTCCCGTGCACATGTGCGGGGCGCAGGCCCGCATTCGGGACATCGTGTCCACGGCTGCGGGCCATGGCATTCCTGTGATCGAAGACACGGCCCAGTCCTGTGGCGGCCGAATCCAGGGGCAGCCCCTAGGCTCTTTCGGGGCCATGGGCACCTTTTCCTTTGACTCGGTCAAGACCCTGACCACGGGCGAAGGGGGCATGGTGATCACGAACGACACCGACCTCTACACCCGCGCCTCCGAGTACCATGATCATGGGCACGACCACGATCCCTCCGTGGGCAGGGGCCTGGAGAAGCGGAGCTTCATCGGGTTCAACTACAGAATGATGGAACTCCAGGGGGCCTTGGGCCTGGCCCAGCTTCGAAAACTCGAACCGGTCATTCTCGCACGCCAACGGGAAAACAAGCGGGTCCTCAAGGAGGCACTGGCACGTATCGACGGCATTTCCTTTCGTGATCTTCCCGACCCGGATGGAGACAGCGCCACCTTTCTCATCTTTTTCCTCCCGAGCGAAGAAAAGGCCCGCGCGTTCAACCAAGCGCTGGTCGACGAGGGGGTCGGGGCCGTATACTGGTATGACAATACCTGGCACTACTACGATCAATGGGAGCACCTCCTGAAGGGCAGAAGCCCGATTCGAAGCGGGTGGCCGTTTCAGACAGCTTCCGGGGAAACGCGATGCGAGTACCCGCCGTCCGCCCTGCCCAAGACAGCGGCACTGCTTTCGCGTGCCCTGACCTTTCCGATCCAGATTCATATGGACGAACAGATCCCGGTGATCCTCAAGGCCATTGATCATGCCGCCCGGAAGGTCCTGTGATTTCCGGCGAAAGGCCTGCCCCATGAAAATCGCCATCAGCCAGATCAACCCCATCATCGGCCACCTCCGGCACAATACGGCGCTCATGCACCGCGCCCTGGAGGAGGCACGGAGCAAAGGCTGCTC